>CADBDE010000003.1 GCA_902793375.1 uncultured Erysipelotrichaceae bacterium | reverse complement strand
GTTGTTTAATTTCAGCTTCTTTGCTTTTAATTTTTCCTTTTTGATATATATTTTTTTTACTAATATCTTTAGCTTTATCAATTAGTTTATCTACATCTTTTGAATTATATTGATTCAATATATTTTTAGTTGGAGAGAGAATTATATCTTCATTTATCTCTTCTAAATTCTTATTTGTGTCAATATTTATAGTTTTTGTTTCTTCATATAATGCTATTTGATTTTCTAATTGATTAGCTGTTTCTTCTAATACTTTTATTCTGTGTTCTAGTTTCGTTTGGTGATGTTTATTAGCTCCAATATGACCTCTATCTAAATCAAATCCTTTAGATATTATAAACTCGTTATAGTCATCTTGAATCTTTGCGAATGATGCTTTACCACCTTTTTGTTTCCAAAATTGATCTGAATCTAGAAATTTTCCATACTCATTTTTATATATTAAGTTGCCATTTTCATCTCTTTTTTGAATTGGAACTTGCTTAGTTTGTCCATCTTTATTTGTAATTTCTTTTGTTATTCTTTTACCAGTTTCATCAGTTTCAAATACTTTTCTTTGAACTGAATTAACAACAGGTAAGAAGTAGAAGTGCATATGTGGAGTGTCTTCATCTAAATGAATCGCTGCATAAACAACATTCTCTTTTCCAACAAAATCAGATAGAAAATTAAAACTTTCATTGAAGTATTTATATACTTGCTCTGGTATATCATCTTTTGATTTTAAATCAGGACAATATATTGGTTCTCCTATATGTTTTCCTTCAATATAAGTTCTTCCAGTATCTTTCATAGGTAGTCCTAATTTTTTAAAAAAGTCTGGTCCACTAGTTATAATACAACCATTAAGAAGGTTAGTATTATCACCTTTATTAAAGTGAATTTTATTAGTATATATAGTGTCATAAACTTTACTTTTTAGGTTAGTGTGACCATCAAGGCCAACATATTCTATATTAAATTGAGTACGTTCTTTATCGTAATTTCCTGATCCTTTTCGAGCATCTAATTCGACTCCTAGACCACCAATATCTTTCGGTTTTATTTTGTTTTCAAACCTTAAAACTTGATAATCTTTGTCCAAATTTATACTCCTTTCTTATATATAGTCATCTTTTTTTATAAAAGTGACATATCTCACTAGGGCATAGCCCATTCGTGAGTTTAAGGGGATCCTTAAAAATCCCATAGCCTTGTTACAAAGTTAGGAGAGAACAAAATGGATTTATTCCCTCCACTTGTGCAACAAGTGTTTTATCAATTTTTATCAAATTAATAAAACAAGAAAATGAATCACTATCGCCACTTTCATTTCTTCGAAACAAAACGTGCCACGTTAATCATTTTCATCTAATGATGGCTCATGATATTCAAAGTGATACATTCTTCCTTTGGAAGTTCTATATTCTTTAAAAGTGATACCATCATTAGCTAGCAAAGCTCTATTGTTGTTAATTAACTTTCCAAGTTGAGTTGGTGTACAAAAGAGCTTTGGGTCTTCTATCAATTCTCCGATGGTTGTATCAAAACTTTTTCTAATAATTACTAATTTAATTAAATAGACTAAGCTTGGGTTTATATAATCCTCGATTCCATCAGGAGAAAGTGTAAGAACACCATTTTTATCTTTATTAAGATAATCACATATACTTGGAAAAAATCTACTATCTGTTTCCATCTTTATAGTAGATGAATCATATGTGCTTTTATTTAACCTAATAATTCCATCAACAACAGCATCAAATCCAGTTGATCCTAATGTCTTACCTGACTTATTCATATGATGAACAAGAACTATTGTTAAATTATATTTATTAGCGTAAGTTCTAATCTTAGGCATTAATTTCTGTGCAACATCTTGATAACTGTTAATATCATATGAAACTCCAAAATCAATATCTTTTAACATATCTAATATTAGAACTTTTCCGTTATAATCTTCGGCAAATTCTTTTACTTGATATTCTATATCCATAAGATTTACTGACATAGAGTCTTTACAATCAATAGCAAAGAAGTTTTTATGATTAAAATCTATATCAAGTAATATGCACCTTTCTTTCATTTGACTGTTACACATTTCCGTAGTAACATATAAGACAGGTGAAGGCTTTAGAACTTCATGACCCATAAATGGTTTTCCATTTGCGATAGAATTGGCAAGTTGTAGTGCGAATAATGACTTACCAACTTTAGGTTGTGAAACAATTAAGTAAACACCGTTAGACTTCATTAATCCTTCGATTATGATGTCTTTTTTTGTGCTTATTTTTATATCTTCAAAAGCCTCCATAATTTTATTCTCCTTTCAAGTTAACTCTTGATTCCAAATATGGAACATCAATGTTTAAATATTTAACTACTTCTTGCATAGGTACAGCTTTCTTTGGAACATAGTAGTTTTGTTTCTCTAGTTTAGTCTTTATATTATTTTTAATAACTAAAGCAGTGGATCTGCCAACACCAGCTAATTTCATTAAGTCAGCTAGATTACACCATTGTTTTGAAATAATATTTAAAGTTTCTTGTGCAGTCATATTTATCCTCCTTTCCTTTTTAATATTCTTTGAAAAGTATTGATCACTATTTTGTGAAACTCACAACGCTCACAACTTTTCTAAAATCATATTAACACATAAAAAATTAAAAAGTCAACAAAAAAGTTCACAATGCTCACATTTTGTGTTATGATGTATTTGTCGGATATTATGTATAAGGAGTTGTTTTTTATTATGAATAAAAAGAATGTTAAAAATAATAATGATGAAAAACTTATATTGGCTGTTTTAGTTAAGGAAGCTAGATTAATGAAAAATATTTCACAACGTGAGTTATCTAGAAGAACTGGTGTAGATAACAATACTCTTGCAAAAATCGAAAGAGGAATTCGAAAGAAGCCAAATCTTAAGTCTCTAAAATCATTATCAGATGAATTAGATATCCCTTTTAGTAAACTTTTAAAAGCATGTCATTATGATCAAATAAGTGAAGAAGCTTATCTTCAATTTGAAGAAAATATGAAACTACTTAATTCTATAGATGCTGAAGATTCAGGTACAATAGCCACTAAAAACTTAAAAGATAAGCTAGATAAACTTGATAAAACCCACATTCTTGTGGATACTTTTTCTAAAAAAGAAGTATTAAATAGTGTTACTAAAGATATGTCTAAAGAAGAAAAAAATTTATTTAATAGTGCATACATAGAATTTTTAGAACAATATGCTTGGAATATAGAGGATCTTAGAAGAAGAGCAAAAATGTTTGCATCTGTTTATGAAGATGGAAGAGAAAAAGATGATTTATATGTTAGATACGAAAAAGAAGAAAAAAGATGGATTGAAGATAAGAAAAAAGGAATTAAACCTCCTAGAATCAACCCTTCTATTAATCTTAGTGGAATGTATAATAATGATAAAGACCTATAATTTGGTCTTTTTATTGTAAGATTGTTACTCCCCTTTTTATAGTTAAAATTAAATAAAATCTATATAATTGTCTTATCATTTTATTCAATTCTACATCTATGGTATGTTTATCGGTGGTAATAATTGTTAATATTGTCTCGAAAGGAGGAAAAAATGGATCAAGTTAAAATTGGAAAATTTATTAGTGAAGCTAGAAGAAAAAAGAATATCACTCAAAAAGAAATGGCTGAAAAACTTGGAGTTACTGATAAAACCGTTTCTAGATGGGAAAATGGTCACTACTTACCAGATATTTCATTATGGAAAGAATTATGTGAAATATTAGATATTAGTATTTTAGACCTAATGAATGGTGAGCAAAAAGAAAGAAATAAAAAAGAAATGGAGGATAGTATTTTTAATACAATTAAAACTAATGATAAAAAAATTAAAAATATGAAAAAGAGAACAATTATTATTATTTTTGCATCAATACTAATTATTATAGGAACAATTATTGCTGCTATTTATGAAATTAACAATAATAAAAAGCAAACATATGAACCAATAAGCTTTATTAGTAGATATGCGTCAGTTGAAAAAGATGATGGATGGGTTTGTTATTTTGAAATATCAAATTATCAAAATGACTATAATTACTATAGCTATAATTGTGTTAATCTTAAATATAAAACTTTAGATGACTTTTATGCTATTGGAACTGAAATGGATAAAAATGGTGAAATGTTTGAATATAGAGTAAAACCAATATGGGTTGACTATATTTGGAGTAATTATGAACCTGATATAAGAAAAATATCAAATTATTTTCAAGAAAGAAATTTTAAAAATACTATAACAATAGATGATTTAAAAGATTTAAAATTAGAAACAGATATTGATAAGGCTGAAGTATTAGATCTTTATAATAAAGCAGTTAATAGTAGAAAAGTATTACATTTTGGAAAGTTTATGGATTATCAACCAGTAAACGTTTTAAAATCAATGAATATAAATGGTTATGAATGGACATTTGGTTATAATGTATTTCATGGTAGGATAGAAAATGTATATTTAGATTGTAAATATGATAATGTATGGTTAAATGATATAAAAGAAAAAACAGACTATCAAAAAATAATATTGGAAGATATACCAATAATTGAAAACTATATACTAACAAATCAATCATTAAATTTACCTGAAAAGTTTGATAAAGATATTGTGTATACACATTTAATCTATATGTTAGATGATATAAATAAAATTGATTATAATGATTAATTTGATTGAATGTTTTAAAGCTGATTAGAAAGGAAAGAAAAAATCTTTCCTTTTTATGTTAAAATATCATTGAAAATGAAACTTTTTTCTAAAAAAAGAGAATTATTATTATGTAGGTGATGAAAATGGCTAGTCAACAAAACCTAAAGAAATTTAATAGTATATATGATAAAACTTATTCTGATCTTTTAAAGTATGTAATAATAAAATGTCATAATGTAAATGATGCCAATGATATAGTACAAGAAGTTTATTTTGAGTTTTGGAAAATACTTAACAAAAAAGAAATAAGTGATTCTAATATAAAAAGTTTTTTAATAGGTATAGCTAATAATAAAATAAAAAAACACTATAAATTAATTCAAAAGATTAAAACTATTTCTTTATTTAATACTGATAATAACGAAAATGAAAATGATTCAATAGAAAATATTGGTGATAGTATTAACATTGAATCATTAATAATAGAAAAAGACGAATGGGATAACATATGGAATTATATTAAAAACAAGAAGAATCAAAATATACCAAAAATTTTTTATTTATATTATGTCCTTGAATTAACTATTAAAGAAATATCTAAAGATTTAGATGTTAGTGAATCATATGTAAAAAATATTATATATAGAACACTAAAAGAATTGTGCTCACTTTTTGGAAAGGAGTGTAATTAATATGAATAATAAAGAAAAAATGAAAACGACTATAAAAAAAGATTTTGATAAAAAGAATAATTATGACAAAATAATTGATAAAATTGATAATAATTCATCTAAAACATATTATAAATATGTATTTGTCCCATTATTATTTATTATTGTTATCACTATATTTTCTATTACTATTAATGTGGATAATAGGACTAAATCATTAAAACATGACAATAATATGAATACTTCATCAGTCGATCAAAATGAAGATGATTTTGATGAATTTAATAATAATGAGAACAATAATATAATTATTAATGAATATAGTGGTAAAAATACTACATCGTCAAATGATGTTGATGGAAAAATAAAAAATGGTATTTGCATACCTTATTTTGGAATACTTTCAGATTTAGAAATTCCAAAAGATTTTGACAATAATGGTAATGCTGATACAGTTTGGGTAAAAAGTGATCCTAATTCGAATGAATATGATATTTTAAATAACTATAATTTTTATTATAGAAATACTAGTAATAATCGAATAATTATAATTTCATTATCGGATAAGTATAAGCCACTTAGATGTCCTAGTGATTATGTATTGAGCTATCCTAAATCAGTAATTAATGGACATGAAGTGTTGATAATTAAAAATCAAAATAGTTTTATCTCTATTTTTTCATATAAAGGATATAATTTTGATATAGAATCTTATGATATAACAGAAGAAGAATTTGTTAATTTATTATCATCAATTATTAAATAAATCGTAGAGGTAAAATATGAAGAGTAAACTTTTTTTAAGTATGTTATTAATACTTTCATTTATAACTATTACAGGTTGTGGAAAGAATCAACAATCTGAAGTACAAGAAGAAAATAAAGAAGGAAAAACAGTTTTGAAGTTGAAACAATTTGATTTTTCTCTTGAAGAGAATGAAGAATACGACAGTAGCATGGTAATCAAAACCGAAAGCATCAATATTTCAGGTATTAAGCTTGAAAATATTGATAAAGGTATGTTAAATGAATATAAAGATAAGTATGCTAGAGTTATTGACTATATAAAGTCAAAATATCCTAATTTTGATCCGGTTAAATGGAATATTATTGTAAACATGTTTGCCGTAAATGATGGTAATGGAATTATCAAATTTAATTATCAAATCAAAGATGTTATTGATACTAATAAAAGCATAATTTTAACTGTCAATAACAATACTATAGATAAAATATCTTTTGTTAATTTGGATTATGAAACTGATGAAGAAAAGTTAATTAATCTTATTAATGATTTTAAGGAGCATACAATACAAGAAAAAAAAGAATTTAATGTAAATGAAGAGTTTCTTAAAGAAGATATAACTTATACATATCGCTATAATACTGATGAATTAATTTATACATATCAATTATACTTTTATCAGCAATATGGTGAAAGTAAAAAAGATAGAGTTATTAATAATGAGTATGGAACTGAATATATAATTAACAAATAATAGTTTATATATGTATGGTAAAATTGTTTTGGAGGATAAAGAATGAAAAAGAAAAAAGTAATAATTATTGTTGTTGCAGTAATACTTATTATAATGTTAATTCCCTTTTCTATAGTACGATTTAAAGATGGTGGATCTGTAGAATATAAATCATTATTATATAAATACACAAAAATACATAGGTTAAATGAAAACTCATCTACAGGATATGAAGATGGCTGGGATTTAGAAGTATTGGGAATCCATATTGGAGGAGAAATTAATACTCATGTTCAAGCTGAATGTTGTGATGGGTGTATGTGTGGAGATACTTTAGAATTAATTAAAAATACTGAATCTGCATGGACTTTAACTGAAATAAATGATAAAGGTGAATATGTATATGATCACCATTCATTTATTAACTTTCATGGTACAGGACAAAATAAGTTTGCATTTTTCAAAAACGATGATAATTCAAAACCTATTTCAGAAATAAGAGGTAGTTTTAGTATTACTAGAAATGCTGATATTGTTTTAACACCGGATAATTCGAATAAAGAGATAATATGTAAAATTGGAAAAGAAAAAGATTTAATCGCAGTATTAGAATGTGATAATAATTTTGGTACATTTACATTACAAAAACAAGGAACACTTGAACTACCGAATATAATTGAAGATACTATGACTAAAACCAAAAAAATAATTATTACTGGTAATAAAAACAAAACAATAACCGATGAAAATGATATTAATAATTTTATATCAGCAATTAGTAATTCTAAAGTATGGACAGGTCCTGTAACTGAACCATCTCCAAACTATCATATTGAATTATTTGATGACAATAATAATAGTATTGCAAAAATAGAATATAATATAGAACACTATTTTAATATTGAATTAAATTCAAAATATTACAATTTGATAAATATTGATAAAGAATTATTGAATACTATTATAGAAAAATGATAATCGGACTATTAAGATATTAGGAATTGAGAAATCGATTCCTTTTTAAGTAATTTTACGATTTTATAAAACTCTACTAACGCTGTGGATACAATTAATAATTTATATATTATAATTGTTATGTAGAGGTGAAAATATGGATCAAGAAAAAATTGGTAAATTTATACTTAAGCTTCGTAAAGAAAAAAATATGACTCAACAAGAGTTGGCAGATAAACTAAATGTAACAGATCGAGCAGTTTCTCATTGGGAAAATGGAAGAAGTTTACCAGATTTGTCTTTATTTTCTAAATTATGTGAAATTCTAGATATAACAATTAATGATTTAATGAGTGGAGAAAAAGTTGATGATAAAGAATATATTAAAAATCTAGAAAAAAACATGGTAAGCTTAGCAGATTCATTAAAGCAAAATAGAAAAAGACAGATTAAAATAAGTATTTTAATAATTATAATATTGTTATTAGGATTCTTTATGTATAATTATTATTATAATTCGTATGAAGAAACTGTAACTTTTGATAACTATATGATGATGTGTAATATCTACAACAAAGAACTAACTTTTAGTATAAGGGGAACATCGATTTTGAATGAACACCATGTTGTTAAAAATATTGATGGAAAAGATATATACATATTTAATTATACTTTATTAAGAAAAAATAAAGACTTTTATGCTTGGGAACTAAAACAAGGAGTAAGTAGATCAGCTAATGACAATTATTGGTTGCAAGCAAGTCATCACAACTTTACACTAAAAAATGAAAATGTAGAAGTATATTATACTGAACTTCCATTAAGCAAATTTGATAAAGCAACTGAAAATGAAATAAGGGAATTATTAACAAAGTCCCATAAGATGAATTGTTGGAATGAAGCTGATTATATTGATAAAATAATGCGAGGAAAAATAATGAATTTAAATTTAGCAAGTATGAAATAATGTGCATATTGTTATTTGAATTTTAAAAGATTGTGAGGTTAAGATTGATGAAAGAAAAAAATAAATCTCTATTTTTTTATATTTTATCTATTATTATATTAGGAATCTATTTTATATTTGAAATTAGTTCAAAAATAATATTATCTGAAAATGGAAGAATTATTTTATTGTCAGTTAATTGTTTATTTATATATTTTGGCGGAAGATATATGTCAAAATATAGAAATGATAATAAACCTATGATTATTAATTTATATATTTTCTTTGCACTTTATTTATTACTATTGTTAACGTTAACAATGTTTGATTCAATGTGGGGAAGAAGTGGTATTAATATAAATATTAGTAATCTTTCAAATATGAAACAAAATATTAATTTAATACCATTTAAAACGATAAGTGAATATATTAGAGAGTTTAATAGTATGTATTCTACTAGAAATGTATTATTTAATTTAATAGGAAATATAGTAGCACTTATGCCTATGGCATTCTTTTTACCATTATTATTTAAAAAGCAAAATAAATATAAATACTTTGCTATTACTACAACAGGAATTATTTTATTAATTGAATTCTTACAATTAATTACTTCATCTGGAAGATTTGATATTGATGATATAATTTTAAATTTATCTGGAGCACTAATCCTATATTCAATTATTAGAATAAAATCAGTAAACAATTTAATTAGAAACATATTTTTATTAGAAAAAAATAAAATATCTAAAAAAAGTTATATTGTAATATATAGTTTTCTTATTATTGTTGTATTATCAACTATATTATTAGTCTTTTTTCGTAATAAGCTATATGATAAAAATGTAGACGATTATATGAAAAAAATGAATCCAACAATTAAGATTGTTGATGAAACTGAAACATGTGCCGAAGCATTAGAAAAATTTTATGAGGATGACTTTAGAACTTATTATTTTCCTTGTATAAAAAGTGATAACGTGTATGCCATTATAAATGATAAAGAAAAGTATTTGGTTAAAGACATACTTAACACAAAGAATTTTAAGTATAATATTGATATTAATAAGATTAAATTAAAATTAGATGAATATAAAGTTACATACTATGAGGAAGATAAATATAATAAAATAAATTTTGATATTGATATAAATTGTGGTAATGATGTATGTGGTTCACCAGAATTTAAAGCATTTGTTGGTAATGAAAATAATCTAGAAGTTAAATTTGATAGTAGAAATTCAGTTCTTGATGTAGATAATTATAAATATAGAATTGCTTTATATTTAATCCCTAAAGATAGTGGTGCATCTAATCTTGAAGTAATATTTAAAGATGATAATTCTGGAAAGCAAACAAAATGCTTATATAAAGTAATTATTGATGAGAATTTAAAAATTACATATGAATTATTAGAAAAAGATTAATAATGTCACTTGTGACACTTAAAAGTATGAGGGGTATCACATATAAAGTGACATAACTGACACAAGTGTCATAAAAAAACTTTGCGCCAACTTGGCACAAAGCTTTTTATTTTTTATAAAATTTCATTTATTGTTTTTATAGCTTTAATTACATCATCATATGATATATCTTTAGCATATTCATAATTAGATATATAACTATTCCATAATTCTTTAATTGAATTATCATTCTCAATTATGTCTATATATTTACCTGCTGATTCAATGAAACTTTCAGTTTCTCTTTTTCTAGATGTATTTTTAATAGCTTCTTTTAAAACAACTTTATCAATATCATTCCATTTAAGATTTACAAACATATATAAGTCATAGTAGTCTTTCATTCTTGTATTATCTATATTTCTAGATACGATTGTTTCAAATTTTTCAGCAATTATTGTTTCAAAGTTATAACTCATTATTGAAATTGTTTCATCATCAAATATAGTTTTATAATTGAATTCAACTTCACTATATGTAATTACATCACCTGTAGTAACATCAATCATTAAATTAGTTTTTAATCCGTCAAATTCAGCATTTATATTAACATTAAAGCCTGAATACTCATCTTCTATTCTAATATCCTTAATATTCTCTAATGTTAGTTTTATATTATCATTAATATCAATAGATATTATTTCATTAATAACTTTTTCTAAATTTTCTTTAGTAAGTGGAAAACCTTTTATAGTTGTATCTAAATCCATAGTACTTCTTAGATTTACTCCAAATATGCTGGATAATAATAATCCGCCTTTAATTATGAATTTATCTTTGTAATTTGATAATGATATTCTTTTTAGTAATGATTCAAACATGAAATTTTGAATGATATATTTATTTGGTATATTTGTTGCTTTTGATAAATTGGAAACTTTAGCTTTTAAAGAATCTTTATTTTTAATCATTTTAACACCTCAAATGTATTTTTTACCTTTTCATAGATATTTAATTGTTTTGCATAATTATATAGTTTAATGGTATTTTTCTTTTTACTATAGAAGTATTCTCTAATGGCTTTATTAACTAATTCTTGATCAAGTTTCTTTTTATTTTTAATAATATCACAAATAGTTCTTTCTAAGTCATAAATTCTAATAGAGTATCCTGAATCAAGTTCGAAATCCATAACACCTAATTCTAATAATTCCTTTTTTACATAGAATAAATTAACATTAGATGTATTTTGTAAAGATCCATTATAACCACTTTTAATTGTAATATCATATTTAATTGGTAATCTATTAGATAATCCATGTAAGAATAGTGATGTAGTATTAGAATAAACAGCATTTTTGCTTTTGTTTTGTAATACTACCATATCATCTGGAATATCATTTGATTTAATATAGACACCTCGACTGATTCTTTCAATAATATTATTACGAACCATTTTAGTTAAATAAACTTTAGGAATATTATTGTTAGTAACATCTTTAGTTGTAAGATAACCATTATTAAATAAGCTTAAAATTTTCTCCTCATATTTCATATCAATCGTTTCCTTTCACGATTAAATTATAACACAAATAATCGTAAAAGGAAATACAATGTTATTTTTTTCTTTTTGTTATTTAACTACCATTTAAACTACCAATAGTCTAAAATGACATGATTTTTAGTATATTATAATATATTTAGTAAAATAGCAAATCATTTAAATATAAGACTTTTAGATTAATTTGTATCGTTACAGACTGATAATTATATTTCCCCCTGAAGAGATTAGTCGTGAGACTAATCTCATTTTGTTTTAAGGGGTTTGTGAGCATTACTTAAGACCTCTACCCATTATTTGCCTATATAAAAAAATAAGAATTTGTTTTAATAATACAAAAACATCAAAAAACGCACTTTTGTATTTTACATAATACAAAATTGACAAAATAAAAATAATAATATATTTTTGTAAGGGCATTGATTTAAATGATGGTACCCTTTTTTTAAGAGATTATTTATGTTAATACTCTCTTTTTATGTTAAAATAAGAGTATCATTGTGATTCTATATGGGAGTTGATTATTTTGAATAATAAGAAAATCGGAATGTTTATTTCAAAATTAAGAAAAGAAAAAAATTGGACTCAAGTAGAACTTGCAGAAAAATTGTATGTTGATCGAACTGTGGTTTCAAAATGGGAAAGAGGAGTGTATATACCAAATACTGAATTATTATTTAAGATGCAAGAATTATTTGATGTTTCAATTAATGAATTATTATTTGGAGAAAGAAAGACAAAGAATAATAGTATTAAAGTTGACTCTATACCATTAGAGATAATAAAAGCAGAAAAAAAGAAAAGGAAAAAGATATTAATAATTGGTATTATAGTTATATTAGGACTATTATTTAGCTTTTTAACATATTACTTTATCAATAATTTTAATTCGATTAAGGTTTATAAAATTGAAGGAGAAAATGAAGAGTTTGCTATAAGAAATGGTATACTTGTTTTTTCAAAAGAGAAAAGCTACTTTAGAGTAGGAAACTTAGAACTTAAGAAGAATCAAAATGTATCAAATGTTAAATTATATTTTAAAAAGAATAATATGGATAATCTAATATTTGAAGGTAGTTTATCACATTTAGATAACTTATATGAAAATATATTTAACTATAACGAATATTTTGAATATAATGATTTAGAATTTATTATCAATAACCTAAAACTAGATGTTAAATTGGAAGATGGTAGTACCAATACATTAGAATTAAAGTTAAAAAAAATGTATGAGAATAGCAATATTTTTAATAAATATAAAAAACCAATATCTGATGGAGAAAGTAATATAGTTAAAGAAATAATGCCAGAGTATATAAAACAAAATTTTAATTATAATAAATCATCAGAGTCATACGAAAGAATAAACAATAATATTAAAGAGGAATACTTCTATAATGTAAATGTATATTTAATAACAATACAAAACGAAGAGATTGAAGAGCAACTTTTTTATGGCTTAGATAGTAATACATTAGAATATATTTCATTTAGTAATGATGATCAAATAGATCAATATATATATGATTTTAAATCTAATTCATGCGTACTAGGAAATTGTGATTTAGAATTAATAAAAAAAATAGAAAATGAATATTTAGTTTATATAAAATAAAGAGAGATATTTTGCAAATAATCAAAATGTGAAATATTTGCTCTTTTTTTATTTTCATTTTAATAATAAAATTATTCTAAGAAAAGAGACTTAAAATGTTAAGATTAGAGAGCATATAAAAAAAGAAAAAAATGTGGAAGTATAAAAAAAACTATTATGATTTTAAAAAGAATGGAGTGTTTAAATATGTATGATTTTAAGAAAAAAAAGGGAGAAAAAATAGAATTAATTGAAGATAATTGTACTTTAATTGTTGATGAAAAAGAAATAGAACTAAGTGTAATATTAACAAATATGAGATTAGTTTTTTTGGATTATCCAAATAATTATGATTATCAAGAAACTTTAAGAATATCAAAAGGAGTTAATTATATGAGAAAAAAAGAAGAGTTATATTCCATATATTTATCTGATTTATTAAAGATTGAAAAAAATACTTTTGATAAGTATATATTAACAAATGGTAATTATTTTTATTTAAAAACAAAAGAAATAAATAATAAAATTGTTTTAAGAAAAGAGGATTAAATGTTAAAATTAGAAAATGTTTCAAAAAGCTATATTACAAAAGAGAAGAAAGTAGAAGTATTAAAAAATATTTCTTACGAATTTAAAAAAAACAAGGTATACTGCATTATAGGGAAAAGCGGAGCTGGGAAAAGTACATTAATTGAAATTCTTGGTTTACTTCTTGATTACGATACTGGAAAAATATTTATTAATGATAAAGATGTTAAAGCAAAGACAGAAAATGAAAAAGCAAGAATAAGAAATAAAGAAATAGGATTCATATTCCAATCGTATTACTTAAATCCATTTATGAAAGCTTATGAAAATGTAATGCTTCCAATGTATTTAAATAAGAAAATGACAAAAAAAGAAATGAAAGAAAAAGCATACAAGTTATTAAGACTTGTTGGATTGGAAAATAGAGAAACACATTTTCCAAAAGAACTATCTGGTGGAGAGCAGCAAAGAGTAGCTATTGCTAGAGCATTAGGGAATGAGCCACATGTTATTCTAGCAGATGAACCAACTGGTGCATTAGATCTAGAAAATGCTGAACATATTTTATCAATATTAAAACTTTTAGGGCAAAATAATAGATGTGTAATTATAGTTAGTCATGATGATAGAGTTAAAAAATATGCAGATGTTGTTTTAACAATAAAGAATCATCAATTAATTGAGGTATAATATGAAGCACATATTTGATTTAGTAAGATTTCAATTGAGAAAAAAAACAAACATTATAAGTGTATTAATCATAGGTATTGCTATGAGCATCACAATTATAAATTATGTAAATAATGAATCAGAAAAAAATATGTATGAAAAAGAGGTTTTTGATTCTTTAGAATATAGAACATTACAAGTAAGTAAAGAAAATACTTATGATTCAATTTATATAGATGAATTAGAAAAAAAAGAACATATTAATATAGCATCATATATGTATGAATATCTTGGTTTTGGGGTAACAGTAGAAGAATTTAATAAGGGTAAATTAACAGGAGAGTTTAGAATAATTCCTGCTAATAATAATTCGCTTCCAGAAATAGTTGAGGGAACAAATTTCCCTGATGATGATAATTATTATATGATATGTCCTGAAAACTTTTATCCTGTTAGTGCCGATTTAAAGAATTATAGTATTTTTGATAAATTGAATATAAGTAAATATATTGGACAAAAAATCACTGCTAAATATTTCGGAATTTTATATTTTAATAAAAATGATCATTCATATGTTTTTAACACAGATTTTAAAATTATCGGAACATATAAAAATAATGATTATAATATTGATGAATATACGTGTTATGTAAACAAGAAAGCAATGCATGATATTGTTTTACAACAATACAAAGATGATGAAGAAGGATATGAATTACAAAAAGGCATGGGATTTATAATAGAAGTTGATGCCAAAGAAAATGTTAATTTGATTACAAAACAACTAGAAGAAGAAGGATACACTATAACTCCTACATTGTTTTTTGACGAAGAAGGAATTGAGGAATTAGAAAAACAAACAAATAAGGTATCTATCCCATTAATAATAATTGTAGTGGTTTTGATAGTAATTATTTTAGAAAAAGATTATTTAGAGAATAAAGATTACTATAAAGAATTGAACATATTAGGTTACAATAAAGGAAATATTCGAAGAGTTTATTTATTATCAAATTTTATAAAGATATTACTATGCATATTTTTAGGAATAATTTTATCTTCTGTCATATGTGGTATAGCTTACTTATTATTAAAAATATATCCATTTATGATGTTTAAATATTGTGTTGTTATTCCATATGATGATATTATAAAATTGATATTACTATTTATTGTTATACCTTTTATAATTGCCTTTATCAGTTCTATTATTCATTTAAGAAAAGTTGGTAAGTATGATTAATATATTAATTAGTTCTTTTAGAAATAAAAAAATAAACATAATATATATTGCAATGTTTATTTTGATATTATTAACATCATTTGTTTTTCAGCTAATAAGTGGATATTATGAATTTTTTACTGCAGAAAAATATGGAGACCCCGTTGAAAATAGAACGTATTTTATTTTAGAAGAGGATGAAGAAAAAATAGATAAGTTGAAAAATAGTTTTGAATTTGAAGAATTTAATAGTAATGGTAATAATGAGTATAATGCTATTTTAAAAAACTATATTGATACAAAAGAATTAAAAAATTATTTTGATAAACATGAGATAAATGGGATACTTGATGGGAGTGCAAATACAAAGGAAATAGAATTAATGGAAAAAAAACAAACAACATTTGATTTTGTTTGTATGATTATTTTAGTAATCGTTTTAATAGTATCTTTATTTATTATTAAAAATATATTTATGAATGAATTGAAAAATATAGCTTTGTTAAAAATAATGGGATATAGCTATATAAAAATTACTTTGTTTTTATTTACAAAACTATTAATGATTTTGCTAATTAGTTTTATTATGATTATTCTATTATTATACTTTGCTAGCTTCATTTATTTATTATTTGATAATAGTTTATTAGGAAAATATATTAGTCAAATTAATATTTTAAGATTAAATGTGTATGGTTTTAAATTTATAATAATGATTTTATTGCTTGATTCAATAAGAAGTTTTTTTGTAATAAAGAAAATAGACTCACTTGAGATATTAAACAGTTGATAATTTAAAGAGACTTTTTATATTAATAATATTAAATGCAATAGTTTTTGTATGTGATAAAGCTAATAAAAATTAAAAATGACATTATGACGTTTGTGTGCGAGGCTCTCACAAAGTAATGTCATAACGTCATTAATGTCATAAATTTTCACCCATTATTCACCCATTATATTTATATATTTTTAATGAATAATGGATAAATGATAATAAACTATAAAAATAGAAAACCTTTATTTTGCAGGGGTTATGATTAATACAACACTTGGTAAGTTGCTCCCCCTGAAGAGCTTAGTCGTGAGACTAATCTCATTTTGTTTATTAATAATTGTTTAACTACTAAAACACATTTTATTATGATATACTGATACTAGGTGATAAAATATGGAATCAGTATCAAAAAAAATACCAGGTGGAGTTCAAAGTGCTTACTTTGATGTATGGTATTTACCAAGCGAAGATAAATCTAATGGTGAATTAAACAGTAAATGCACTTCTTTAAAAGTTTCTTTAGCAATAGCAGATATTACAAAAAAAATTGACCATTTTAAAAAGTCTCTTTTTTATTTTTCTGAAGCACTTTTGTCATGCAAAACAGAACAAGAAATAAACAACTTAAATTTACTTATTAACAAACTAGCAGATGTTGGTGGATTTGCTGTTGATTTTAAAGAAATAAGTTAATAGATTTAATAATTAAGTTAAGTAGTGTAAAAAAAGTTATTAATTATGTATAATTAATAATTTTTTTAATAAATAAATCAATATAAATGGTATTATTAATATAAGGAGTTATATATGAATAATAGTTATATTAATAATCAACCATTTTTTTATAATCAGGAACAAAAAAAGAGTAATACTAAGATAATAATAGGAGTAATACTTACAGTTATAATATTGGCAATTGTTTCATTTTTTCTCTTCTTTAACAATAAAAAAGAGAGTAATGATATAAAGTTAAATACTTCTAGATTATATATGAAAACTGGAAATGAATTTATTCTTGTTGGAAGTTATATAAATGATGTAGGTTTTTCTTCATTACTTATATATGAATCAGAAGATCCAACAATAGCTACTGTTGAAAAAAGAACAGGTGTTATAACAGCACTAAAAGAAGGAAAGACTAGAATTAAAGTATATGTTGAAACTAGTCCGGATAAATATAGTTATTGTGAAATAATAATTGGAGATAAAAGTAATATTGATGAATTTGGTAATATTGTTGAAGAGTCTAATGAATAATTAAATGATAATGATACACCTAATGATATAGTTAACAATAATGAGCAAAATTCTGAAAATAATAATAAAGAATCTACTAAACCAGCTAATTATACTGAAAATGATAGAAACAATATGAGTGATTATAATCAAATAATTGCAGTAAATGTTGGTGAAACAATAACAAATAAAATTGAAAAATCAAATGAAGTTGTATCATGGGATGTTAGTGACAGTAGTGTTGCTACAGTTGGTACTAATGGAGAAATAGTTGGTAAGAAAACTGGAACTGTAACACTTGTTGGAAAAGATAAAAATGGTTCTGAAACTGTTAAAGTTAGTATTAATGTTAGAAAAGATAAAAGCATTCAAGATGTAGATTTCTTAAAAACTGAAGGAACAAAATTTGTAAAAGTAGGAAGTGGAAATACTGTATTACTACGAGGATTTAATTTAGGTGAATGGTTAAGTAGAGCAATTTCACTTAGTCCAGTTACTAATGTTTCAAAAATAGGAACAGCTGAAAAACCATTTAATAGAGAATATGCTGATAATAATGCTCAAATAAATTATGTTATTAAGAAAAGATTCCCAAATAGATATAATGAATTAAATGATGCATATTATGATAATTTTATTACTAGTTTTGATATTTCTAAACTTTCTGAAATGGGAATTAATGTTGTAAGAGTTCCTGTTGAATGGAGTTACTTTGTATCATTTACATTTTTCCCAGCACAAGAAAGATATACATATCAAATGTTAACTGGACAAGATTTAGAATCAAGATTAAAAAGATTAGATTGGATAGTATCTGAATGTAGGAAATATGGTATATATGTTATATTTGATTTACATGTTGTAGATGGTGGACAAAATAATGGTGGAATTAGAAATGATAAAGGTGGTTATACATTCTTTAAAAGAGAGAGTAAAGCAGCAAGAGATAATGCAATAGAAATATGGAGAATAATTGCCTCAAGATTCAAAGATAATCCTGGAGTAGCTGGTTATGAATTATTAAATGAACCAGGACCATCTATTGGAACTGATGAAGTAACTGTTTATGAAGAATTTATTAAAGAAGCATATAACACAATAAGAAATGTAGAAAATGGATGTAAGAATAAACATATAATATTTATTGAAGCTCCAATGGAGTCAGCAACAGTACATTCACTTAGTAGGTTAAAGAAACCTAGTGCGTATGGATTTACAAATGTTGCTTATTCAGTACATGATTACTTTACAAATAACAATAGTATTCTTCCAGGAAATGGAACAACTAACGATTTAAAAAATGCAATAAAAACTAAAGTTGATAAAGATGTTAAAGAAATGAAAGAATATGGAGTACCTCTTTATGTTGGAGAAACATGTTTCTTATGGAAAGATGTAGAAGAGGTATGGAGTTATGCTATGTCATTGTATGATTTTAACTTTATAAGTTATTCTTTCTGGGCATACAAGGCAACTGATTATAAATCTTTTGGATTAATTTATTATTCATATGAAAAAGATAATCCAAGTATTTTTGCAAGATTATGGGATGATTCATTTAATGATATTAAAAACAAGTTTAGTTTAAATACAACAACTGCAAATTATACTTTTAATGAAGCTAATTATTATGGAGTAATAAAGAACCATATAGTTTCAAATGATTCAATTTCAAAAATATCATCAGTAGAATATACATGTAGTGTTGGTGAAAAAATAATATCTACAATTAAAACATATTCAATGGATGGAGAAGCTAAGTTATCTAAGATAGCTGTTGGAAATAGTAAAATTGCAACAGTAACAAAAATAAGTCCAACAGGAACTATATGTACTGGAACAGCTTGTCAAACAATTGAAATAAATTGTTTGAAAAAAGGTGAGACATCTTTTTCTACTACTTCTAACTTTGGTAAAACAACAACTGCTAGAATAATAGTAAAATAAGGACACTTAAGTGTCCTTTTTTATTTTTTAACTAATACTTTAGTTCCTTTTTTAACATATTTTTTTAGGAATATTGCAGCTTCATCAGGAAGTCTTACGCAGCCTTTACTACCATTATTCTTTCTAAACTTTTCATTTCCAAATTTCTTTGGATCTTCCCATGGTGCATCGTGTAAACCATTTCCATGATCAAAGTTAGCCCACATATGTTTTGATTGTGCTGACTCACTAAAGTATCGTGTGTCAGTTCTTTCATATACTGAAAAAGCTCCAACTCTTGTTGGTCTTTGATCAGATCCAGTTGTACATGGACTTTTAAATACAATATCTGTATTATTATACATACACACATTTTGATCACTTAAATCAACAACAACAAAGTTACCTTCATATGTATTAACATTATTTTTTAATACTAATCCAATAGTATTATTTATTTCAACTAAATAGTATTCACCTTTATCTTCTAAAACTTTTACTACTTGATATGCTTCAATATTATCAATAACAGATCCTTGATAATCAAATATTTGAGAATTATCATTTAAATATCCAATTTCTTTAATATTTACATCTTTAATTGATGGATCAATACTATTAATATATTCTTTTAATGATTTTGTAAATTCAGCTTTAATAAAACCAATTTTGTCTTGGTATTTTGCTAAATACCAAATATCTTCTGGATCATTATATGAAATAGATTTTCCTAATACAACTAATTCTTCATCTTTATCAAGTAAGCAAATCTTTTTTTCATTTGTAGATGGACCAAGTCTAAAGTTTACTTTTGTTGTTGTATGTATAATATCACTATCTTTTTCAATTTTATAATACTCATTATTAGTATCTTTAACATCAACATTTGTAAATTCATTTGATACAAATACTAACTTATCATTGTATTTTATTAAATCAAAACCATTTAAAGAAATAATTCTATCGACAATAGTACCTTTTTTAACTTCACCAAGTTTAAATGATTCTTTTGATGTATCAAGTCTCATATTTACATTTTTTGTAGATATTACACTATCTCCTTTAAAAAAAGTGTCTTCCCCTAATGCTTTATTCTTTTTAACTACTGTATATCCAATCATACTTAATACAGTTGAAGTAATAAATGCTATTACTTTATTAGTTATTTTAATATTTTTTTTCATAAAGCGTCCTTTTCTTTTAAAGATAAAAAATAATATAAATTATATTTAATTAAAAGTCAAATATTAATTATAGTCATTAAAAAACTATTAGAGTTAGAGTCTATTTGAAAGAAGTTAAACAATAATTGTTTAACCTTTTTTTATATAATAGAATATGTTATAATTATCTTAATAATAGGAGTATCTAAAAATAATTATGATTAATGTAGAGGCACTAAAAAAGAACTTTGTTTATTTATTTGGATCAATCATTGTAATAATTACTTTATTACTTTTTAATAGTGGCTTAGACAAAAATAAGTTATTTACTTCTATTTCACTTACTGGTGATGATATAGAAATTGGAAAATTAGTAATTAATGAAATAGTAACTTCTAATAAAGGAGCTTATATTGACTCTGATGGAAACTCTTATGATTATATTGAACTATATAATGGTACAGAAGAAGATATTAATTTATTGAATTATGGATTAAGTGATAAAGATAATGGTAAAGTTAAATGGATTTTTCCTGAAGTAATTATTAAAAAGAAATCTTATTTAGTTGTTCATCTAATTGGTGAAAAGAAAGATGGCTTATATGCTAATTTTGCTTTAAAAGAAGAAGGTGGAGAATTAATTACTTTAAAAAGACCAAATGGAAAAGTACTTGATTCTGTTCGTACACTTGAGATGGAAAACAATTATTCTATGTCAAGAAATCATTATGGTGCATGGGTTATATCTAATTTACTTACTCCTGGATATGAGAATAATGAAGAAGGAAGACAAAAACTTTTAGTTGCACCAAAACCATTAGATAATAATGGATTATCATTAACTGAAGTATTACCTTCTAATGAAGGAAATGTTTCATTTAATGGAAAATTATATGGATATGTTGAAGTTACAAATGAAAGTGATAATCCAATTAATTTAAATGATTATTATTTAACAAATGATGAAAAGGCTTTATATAAATGGAGATTTCCTAATGATGTATTACAACCTCATAGTTCTTATTTAGTATTTACTAATAGGATAAATGATAAGAATAATTCTTCTTTTGAATTAAAAAATAAAGTAGGAGAAGTTCTATTAACAAGACATGATGGAATTGTCGATAGAGTAAAATATGATGATTTGGAAAATGGTTTAGCATATGTTAAATTTTCAGATAGATGGAGACAAAGTTCAGATATCTCACCAGGATTTCCAAATACAACTGATGGGAAAATATCTTCTCAAAAAGAATATTTTAAAAATACTAATGGACTTTTAATTAATGAAGTAATGAGTTCTAATACAGCTTATTTACCTCAAAATGGAAATCAATTTTATGATTGGATTGAGATATATAATAATAGTCCAGTAGCAATTAATCTTGGAGAATATTATTTAACAACTGATAAAGATGATAAAAAAATGTATAAGTTACCTGATTTTGTTCTTGCTCCAAATATACATTATATTTTAATGGCCTCAGGAAATACTTCTTTATCTAATTCATCATATAATCATACTAATTTTAAGTTATCTTCTGCTAAAGGATTATTACTTTATAAAGATGATGTTTTAATTGATTCTTTATATATTCATAATATTCCAAGAGGAAGTAGTTATGGAAGAGGAAATGAAAATGGATTCTATTACTTTCAAACTCCTACTCCTGGATATACAAATAGTGATAATGGAATAAGAGAACTAGCAATTAATCCTGAATTTAGTAAAGATGGTGGAGTATATAATGATGTATCTAGTTTAGAAGTAAAAATTGAAGGTCTTGGAGATATATACTATACACTAGATGGTAGTACTCCAAATACTAATTCAATGAAATATGAAAGCCCACTTAATATAAATAAAACAACTGTAGTAAAAGCAATTTCTTACGAGAATCAAAAAGCAAATAGTGAGATAATTACTAATACTTATATAATAAATGAAAACCATAAAATTCCAGTAGTATCTTTAAGTATGGATAGTAAGAATTATCGATTATTAGTTAATAATCCTTGGGCAAATATAACTGTCCCATCTTTTATTGAGTATTATGATGATAGTTCCTCTTTTTCTTTAGGTTGTGGTATGAAGATTTTTGGTGGTGAAAGTAAAAAATATAATAAAAAGAGTTATTCTTTAAAATTTAGTAAAGAATATGATAATAGTTTAAAATTTAAAGTATTTGATGATAAAGAATTAGTGGAATTTAATGATTTAGTTTTAAGAAGTGGATCACAGGAACAAAATTATTCAATGATTAGAGATGAATTCGTTTCCACAATGGCAGTTGATTATTCTTCACTTGATGCGCAAGCTGCTAAACCTGCCGCATTATATATAAATGGTAATTATTATGGATTATACTTTATAAGAGAAAAAGTTAATAATAATTTTATATTAAATAATCATAATGTAGATGGCGTTACTAATATTTATCATCCTGTTTATAATAGAGTAGAAAATGGAACGGGAGATTTTTATTGGAATTTGTTAAATTATGTAAAAACACATGACTTAAGTAGTAAGGAAGCATATGATTATGTTTCAACAATATTAGATATAGATAATTATATAGATTACTATGTTTTTGAATTTATTTTGTTTAATTATGATTTGCAAAATATTAGAATGTATAGTAATAATAATATCAATAATGGTAAAATTAGAATGGTTTTATATGATAGTGATTATGGATTAAAAAATGATTCTGGTCCTGGATTTTTAGATTATTTACAAAACCCATATTTATCTACATTTCCTCCAGATACTTCATTAATTAAAGGACTTTTTAAAAATAAACAATTTAGAATGAGATTTGTTGAAAGAGTATCATATATTATGAAAAATGTATGGACAGAAGAGCATGTTAATACAGTGTATAACCATTTATATGAATCAATTAAAGATGAAATGAATAAAGAAATTGCAAGATGGGGTGGAAATTATAATTCATGGGAATATTATGTTGACAGAGTAAGAACAGAATCTTTATCAAAAGTAAGTAAAATCCCTAGATATACAAAACAATATTTTGGCTTATCTCAGGAGGAATACAATGAATACTTTTGAAAAGAGTTATAGACATGAGTTAAAATACTTAATATCAGAAAATACAGCGAGACTTTTAAAACACAAACTTCGTTCAGTTATGAAAAAAGATCCTCATTACGATGGATATTATAATATAAGAAGTTTATACTTCGATGATATATACCATACTGCATATCATGATAAAATAGATGGAATTATAGATAGAAGTAAATACAGAATAAGAGTTTATAATCTAGAAGATATTTATATTTCAGTTGAAATAAAAGGAAAACATAATGATTTATCTTATAAGAAAAAAGATATTATAAATAAAAAAGAATATTCCTATCTAATTAAAAAAGAGTATGATAAAATTAAAATAGGGGATAGAAAAATATTAGATAAATTAATATTTGACATAAAGAATAAAAATCTAGTACCAATGGTAATAGTAGATTATCAAAGACTTGCTTATGTATATGAATTAGAAGATACAAGAATTACTTTTGATGAAGAAATAAAATCAAGTAGATTTAATTATGATTTATTTGATAAGAATTTACCATTATTTAATGTATTAGAACCAAATGAAATATTAATAGAAATAAAATTTAATGAAAGATTACCATATGTAATTAAGCAGTTATTAAAAGAAGTGTATATGACAAATATTGGATTATCAAAATATGCTTTATGTATGGAAAAGAAAGGGATTGATTTGTGATGTTTTTGAGTATAGTAGATGATATTAGTAAAGAGTTTAATAATACAATACCTACTAATGATATTTTGCTTTCTTTAACAATAGCAATTTTATCAGCAATTATTATTAATTTTGTTTATAGAAGAACTTATATGGGTGCAAACTACAATCATTCTTTTTCATTATCAATTATATTACTTGCCCTAGTTACATCTATTGTTATTAGAACAATTAATTCTAATTTATCTTTATCACTTGGTATGGTTGGAGCATTATCAATAGTAAGATTTAGAACATCTGTTAAAGATCCAATTGATACAATATTTATGTTTTGGGCGATAACTATTGGAATTATGTCTGGAGCTGGATTATACGTTGTAACTATTTTATCAACTCTAATTATTGGAGTATTATACTTTATATCATTTATATTTCAAGCAAAGAAAGATAGTAAAAAGTTATTAGTATTAAATGTTAATAGTGTTAAATCAGAAGATATAATTAATTTAATGAATAAAAAGAAATGCATTTTAAAAACTGAAACATATAGAGATGGTGTTGCAGAATTAACATATGAATGTAAAAATAGAAAACAAATTGAAGATATAATAAAAATGAAATCAAACATTGATATTATTGCAATTAATGTAATAGATATTTAAAAAAATATGTTATAATAATAAGGATAGGAGAAAAATAAAATGGAAGAAGATAAAATAAAAGAAATATTAGATGAAAAACAAGAATCTCAACAACAAGTACATCAACAAAAAAGAACATTTTGGAACAATAAGAAAACAGTAAAAGGAAAAGCATTGTCAGCATGGTTAATCGTAATGATTGTAATATTTATGTTATTTACTTTTGGATTAGGTATTTATTTTGGTAAAGAAGTATTTAGCGAAAAGGAAAACAAAAATAAATCTAATAATGAAAAAAGTAATACTGAACCACAACCTCAAGTAAATGAAATAGTAAAAGAAAAAGATTTTGATAAAGACGCTGTTATTCTTATGAGAACATTTAGTTATTATGTTCATGACATTCAAAATGAAGAATTATTTAGTAAAGACCTAGTAACGTTTAATGATTTATCTTCAAAATATAAGAATAGACTAGCATTTGCTTATTTTGTAAGTAATTTTTATAGTACACATGGAAGTGATGAAAACTATTTTGAAGGAAAAGATGTTAATAGTACTTATGTTGGAAATAATGAAGAACAATATTACCTATCATCAGCAACTTTAGAAAAATATTTTAAGGAATTATTCGGTGAAACAGCTGAATATGTTGAAGAAAGTTTTGAATCATATCATATTAGTAGTTTAAGTATGTTCTTTGAAAAGAACAAAAAAGTATATTATTCAGCTTTAGAAGGTGGAGATTATGTATATGAGAGATATTTAAAAGATTTTTATAAAACAGTAGAGACTGAAGATAAACTTGAAATATACGGTTATGTAGTTGTTCGTAAAATGAATAGTAATAATAACACATTTGGTTTCTATAAAACTTTAAATGATGCTATGTCAAATACAAATGCAATTAAGACCTTTGAAGTAAATGATAGTAATATGTCTACAAAGTTTGATAAAACTAAGAAAATAAATGATATAACTTTTGATGATTTAAGTGATTACAAAAATGATGCTTCACAATATAAGTTAACATTTGATAAAGAAAACAATCATTATGTATTTAAATCAATTGAAAAAATAAAATAAATAATAAGCAGAATGTACAAAATACATTCTGTTTTGTTATAATAATTATGGTGATATTATGAAAATAATGTTTGTCTCTGATATTCATGGATCAAGTGATAAACTTGATTTAGTTAAAGATATATATGATTTTGAAAAACCAGATAAAATAATATTTCTTGGTGATTTATTTTATGGATATGATTCTAGTAATCTTGTTGAAAAATATAGAAAGTTTAATAATGCATTTTTTATAAAAGGAAACTGTGATAGAGACTTAGATGTAGAAGAATCAGGACTAGGATTTATGAACTATTATTACTTTGAAGCATTTAATAAAGTGATATTTTGTACACATGGACATAGATACAATAAATACTTTTTACCTGAAGTTGATTTTGATATCTTTGTTAATGGTCATACTCATGTTGGATTAATTGAAAAAGAGGGAAATAAATATTATCTAAATCCTGGATCAACTACTATTCCAAGAGGAGGATCTCGTGCTAGTTATATGATTATAGATGATAATGGAATATATTTAAAAGATTTAGAAAAAAATATAATTGAAAAAAGCCTTTGGTAGGTTATAATATATTTACGGAGGATATTGTATGAGTAAGAAAAATCATGGTAGTCTAATTATTCTTTCTGGTCCATCTGGAGCAGGAAAAGGTACTATTCATAATGAGTTACTTAAACATGATTCAAATTTAAAGTTATCTGTTTCAATGACAACTAGAAAGCCAAGAGATGGTGAAGTTGAAGGAGTAGATTACTTTTTTGTAACAGAAGAAGAATTTAAAAAAGAAATAGAAAATAATAGTTTTCTTGAATATGCAGAAGTACATGGAAATTATTATGGAACATTAAAAAGAGAAGTTGAAAGAGATATAGATAATGGTTATGATGTACTTCTTGAAATAGATATTCAAGGAGCAATAAATATTAAAGCACAAAAAGAAGATGGAATATTTATTTTTGTAATGCCACCTTCTATGAAAGAATTAAAAAATAGACTTGTTAAAAGAGGAACTGAAACTAAAGATGCTTTAATCGAAAGATTTAAAAATGCTTATAAAGAAGTTAATGAAATGTCTAAATATAACTATGTAGTTATTAATGATGAACTTGATTTAGCAGTAAAAAAAGTAGAAGCTATATTAATAGCAGAACGTTGTAGAGTAGATAGAATTGAAGAATTTGATGTAAATAATCAAGAAGAGTTAATACATGAATTGCTTGTTGATTTTAACAATTAATTCTTATATGCCGACTTAGCACAGCTGGTAGTGCAACGCACTCGTAACGCGTAGGTCATTGGTTCGAATCCGATAGTCGGCACCATATTGAATGATACTTGGATTATTCCAAGAAGTAAAAAATCTAACATTATTGTTAGTTTTTTTTTAATTTACTTATATTATCAATTATGATAAAATCAAAGTAGAGTAGGAGATTAGAAGTTAGGTGAAAAAGAAAAATGGATTTACTTTAATTGAACTTTTAGCAGTTATCATAATTCTAGGTATTTTAATGATAATAGCAATACCAAGTGTAACAAGATATATTAGTGATTCAAGAAAAAATGCTTATGTAGATACAGCAAAAGAGGTAATTGGGTCAGCTAGAAACTTAGTTAATGCAGGAAAGCTTGAAATGTATGATACAGATGCAACATATTATCTAGATGTTAAATGTGTGAAGACAGAAAATGCAATGAAAAGTCCATATGGTGATTTTGTCGATAATGGAGCATATGTAGTAGTAACATATGATGGAAAAGGATACTCATATTTTTGGACAAGTGTAGATGATGCAGGACAAGGTGTAAAAGGAATTGTATCATATGATAAACTAGATACTGATTCAATAGAAAGTGATCTAACAACAGAAGATATAAAGACTAATAGAAGTCTAGATGGAAGAGGAAAAGTAATATTAATAACAGAAAGAAATAGTTGTAAGAAAGAAGGAGAAATAACAGAGAATCTAATACCAGTAAACTCTGAAACAGGAGAAGAATCAAATTCTAGCGGAAGTAATAATCCAACAAATTACATATATGATGGAACAAATCCCCCAACAACATTAGGATTATATTCAGATAACAGTTTGGCAGTTTGTATAAAAAGAAATGGAACTGAGCATTGTTTTAAATCAAATAATTATGATGCAGAAAAAGAACACGTACAAGAGGTATTCTCAGATAATAGCTGCGATGTTTACTCGTCCTTCGTGTACTGCTATGCCCCCAATTTCAACTGCGACGTCTACTCGGATGGCAGCGTCTACTGCAACGATTACGGTGCGTACGAGAACTGCAGCGTGTATGGTGATGGTTCTGTGAAATGCAGCTAGTAGTGGTCGCCGAGCATCTATAGTTCTAGAATCAATCTTTGCGTAAGCAAAGATGTTGAGGAGTCGATAGACTCCGAATAGTGCAAAACAAAAGTGTTAAAACAAGGTTATTTGTTTGTTATTAAGACATATGAAAATAACAATTAAATACTTTTCTTGTGAAACAACTAAGAATTAAGAGTGAAAAACTAGGAAAAAAGTAATAACATAATTAATCAATGAATTTAACTTTCAATATCAAAATGTATAATTATCTGTAAAATAAAAAGAAAATAATCAATAATTATTTCTTTTTTTCTTTTTTAAGATAAAATATATTATATGGAGGTATATATGGATACTTTAAAATTAGAAATTGCCAAATCAAGAAAGGGATTTGTTGCAGCACTAGATCAAAGTGGAGGAAGTAGTTCTAAAACTTTAGCACTTTATGGAATTGGAGAAGATAAATATAATAGTGAAGAAGAAATGTTTGACTTGATTCACGAAATGAGAAAAAGAGTAATAACAAGTAAAGAATTTACTAGTGAGCATATTCTTGGAACTATTTTATTTGAAAAAACAATGAATTCAAAAATAGAAGATAAATATACTGCTGATTATTTGTGGGAAAATAAGAATATTATTTCTTTTTTGAAAGTAGATAAAGGACTAAAAGAACAAGAAAATGGAGTAAAACTTATGAAAGATATTCCAGGACTTGTTGATACTTTAAAAGCTGCAAAAGAAAAAAATATTTTTGGAACAAAGATGAGATCAGTTATTTATGAAGCAAATAGGGAAGGAATTAAACAAGTAGTTAATCAACAATTTGAATTTGCTAAAATAATATGTGAAAATGATTTAGTTCCAATTATAGAACCAGAAGTAGATATTAATTCAAAAGATAAAGAGTTATGTGAAGAAATTCTAAAAGAAGAAATAATAATGCATTTATTAAATTGGAATCCTGAATATAAAATAATGTTTAAATTTACTATTCCAACTATTCCAAATTATTATTTTGATTTAAATAATTATGACTTTGTAGTAAGAATAGTAGCATTGTCAGGTGGATATACTAATGATGTTGCTTGTTCATTACTTGCATTAAATAATAAAATGATTGCAAGTTTTTCCAGAGCACTTCTAGAAGGATTAAATGTTAATCAAACCGAAGAAGAATTTGATAACAAGTTAAGAGATTCGATTAGTAAAATCTATGAAGCTTCAATAACTTAAAAAATATAATTATTAATTATATTTTTTTTATTGTAATCTTGTAAAATTTACTCTTAAATGGTATCATATATTATGATAGAGGTGAAGGCTAATGATAGTGTTGGAATTATTTAGGGATATTTTCGATGGTATTTTTTACTGGCTTTATTTAGCTGGTTGTATCTTTGCTTTCTTTTACGTTCTTGGAATTCTTGGAGATAATAAAAGGGAAAAGATAAATAAAAAATTAAAAGAAAAGAAAACTTATGATATCGAGTCTGGTAGAGAAGCAGCAATTGCTGCCATGGAAACAAAACAAGTTTTATCAGTTGATGAAGAAGTGGCTAACGAAATGCCTATTAGTGCTATGGCAAACGGGAATAATAATGTTGATGCTATGAAAAAAGAAGGACAAGAAGAAGTTCCGGCTGTTTTGGAACTTAATTCAAGTGATGAGAAATCGCAAACAAGTGTAGATCAACCTGCTGTAGTTCAACCTGCTGTAGTTCAACCTGCAGTAACTCCACCTCAAGTAGAACAAAAAAAAGTTGAAGAACCTTTAGTATTAAATTCAAGCACAAACTAATAAAACAAAGGAGGATTTATGACAATAACATTAAGTTCAGTATTATCTGCTTTAACAAAAGCAGTTGATATATTAATTGTATGGTTAATTTTTTACTATATATTAAAAAATATCAAAAATAATGTTAAATTAACTTTGTTATTCAAAGGACTATTAATAATGGTAGTCTTAAAAATAGCAAGTGATATATTTAATTTAGTAACAATTGGGTGGTTATTAGAGTATATAATTATGTGGGGACCACTTGCATTAATTATAATATTCCAACCAGAAATAAGATCAGTTCTTGAACAATTAGGAAGAAGTCAATTATTAGGAAGACATAAAGTACTTACAGTTGATGAAAGAGAAAAAATGATTTATGAAATAGTTCAATCAATGGATTATTTGAGAAAATCAAAGATTGGTGCTTTAATTGTAATAGAAAGAGATGTAAGCTTAAATGATTATATTTCAAAAGCTAAACCAATATATGGTGACTTAACAAGTGACTTATTAATTGCTTTATTTTTCCCAAATAACCCAATGCATGATGGTGGAGTAATTATTCAAGGAAATAGAATCACTTGTGGTGGAGCAGTATTCCCTACAAGTGGTAGTGAAAAAATAAATAAAAGATTAGGAACTAGACATAGAGCTGCTTTAGGTATTAGTGAAGAAACTGACTGTCTTGCTTTAATAGTATCTGAAGAAACTGGTAGATTATCAATTGCCATAAAGGGAGAATTATTCTATAATTTATCAATTGATGATGTTAGAATGATGTTGGTTGATGAATTAAGACCTAAAAAAGAATTAGATATTGGCGATGAGATTGACGAGGAAGAAATTTATGAAGAAAATAAGTAAGAACATTGTTAAATTTATTAAATCCATAATTAAATTCCTTGATAAATGGGTTGTTACACCAGTAACTAAATTCTTTGTTAATATTATAGAATTATTTTCAAATAGAAATACAAAATTTGAAAAAGTATTAACAAATAGACAGTCATTAATAATAATTTCATTATTGTTTGCATTAATAACATTTTATGCAATAGATAAAAAGCATATATCATTGATAGATAATTCTGCAGAAGTTTTATACAATCAAAAAGTTAATGTTAATTATAATGAAGCATTATATGTAGTTGAGGGAGTACCTGAAGAAGTAGATGTAACTTTAGTTGGTAGAAAAATGGATGTATATCTAGCAAAACAATACCCATTAAATGGTGTTACACTTGACCTTACTGGTTATACTCCAGGAAACTATTCAGTTGGATTTAAATATGAACAAAAAGTTTCATCAGTAGAATATAAAGTAGATCCTTCATCAGTAAACATTAGAATATATGATAAGATATCTATTACTAAAGAAGTTTCTTCCGATATAATTCATAAAGAAAGTTTGGATTCTAAATTAAATATTGAAGGAATTGTACTTGATCGTGATGATGTAATTGTTAAAGGTGCTTCTCATAGACTTGATGAAGTAGCAACAGTAAAAGCAATAGTAGATATGAACAAATTAAGTAATATTAAAGAAGGAACAACAACTCTTGAAGAAATACCTTTAATTGCATATGATGATGAAGGAAATAAATTAAATGTAGAAATAGTTCCATCTACTGTAAATGCAACATTGAAAATATCTTCTCCTAAGAAAGAAGTTCCAATTAAAATATCTCTTGATGGAGAACTTGAAGGTGTTGCTATAAAAACTATTACTCCATCTGTTGAAAAAGTAACTATTTATGGTAACCAAGAATCTATAAATGCTATTGATAGTTTACCTGTTGTTGTAGATGTTACAGGATTAAAAGAAAACAAAACTTATAGTATTAACTTAACTAAACCAACTGGAGTAAGAGAAATAAGTGAAAAAACAATAAATGTTAAAGTAGAAATTGGTGACATAGTATCACGTGATATAGAAAATGTTCCAATTAATGCGGATAATGTTCCAGATGGATATAGTGTTCAAGTTATTGGTGAACAAAATAGAACTGCAACAATTATTGTAAATGGAAGCAAGGAAGCTGTTGATAGTATTGAGCCTGCAACAATTTACGCTTATGTAGATCTAAAAGGATTAGGGGCAGGAGAACATTCTGTTGAAGTAAAAGCAAGAGGAGATAATTCTACAGTGACTTATTCACCGAGAGTAAAAGAAATCAAAGTTAGAATTACAAAATTAGGTTAAAAAAATGCACATTATCTGTGCATTTTTTCATTTTCATTATCCATTGGTTCAAGTAATAGACCAATGTTTATAATTCCTGCTATAGCTATTATAGTATATATTATTCTAGAAATGATTTCATCACTTCCATTGAATAAAGAAGCTACTAAATCTATTTGAAATAAACCAACCATTCCCCAGTTTAGTGCACCAATAATTGTTAATACTAGGGCAATTTTTTGAAGTATTCTCATATTACCTCCTTTTATTATTATGGTATCCATAAATTATTTAAATATTCGTAATAATAAATAAAAATATAAATATAATTAATTGAGAAAAGGAGTTAATAATGAAAAAAAGATTATTATTAGTGTTAATGATTTCAATTTTATTTATTGGATGTTCAAAAGGAAGTAATGATATAGTAAAAAAACTAGATAAGAAGTTAAGTGATTTATCAAAATATACAATACAAGGCGTCTTATCAATTTCAAATAATGAAGATACCTATAATTATGATGTTAATGTTTCATATAAGGAAAAAGATAATTATAGAGTAAGTATTATTAATAAATCAAATGGACATGAACAAATAATACTTAAGAGTAATGATGAAGTGTATGTAATTACTCCTGCTTTAAATAAGAGTTTTAAATTTCAAAGTAATTGGCCACTTAATAATTCTCAAATATATATTTTTAGTTCTATTCTAAATGATATTAATAATGATTCTGAAAAAGAAGTAACAGAAAATGATAATAAATATGTTATTACTACTAAAGTAAATTATCCAAATAATATTGATTTAGTTAAACAAAAAATATATGTTGATAAAGATGCTAATATAGAAAAAATAGAAGTATTAAATGACAAAGATGTTATAGAAATGAAAATGACTTTTGATAAGATTGATGATAATCCAAAGTTTGATGATGATTTCTTTGACTTAGATAGTATAGTATCAGATATAGAAACACCAGAACAAGATGAGAAAACTGCGTCAATAGATAATATAATATATCCACTATATGTTCCAAATGGTACTGTACTAACTCATGAAGAAAAAGTAGTTAAAGATAATGGAGAGAGAATTATTCTTACTTTTGATGGAGAAAAACCATTCTTATTAGTAGAAGAAACTGCTAATATTGATAAAGATTTTTCAATAATACCTATCTTTGGTGAACCATATTTCTTAAATGATACTGTTGGAGCTATAACAGATAATTCACTCAATTGGACTAGTGGAGGAATAGAATACTATTTAGTATCAGATGTAATGAATAAAACTGAACTTTTAGAAATTGCTAATTCAATTAGCACTATACCTATAATGAAATAGAGAGAAATCTCTATTTTTTTGTTTCATTTTTGTATTTTTATATTATAATAAATAGTTATATGGGTGGTTTTTTATGGAAGTGGTTGAAAGAATTAAAAAATGTAAAGATGATGAACAATTATACTGGCTTACTAAAAAATTAATTAAAGAAGCCACAAAAGAATCGAAAGAATTAAATGGTTATAGAGGATTAATTGGAACAAAATCAGAAATAAATAGAAAAGAATGTGATTTTGATCCAAATAAAAAAGAAAGATATAGTTTTAGTGTTCCTTTTTGGGATGGTTATATTCCTTTAGGAACAAAAATTGTATATGGAATAGCATGTGGTAAACAATTTACTTTTGATTCAAATTGTGGATATTATTATTATGTTGATGATGACAGTTATGTATATGATTTTATTAAGTATGTTAAAGATTGGGATATAGAAGATATATTTGATTTAGTTTCTTTAATTAATGGCTTTAGTAGAAAGCTTTTTGATAATTATTTTGAACCTAAGAATAGAGTGCAAATGCATAAGTTATTATTAAAAGAAGATTATGTTTTTTATGAACCAATTAAAGAACATAGTATTAAAGATTTTTATGGTACAGGAAGTGCACAATGTACTGAATATGCTTTAATAGCTAGTAATTTGTTAAGTATATTTAAGATTCCTGTATTTTATTGTATGGATACTACTCATGCATTTAATGTAGTTTTTGATGAAACAGAAGAAAATGATTATGAAGGTTATATATTAGATTATTCTCATTGTGCATTCGCATATGATGAGTTATCTAAATATGTTGGAAGATATCCATTTTATGAAAAAATAGATACAAAAGAAAGAAAGTTTATTATTCTTCCAAATGATGAATATAAAGAAGTACAATTTGAGAAAAGTGAAGAACAAATTCAAAAGGAAGAACATTTTTATGAAGAATTTGTTAATGAAGGAAAACGTGTTCAACTTAATGATTTCTTTGTTGTAATTATAAATGGACATATGTTTAAAGCAACAAAGGATAATATTAGGGACTATGGAATTGAATGTAATAACAAAGATGAAAAAAAAGTATTAGTAAAGAAAAGGGAAAAAGGTAGCATTGTTTTATAGAACGTGTTATAATTTTTTTGGTGATTATTATGAGTAAAAAAAATAAAATTAAAAAAGTAAATAGTTATTCAAGTGATTCTGATGAAATGATGAGAATGATTAAAATGCTTGGATTAGTTATATTAATTCTTGGAGCATTCTATCTAATATTTGCGATTGCATCTGGTGAAATATCTTTTGGAAGTAAAAAGAAAGATACGCAAATTCAAAATGTAGAAATATTAGCAGGTAATTCATTTAAACGTGAAGAAGGCTCATATTATGTATTGTTCTATGATTTTGATGCTAAAGATTCATACAAGTATTCTGATATATATACACTTTTTAGAGAAAATGTAAATACTTCAAAATTGTATGTTGTTGATTTAAGTAAAAAATTTAATTCTAAATATGTTGTAGAGGATGCTTCTTTTGTAAATATTAATTCAGAAGATACTTTGAAGGTAGTTAATGGAACACTTATGAAAGTAGAAGGCGGACAAGGAATATCTAAAGCAATTGGAGTAGAACAAATCAAGAATGAATTGTTTACAGTTCAATAAGTAAAGTAGAGTAAAACATATATTGTTTTACTTTTTTTATTGAATTATTGTGATAGAATTATAATAGAGGTGAAATATATGGCAAAAGAAGTTAAAAAAGAAACTAAAAAGCCAAGAAAAATAATTTCAAAAAAAGTAAAAGAAGAAAAAATTGTAAAGGAAAGTAAAATCAAAGAAAAAACATATAATTCAAAAGAAACAATTATTGTAATGATCTTATCTATGATAATTGGAGTAGGTGTAGGAAGTATAGTTACTCGTCATTTTTGTGACAGTAAAAAAGGTTTGAAAGAGTTTGATGAAGTTTATAATGAAATAAGAGAAAATTCTTATAAGACAACATCAAAAAACAATTTGTTGTTTTCTTCATTATCAGGCTTAATAAGTGGACTAAATGATAGATATGCATATATAAATGATGATAAAAATGCAATAATTGATTATGAAAAAGCAAATGAAGGTAGTTTTGTTGGAATTGGTATAAATATTTACGTTAACGAAGCTGGACAAATATTTATTCAATCTACTATTAAAGATTCTCCAGCAGAAAAAAATGGTATCCAAGCTGGGGATGTTATATTAAAAATGGATGGTGTAGAATATAATTCAAGCAATTATAATGATTTTTCTAATACTATTAGTGCATATAAAAAAGGTAAAAAAATTGAATTAGAATTATTAAGAAATGATGAAACTATTAAAAAGGAATTTGAATTAGACTTAGTTAATATTGAATCAGTTTATTATTATAGTCAAGAGAAAAATGGTAAAACAATTGGAGTATTTAAAATAGACAATTTTGCTGATAATACTTATGATCAATTCTATAAGTATTATAAAGAAGCAGAAAAAGATATAGATGGAATAGTAATTGATTTAAGATGTAATCAAGATGGAAAACTTGAAGTGGCTTCTAAAATAGCATCTTTATTCTTAGAAAAAGATTCAATAATATATCATAATTATAATAATGGTAAATATGAAGAAGTAATTAATAAAGAAAAAAGAGAAATAACTATTCCAACTGTAGTTGTTGTAAATGAAGGAACTATTCATAGTGGTGAATTACTAGCATCAGCATTAAGTGAAAATTTGAATATTCCAGTAATTGGAACAAAAACATTTGGAAAAGGATTATCTCAAAATATGATTCCTTTAGCAAATGGAAGAAATATTATGTACTCATCAAAAGAGTGGGTTACTTCTAAGAAAAATAAAATTGAAGAAGTTGGAATAACTCCAACAATTGAAATAAAATGTGAAGAAGAATCTTGTGAATCAGATGTAGTATTAGACAAAGCGCTTGAAGTGTTAACTTATTAAAAAAGGATTCTTTATGAATAAAGATTGTATAATGATCCCTGAAGGATGGACTTATTTTGCTCATAGAACTAATACATCTAGATGGGATGAAAATCCATTTGATAAAGATCTTATAGAGGTAAAAAAATTAATGAGTGTTGTAACAGAAAGTGATATTTATCAAGAATTAAGACATTATGGAAAAAATCATTTACAAGGTTATGCTATTGGGGATGGTAAACCATTTGAGATTAGATGTCTAATTTGTGAATTACCATATTTAAGATCTTTGAGTGATGATTTAGAAATTAAGGATATTATGATGAAACAATTTTATTTTGATAAAATGAATTTTGGAGGATGTTATGGACAAAGACATCATAGTATACCAAGAAAAGAGGAATTAGTTGTAATTGGGCATAGCAGCTATGATGAAGTATTTGAAAAAGAGGCAAATATCATTTGGACTATTCCAAGAAGATTCATTGATTTTTATAAACAAGAATTAGAAAAAAATAATAATAGAATTATTCCTTTAGAGCCATTAATAGAACAAGAGCACTCATTAGAAAATCCAATGAAAAGATAATGATAAAAAAGAGAAAACTAATTGTTTTCTCTTTTTACTCTTGTTCTTTTTTTTTAAAATGATACAATATCTATGGTGATTTTTTATGGCAAATAAATTACATAAGATTTTTAAATGGAATACTCAAGATTTAATTAAATGTACTATGGGAGTAATACTTTTTTCATTGTCAATAAATCTATTTGTAGAACCTAATAATTTATATAGTGGTGGAGTACTAGGAGTAGCTCAGTTATTAAATCATTTAGTACAATATTTATTAAATATTACTAATAATTTTACAAGTTTGATTTATTTTGCAATTAATATTCCATTATTTATACTAGCTTATCATAAAATCAATAAAAGTTTTTGTACTAGAACAATATATACCATTGTGGTACAGACAATAGTAATGTTAATTGTTCCTATACCAAAAGATCCTTTAGTTGATGATTTACTTGCTAACGTATTAATTGGGGGAACTTTAGTAGGAGTTGGTTGTGCGTTTATATTATCATCAACTGGGTCAACTGGAGGAACTGATATTTTGGGAATTGTTTTAACTAATAAATTTCCACAGTTTAGTGTAGGAAGATTTGCTTTAATGTTTAATTCAATTGTATATGGTGTATGTGGACTTGTGTATGGAATACCTACAATGATTTATTCAATAATGTATTCTATAGTTGAAAATATTTCATTAGATAAATTACATGATCAAAATGTTTGCAGTTGTGCAATTATTTTTACAAAGAATAAACCAACTAAGATACTTGATTTTGTTAATAAAGATTTAAATAGAGGAGCAACATGGTGGAAAGGAGTAGGCGATGGTACTAAAACACCTACATATATTACATATTTAATACTATCAAGATATGAACTACATAAGTTGGAAAAATTTATTAAAATAAATAAAGAAGATGTATTTATGGTAAAAAATGATTATGTTGGAATAGATGGTAATTTTAATAAAAGATTATAAAAAAAACAGCGTTTTGCTGTTTTTTAATAATACTTTACTATTTTTAAACTACTCTATTTAAAGTAACTTTGTTTTGTTTGTCTTCTAATCTTTCAACTTGATATGCAGAATTAATATATCAAGAAATAATAACTTATTAATATTAGTTTAATTTTGATTATAAAATCTATATTAGAAAATTATATTAATATGTTATAATGTAAATATAATGAAGGAGAAGATGTAATGATTGATTTTGTTTCAAAAAACTATATATTAATTGTTTTAATTATAGGGTTTACTTTATTATTAAAAAATAACTTACAGATAGAAAAAAGTAAATCAAATAAATTAAAAGAATTATTATTGGCTATTACAATAGTCACTTTTTTTAACGCTTTGGAAGAATATTTTGGAACTTGGAACTCATTTAATTATCAAAGATTATTTTGTTCTTTTATATGTTATTCCATAAGACCAGTTGTGGTTATAAGTTTTATTTCTTTGTTAACGGAAAATAAAAGTATTATTTATTTTAAATTATTGACTGTTATCAATTGCTTAATATGTAGTACTTGTTTCTTTTCTGATATAGCATTTTCTTTTAGTGAAAGTAATGCATTTCAAAGAGGACCTTTAGGTTATTCTACACATATTTTGTGTATATTATATTTATTACTACTTATATATATAATAGTGAGAAAGCATAGTAGTCAAAATAAAATGAAAACTATTATGGTTTCATTCATAGCTATTGCTTGTACAGTAGCGGCATTTTTTGATTTTAAAGGAAACGATAATAATTTATTTGATCATGTAATATTAATATGTATATTAGTTTATTATTTATATTTATATATGGAATATAACAAAATTGATGAATTGACTGGTGCATTCAATAGAAATACTTTTTATGGAGAATTAGAAAGGTATAAAACTAGAATTACCTCAGTAATATCAATTGATATGAATGATTTAAAGATGATTAATGATACATATGGTCATACTGGTGGAGATGAAGCATTAATAACTATTTCTGATGTATTATTAAGTATTGATAAAAGATATGTAAGAGTATATAGAGTAGGTGGAGATGAATTTGTAGTACTTTGTTTCTATATAGAAAAGAAAAAAGTAGAAGAATATATTAAAAAAGTAAAAAATAAATTAACTAAAACAAGATATACATGCTCTTTTGGATATGCTATTAATGATGGTGAAGATATATTTGATCTATATAAAGAAGCAGATAATAAGATGTATATAGAAAAAGAAAAATATCATGATAAAAGAAAGAAAGAAACTAGTAGATTTTAATTTTTTCTATTATAATTATATTGGAGGTGTTTTAATGAAAAAGAAATTATTTATACTTACATTAGCAGTTGTTCTTTGCTTAACTATTACAGCATGTGGAAAAGAAAAAGAAGAAGAAAAAGAGAATGAAGAGGTTGAAACTGGTGAAAATATTCATATGGTAGGAGGATGGGAAACAGTTTTAACTGATAAGCAAGTTGGATTAGAAGAAGCAGAAATCAAAATATTTAATGATGCAAAAGAAAAATATACTGGGTTAAAAATTGAACCAGTAGCATTACTTGGAAAACAATTGGTAGCAGGAACTAATTATATGTTTCTAGCAAAGGGAACTCCAGTTGTACAAAATCCAACTACATCATATAAAATAGTTGTTGTTTATAATGATTTACAAGGTAAATCATCAATTACTTCTGTATTAGATTTTGATTTTTCTAAATACACAAATAAGAATGTAGATTATAATTCTAACGATGTAGTAGGGGGATGGACTGTAGAAGCTCCTGGAAAATTAAATGTTTTAGATGATGAAGAAGTTTCAAGTGCATGGGAAAAAGTAACTAAAACATTAACAGGAATGTCTTATAATCCAATAGCTGTTGTTGGAAAACAATTAGTTTCCGGAACAAATTATGCAGTGCTTTGCTATGGGAAAGCAAGTACTAATGGAAATACTGAAGGAGTTTATTTATTAACACTATATAAAGATTTAGAAGGAAAAGAAGAAATAATATCTCATGCATATATTAATTTAGCTGATTTTAATTAAATAAAAAAGATGCTTAGAGTACTATGAAGCACTTGATAAAGCTCATACAGAAAAAGACTATACAGATTTTATTAAAATAGTAGCAAAAGAAGAAGAGAAGATACTTGATAGATATTTAGAAATAATAAAATAAAAGAAATCCAGTTTTACTGGATTCTTTTTTATCTATTTATATTAATATCTTCTTAAAATTTGTTGATATCTTTTATTTCGTTATTCTTATCAAGTTAATATAAACTAAAACTATAATAAATAATCAGATTTATATGTTATAATAATATTAACTTTAGTCTTAGTAGTAAGAAAAAGTAGAAAGGAGATAAAATGACCGGTTTTGTATTAAGAATTATAGCAATGGTTACTATGCTAACAGATCATATTGCATTTACTTTACTTGATAATCAAATTATAATGAGAAGCATTGGAAGGATAGCATTTCCAATATATGCATTCTTGCTTGCAGAAGGATTTTTAGTTTACTGTAAAAACAAAGATAAAGTCTTAAAACATATATCATCATTAATTGTATTGATAGTTGTTTCTGAGTTCTTTTATGATTTGATGGAATGTGGTTTAGAATTTTCTAATTATTTTGATTCTCAAAATAATATACTTACTTTATTTTTAGGATTCTTAGGAATGTTTATTACTGAAGAATTAGTTCCAAGAGATAAAAAGAATAAATTTGATATTAAAGTATTGTTTGTTCTTGCTAGTTCATATTTATTACTTGGATTTGCAAACTATATGATAAAAGGAAACTTTAATCTAGTAGGTCCATGGTTAGTAATTGCTTATTATTGGTTTATTAGAATAGCAAGAAATCCTAAAACTAAAGAATATACTTGGAAATGGTGGAAACGCTTTTTAGTTTTACTTCTAATATTTGCAGTATACTTACCATTTTATTTCTGGGTAAGAACTGATTTTGGTAGTTTTTCAAGTTGGGTTCAGAAAATGCAAGATTACATACCTTGGATTATAGGTCATGTTGGAGCTGCATTAGTAATAAGTTTGTATAATGGAAAACTTGGATATCATGAAGGATGGTTTAAAAAACTATACATATCATTCTATCCACTTCATGCATTTGTAATTGGAGTAATTAGAGTGTTGTTAGGTCAATAGTTGTAAGATAAAAGTGAACACAAAAACATGGTTCACTTTTTTGTTTGTTAAACTAAAGTTATAAGATAATTAAAACGTTAAGAATTACTATCTATTAAGAAGTTTATTAATCTCTTCTTCAACTGTTGAATTAATTCTATTTAATTCTTCTAATAATTCTGTATTTTCATCAACAATTTTGTTGATATCTTTTATTTCATTATTCTTATCTAACTCATATAAACTAAAACCAATTCTAGAATTATTATCTAGTAATTATTTTTATCTTCTTTTAATAAATAAAAATATGTTATACTATTTGTATAATTAGGTGGTTGTATGATAGAAGAGTTTTTACATAAACTAAATAACAATTTGTATATTTCTAATTATTTGTTTACTAATATAAAAGAAAACCATAGTGAAGTAATTCCTATGGATTTTGGTATTGATAAATATAATGAAAAAGTACTAGATAAAATGTATGAAGAAAATAAAATATATTTCGATAATATGTTTAATGAAGTTGATCCAAATATTCATATAGATAATGAACAAGCAAAAGCAATTTTAGCTGATGAAGACTACTCTTTAATTTTAGCAGGAGCTGGTACAGGAAAAACGACTACCATGGCAGCTAAAGTAAAGTATCTAGTGGACAAAAAACATGTTAATCCAACTGATATTGTTGTATTAAGCTTTACCAAGAAAACAACAGAAGAGATACGAAAAAGAATAGTAGATGATTTCAATATCCCTGCTAATGTTTTTACATTTCACTCACTTGGATATAAATATATTAGAAATTATTATCAAGATAGAAAAATATTTATAGTGGAAGATAATTATAGAAATAAAATTTTTGAATTTTACATGAGAGACAAAGTATTTAGTGATAATAATAAGCTTAGGCAATTAGCAAGCATTTATGTTAATAATGAATTTAATCCAATGGAAGGTAATAAACCATGGATATTAGGTAAATTTCTAGCAAATAATTATTTTAAATTTAATTCTTTTGATGAATACTTTAAAGCATATAAAGAAAATTGTATTAAAGAAGCAGGGGATAAATTAAGAGAAAAAATATATAGAACAATTAATAGAAGAATGAATGAAGATACTCCAAGAACATTAAAAGGAGAGTTAGTTAAATCGATTGGAGAAGCAAGAATAGCTAATTTCCTATTTATTAATGGAATAGATTATAAATATGAAAAAGTATACAAAGAATTAATTGAAGATAGAAAAGAATATAGACCGGATTTTACTATTAATTATGCAGGAGAGGAAATATATATTGAATATTTTGGATTATCCAATTATGAAAGTGAAGAAGTAAAAGAATATCAAAAGATAAAAAAGATAAAAGAAGAATATCATTATAATAGACATAACAAGTTTATAAAAATTGATTATGTTAAAGGAGAAAACATAATCAATACACTAAGAGTCGAATTGACTAAACTTGGTATAGAATTAAAAGAGAGAAGTGAAATAGAAATATATAATGATATTTTAGATCAAAATCCCACTAGAGAAATGTATAAATTAAAAAGCTTATGGTATGAAATTATAGACACTATTAAAGCCTCAAATAAAAGAGAACAAAAGGATAAAGTAATAAAAGAATATTTAGATAATATGGATTATTCAACAAGATTAAGTTATGAAGCAAATTCATATTTTGTATTAGATTTTTATAATTATTATGATGCTATTTTAACTAGTAATAAAACTATTTTTGGAATCGATTACAATGATATGATATATTATGCAAGTAACTGCTTGGAAGACCCAACAAAGTTTCCATTTAATTATAAATATTTAATAATTGATGAGTATCAAGATATATCACAAGGAAGATATTTATTAACAAAAGGTATAATTGATAGTAATCATGGAAAGATTGTAGCGGTAGGAGATGACTGGCAAAGTATTTATGGATTTAGTGGATCAAAAATAGAGTATGTATATAATTTTGATAAATATTATAAAGGAGCAAAAATCTTTAGAATATCTACTACATACAGAAATAGTCAAAGTCTAGTTAATTATGCTGGAGAATTTATAATGAGAAATAAGAGTCAAATACCTAAGGATTTGATATCTGTTAATGAAGAATTAAATCCAATTGTATTTGTACCATTTGAGAATAATTACGAATATGAAAAATTAAAAGATCTAATATTTGAAATAGATAAATATCATCCTGGCCATCATATATTAATACTAGCTAGAAAGAATTATGCAATTGATAAAATATTTGAAGATGCTGATTTTAAAGATGACATTGGAACAAAAATAAGTGTTAGAAATATTAATGATATTACTATAGATGGAATGAGTATTCATAAATCAAAGGGTCTAACAGCAGATGATGTGATTGTAATAGGACTTAATGATCACTTCCCTATAGAGGGGTATAGTGATAATTGGTTAATTGATTTATTTAAAAATGAAGTTGTTAAAGAACAAATAGATGATGCAGAAGAAAGAAGAGTGTTTTATGTTGCTCTTACTAGAACCAAACATAAAGTATATTTGTTAGTTAATAATGATTCAAATAAAGTAAGTCCTTTTGTAAAAGAATTGAAAGGAATAATTTTAAATGATCAAAATAAAGAAACTATTGAAACATAGTTTCTTTTATTGTTTACTATTTTTTTAACTATAATATATAATATTATTAAAAGGAGGATTATATGAATAGTGAAAATATTACTTTAAAAATTGTTGGAGGTATTTTGGATGCAATAGGTTTCATATCTGTTGTTTTCTCTATCGGTTTCTTACTTAAAAACCAAAGTGCCAAAGACTATGAAATTTCAATCGCATTTTCATCACTTATTTCTGGATTTTTACTTATTGCAATTGGAGAAATATGTATGGGGATTGGAACTGTTATAAAAAAACTTGACGAAATTTCTAATAAAATAGATAAATAGGTATTTTATGGAAAGAATAACAGATTATTATAAATTTACTTATTCTAAAGAAGATGAAGGTCTAATAGTAGTATTAGAAGACTATTTAAATCAAAAAAGAGAAGATATATTTAATTTCTTTGACAGTTCTTTACAAAGAGAACAAGTAGAAATAAATATAATACCTACTAAGAAAGAATATGATGAATTATCTAAAAAGATAAGAGGAATGGACTCTATTCCTAATGGGTCAATTGGATTATCTTATGACAATAAGATAGAGTATGTATCTTTACATGATTATAAGAATACTGCACATAAGTTTAGTGAAGATAAGTATTTAGAAAAATTAGATTATTTTAAAAAGACAATAGTACATGAGTATGTTCATTTTGTAGGTGGACTTTATTGTAAGAAAAATAATTTAGATTGGCCAGTAAAATTCTTAAATGAAGGAATAGCAACATATTTAAGTGGACAAAAAGAAAATATGAACATACCATTTAACTATACACTTGATGATATATTAGTTAGTAAAACATGTTATGATGCATGGTACTTGCTTACTAAATATATTATTGAAGAATATGGTAAAGATTATTTCTTAGAGTTATTTGGTAATAATGAATTAGCAACAAAAGAAGCACCAAGATTATTTGAAGAAGCAAAAGAGTATTATGAAAAAAGATTAGAGAGAATTTTCTAATCTTTTATAATAGTTTGAATTATTCATTAATTTGTGGTATAATAACTACTCGCAAAGAGGGGATAGTATGATTACTAATGATTTAGATAACGTTTATTTAAAAAAATTATTAGAATTATTTAATAGTTTAGGAATATCTAAAGATAAATGCATGAATTTATTAGAAGCATTCAATAAAAGATATAGTTATAACGTAGAAACTTTTTATAAAAAGAATGTAGAATTAGTTAACTATTTATCAGAACTTGGAATTGAGAAAGTTGAAATAGGACATATAATAAGTAGATTTATTCCAGTATTTTCTTATAAATTAGATTTACTTAATAGTAATTTAAAACATTTATTATCTTTAGGATTTTCAAAAGAAGATATTAAAAAGATGATTATTCTTGCTCCTAATGTTCTTGCATTTAAAAATAAAGTAGATGAATCATTTAATTATTTTTTATCCTTAGGATACACTAAAGAAGAAGTAATAGGAATGGTTAAGAAATCTCCTGCTTTATTATCTCGTTCATCTAATTATATTAAAAATAGATTAGATCTTTATAAATCTTTTGGAATGAGTGAAGAAGATGCTTTAAAAGTATTTAAAAGAACACCAACTCTTTTACTTTTTACCAATGATACATTATATAATAAAATAAATGATCTAATAGATATTGGATTTAAAAGAGAAGCAATATATTCAATATTAAGAATTAATCCAGCAATACTTGGATATACAAAAGAATCTATTATTGAAAGAATAAATTTACTTAGTGAACTTGGATTTACTAAAGAAGAAGCAATAAGACTCTATTCTCATCAAAGAACGTTGTTTAGTATGAGTCCTGATAAGATTAAAGAAAAAATAAAAACTATAAAAGAATGTGATTATCAAGATGATAATGTTAAAGATATAATAAAAAGGTATCCAGGTATTGTTACTTTAAGTAGTGAATCTATTAAAGAAAAGCTTTCTTTTTATAGTTCATTAGGACTTCATAGTATTCTTGTTAGAGAACCAAAACATTTAATGCAAAGTCTTACTTTATCTAAAGCAAGAAATAGTTTCTTAGAAGCAAAAGGACTTAAAGTAAATGAATCAAATTATAGAAGATTATTTATGGGAGAAAAAGTATTTGTTAAACAATTTAATAAAACTAACGAAGAAGTAGTAGAAGAATATAGTTTAAAACTTAAAAGATAAGAACAGAAATGTTCTTTTTTTGTTCTGACAAATCTAATGATAAAATAGTTATTATCATTATTTTTGTCAAAAGGTAGATATTATTATAAAAAAATATAAGTATGCAATAATTGAATAGAAATATGACTTTTCTTTATGATATAATGTAATTGGTGGTGGCAAATATGCTTAAAATTTTTATTGATACTAATAAATATTTGGATTTTTATCGATATAAAGAAGAAAATAAAGAAATACTAGATAAACTATCATCATCAAATAATTTGATAATTACCGAACAAGTTATAAGAGAATTCAAAAGAAATAGGGTTACAGAGTTAAAAGGATTATTTGATAAAGTTGAATCAAAAGAGAAACAAATCACAAATAACATGTTTAATTTAGAACCGCTTGGGATTTTTACAGAAAAAATAACTGAACTAAATAAGGATAATGCTAAATTAGTTTCTAAAATAAAAGAAAGTTATATTCCATTAAAAAATGAAATAGAAAAAATGATAAATGATGAAAACAAAGATATTGTGCTTAGTATGTTTAATAAGATCATTGAAAATAGTCACACAATAATAATCAAAGACAATGATTTTGCTTATAATGAAGCAATAAAGAGAAACAATTTAGGTGGAGTACCAAGAAGTGATAAGGGAGGATATAAAAGTTTAACTATTTGTGATGAATATATATGGGAATCGTTATTATGTAATTCAAAATATGATGTTTTGTTTGTTACACGTGATGATACTTATTTAAATAATGAAAAAATATTATGTGAAGAATATAAAAATAAAACAAGAAAAACAATAAAGTTTGTAAAATATGCTTCAACTGCTTTAAATGAATTAGGTGAGAATATATCTGAAGAAGCGGTAGAAAAAGAGCAACAAGAACAAGAAGAATTATTAACGTTTAATAAATTATATGATTTAGTGGGTGTCGATGATGAAAGATTGGATGCTATTTTACTAACTTTAACTGATAGAGAAGAAAAAGTATTGAGACTAAGGTTTGGAATTGGAGATGGGAAACCAAGAACGCTTAAAGAAATCGCTGAAGAGTTTGGTGTAACACCTAAAGCAATACTCCGAATTGAATCAAAAGCTCTTATGAAGTTGCGTAATAGATCTCGTCGTGCAAATGTGAAAGATGATTTCTTTAGTAACTTTAGTATTTAATTATATAATCTATCATTAAAAAATTAAAGACTTTAAATAATTATATGATATAATTGTATGTAAAACAATTTAGGAGGTTTGTCATGGCAAACAAAAAAAGGAAAAAATTAAAAGTATTTGAAGGATTTGCAGGTTATGGCGGGGGGCATTTTGCTTTAGATCGACTAAAAGGAAAGTATCCAAATTTTGATTTTGAAATAATTGGTTATTCTGAAATAGATAAATATGCTTGTGAATTATATGATTTAAATCACAAAAATAAAGATGGAAAAAATATTAAGAATTTTGGTGATATTACAAAGCTTAATCCAGATGATGTCCCAGATTTTGATATTTTTATGGGAGGATTTCCTTGCCAACCTTTTTCAACTGCTGGAATGCAAAAAGGTGTAGATGATCCATATGGTAGGGGAACTTTATTTCAACATATTATGAGAATATGTGAAGCAAAAAAACCAAAATATATTTTATTAGAAAATGTTAAAGGATTTTTTTCAAAAAAGTTTGAGTCTACAAGAAAACAAATGGATAATATGCTTATAGATATGGGATATACAAGTGGTGGTAAAGATTCACCTCTAAGAGTTGCATTATTAAATAGTAAAGATTATGGTGTGCCTCAAAACAGAGAAAGAGTATGGATGTTTGCAAGATTAGGAGGGCTACCAGTAGATTTTTCAATGGTTCCTAATGAAATTCACAATGGAAAGCTTATGGCAGATTTTCTAGATCCGGATGGATATGTTCCAAGAGAAATGTATTTGTCTGATAAACAAATTAAACATCTTAAAGAAAAACATAATGTAGATAGTTTTAAAGTAAAGAAAGCATTATGTTTTGATGTATATAATAAAAAAATAAAAACAGATGGTTATTCAATTACCATTACAATGCCAGAACATAATGCTTTAAGGGTTATAGAGCCACATGGAAATAAAGAAGTTGTTAGAAAAATGTCTGTTACAGAGCAATTTAGACTTATGGGTCTTGAAGGACTAGATGGTGTTGGTAGAAAAGTTGATATAGTATTTGGAAATCAGTCTTATACTCAATTATCAAAAAGAGCAGGAAATGGTTGGGATGTAAATTTAGTCTATATTCTTTTGGATCATATATTTAATCAATTAAAAGAAATAGATGAGGATTGGTTAGGCTAGTTTGGAGATTATTATGAAAGAATTAAAATTTAAAATATCCGAAACATCACTTAGATATGGGATGTATAATAACTATAAAAAAGGTCACACAGCTAGTGTGGAAACAGAACTTAATCAAAGTAAAAATCCAAATAAATGGAGAAACGATATATTACAATTACGTGATATGAATTGTAGGGTGGATGATAATAAAATTCCTGATGATTTAATAGATGCTTGCAGAAAAAATGAAAAAAATAAAACAAATGTTACAGATATATTTGTTTTTGATAATATATTAGTTAATGGTGAAAAATTAGATGTTGATGCCTCATATTGTATGTATATAAAAGAAGAAACTTCTGAGACAGCCAATATAATTAACGCGTCACATAATAGTAATACTCATTTAGGAAGATTAATGATTCATTATCCAATTTCTTTTGATTATAGAAAAGATGGTTTTAATATTAATAATAGATTAATACTCGACAAAATAATGGAAGAAAATGGTGATTATGCTTTTGTAGTTAATGGGTTTGTTTACTATTCTGAAACCCGTACATTAAATTTTTTAATAAAATTAGTTGGACCCAAAGGAATTTTATTAACAAGCGTTTTTAAAGAAGGTAAAGGTGTAGGACAAAAATTAAAAATAGATGATAGCTTTTCTTATGAAAATAATGTTGTAGTTACATGTAAACGAAATTTGGTAACCGGTAAAGAAGATATTGAAATTGAAGAAATAAATAGAACAAGAAGTAGTAATGGTTTAAAGGGTGAAGAATTTGTATATGAGTTACTAAAATCTAAGTTGCTAGAAGATAATGATTTATTTCATACAAGTAAAACTTATAAATTTTCGCCATATGATATTGAATATATTGAAGATGGTGTAAAGAAATATATTGAAGTAAAAGCTACTCAAAGTAATAAAGAAGTATTTAACTTATCATCAGGAGAATTGAAATTTATGAATGAACATAAAGATAATTATATTTTGTACATGGTTACTAATGTTAATTCGGAATTTCCTAATTATAAAACTTATACATATAAAGAAATAATAAATATGAAAATGACACCAGTAAGTTATAGAGTTACTGCATAGGAGATATATATGAAAGATTTATCAAATAAAGTCGTTGAATTTACAAGAGAAAGAGATTGGGATCAATTCCATTCTCCAGAGAATTTAGCTAAAAGTATATGTATTGAAGCTGGAGAACTTTTAGAATGTTTTCAATGGAATAGTGAATATAATTTAGATGAAGTAAAAGAAGAATTAGCAGATGTTATTAATTATTGTTTATTAATGGCAGACAAGCTTGGTGTTGATCCTAAACAAATTGTTTTAGATAAAATGGGAAAAACCGCTAGAAAATATCCTGTAGAAAAAGCTAAAGGTGTTAGCACTAAATATAATAAATTGTAGGAAGTGGTACTATGGCAGAGATTATTACTAAGATGTTTAATGCTGGTACTTCTAATGTTCTAAAAAATGAAAAATATGGAAGTAATTGGCCGGTAGTTTATATAATTAACAATAAGGAAGAAGCTTATATTGGAGAAACTACTGATGCTAGTATTAGATCAAATCAGCATTGGGCGAATGAAGTAAGAAGAAATTTAGATAAGATAAGCATTATAGGAGATGATACATTTAATAAATCATCTATCTTAGATCTTGAGTCTTTTTTAATAAAATATATGTCTGCTGATAATAAATATTTATTGCAAAATGGGAATGGTGGATTACAAAACCATGATTATTATCAAAGAAAAATGTATGAAGATAAATTTCGAGAAATATGGATTCAATTAAAAACAAAAGGCCTTGTTAAGAATGATTTGAGAATGATTGAAAATACAGATTTGTTTAAATATTCTCCATACAAATCCTTAACTATTGATCAATATATGATTGTTAATAGTATATTATCAGATTTAGCAGATTATGTTAACACAAAAGAACCGGCCACATTTGTAGTTGAGGGTGGAGCTGGTACTGGAAAAACTATTTTAGGTATTTATATTCTTAAATTATTGATGCAGGCAAAAGATAAAAAAACAATTGAAATAGAAGAAGATCAAGTTGAACAAAACCTTTCTGATATATTAAAAATTAATGATGCTATCGATGACTTAAAAATAGGTTTAGTTATACCAATGGATAATTTAAGAACTACTTTAAGGAATGTTTTTAAACACATTAAAGGGTTAAACTCCAGAATGGTATTAAGTCCACATGATATTGGTAAATCAAATGAAATATATGATGTATTAATTGTAGATGAAGCTCATAGGCTTAGAAGAAGAAAAAATTTAACACAATATTGTACTTTTGATGAGAATAATAGAAAAATGGGTTTAGGAAAAGAAGGAACAGAACTAGATTGGGTATTGAAAAAAAGTAAATATCAAATATTTTTCTATGATGAAGATCAATCGATAAAACCAACAGATATAAGAAAAGAAAAATTTTATGAATTAATGCAAAGAAAAAACTATAAAACATATAAATTGACTGCTCAATTGAGATGTATTGCAGGTGGAGAAGAATATGTTGATTATGTTAAATCGATTTTTAGTGATAAACCACCAATAAAGAAGATAAAATTCAATAAATATGATTTAAAAATGTTTGATGATGTTAATGAAATGGTTCAAGATATTATAAAAAAAGATTCTGAATTTGGTTTGTGTAGAAATGTTGCTGGATATGCATGGAAATGGAATAGTAAAGGTAAAAGACTACATTTGTATTGGGACAAAAAAGAAATAAAGAATAATTTTGAAAATGGAATATTTGATATAGAAATTGATGGATTCAAATATATATGGAATTCGAAAGCGACAGATTGGATTAATTCTCCAAATTCAGTAAATGAAATTGGAAGTATTCATACAACTCAAGGATTTGATTTAAATTATGTAGGATTAATAATAGGAAATGAGTTAAGGTATGATTTAAAAACAAAAGAATTTATTACTGATAGAAAAAATTATTTTGATGCTAAAGGTAAAGCCAATACAACAGATGAAGAATTGTTAGAATATGTATTGAATATCTACAGAACAATGATGCTTAGGGGTATGCTTGGGACATATATTTATGTGTGTGATGAAGGGCTAAGAAAATATTTAAGTAAATATATAAATAATAATAATAGTTATTAAAAATTAGGAGTGATAAAAATATGAATGATAAAATAATAAATGAAGATTTATTATTAAAAGCAATTGGATCAGAAATAAATGTTAAATCAGAAGATTTTGAGTTTCTTTTTCCAACTTATAGTAAGTCTATCAAAGTTGAATTGTATTGTCCAAGATGCAAAGAAAAAAGAATATTCAAATGCTCAGATGTAACTACAGCTGGTTATTATTTAAGTAAAAGCGTGAATGAAGCGCTAATCGTACATAATAATGAATTATTAATTTATGATTTTTCATGTGAGTATAATCATAGTTTTAAAGTATCATTTGAAACTTTAGGAAAGGGAAACTTAGTAAAATTTGGACAATATCCATCCTCAATGTATTTTAGCAAAGAAATAAATGATAATATCATCAAAGAGTTGGATGAATCTGAGAAGGAATATTATCTTCTATCAATTAAATCTAAAGAAAATAATTTGAACATTGCGTCAGTTGTTTATTTGAGAAGAGTTTTTGAATCCTTAATAGAAAAAGCAAAAAATAAAAGCAAAACAGATTTTACCGGCATGAAAACAAAAGATATTATAAAACAACTTGTTAAGGAAAATCTTTTAAATGAAATGCTAAAAAGTACTGGATATAATGTTTTATACTCGCTACTAAGTGATGGAGTTCATAACTTGTCTGAAGAAGAATGCAATGAACAATTTAAATTACTAAAAAGTGCTATTGAAATTATTTTAGAGGATGAAATATATAAGAAACAATTAGAAAAAAGAAAGATAAGAATAGGAAGTTTACTTAGCAATAAGAATAGCGAGAAGGAAAAAAATTAGATTTTTAAGTCTAGCTTTTTTTATATTTTATTTATTTAAGTTATGAACTTATATACTATTTTCTGAAAAATATATGTATAACTGATAAACATTTTGCTTTTTTTTTAAATGCTTGTGATACAATCTAGAATTATTTAATATTCATGGATAGAGAAAATAACTAGGTTAATTACAAATAAATATGCTATAATTCAGTTGGGTGGTAAAAATGGGTTTATTAAGTAGTATAGAAGCATTTAGATTTAAAGATACAGTTTTTTATAAAGAGAATAGTGATTTACAAGATAGATATGATGCTTTAAAAAGATTAAATGAAGAATATCCTAATAATGAAGAATTATTAAGTGAATTATATATTATTAAAAAGGGATTAGATGGAGAAAATGAAATAGCATATCAATTAAAGAAATCTAATATTGGTATGTATATTTTAAGAGATATAAAAGTTAAATATGAAGATTTAACTGCACAAATAGATTATGTTATTATTACTCCTGTATTTATTTATTATGTTGAATGTAAAAATCTTGTTGGAAATATTACTGTTAATGAAAAAGGAGATTTTATAAGAGAACTAAATATTAATGGAAAGATAATTAAAAAAGGAATGAATTCTCCTTTAACGCAAGTAGAAGCTCAAAGAGAAGTTTTGAGAAAGATATGGGAAAAGAATACTTCTACAATTAAAAAAATGTTTGCATCAAGTAATTATGAGTATTATAGAAGAGTATTGGTAGTAGCTGCTAATCAAGATACAATATTAAATACTAGTAAAGCTCCAAGTGATATGAAGTATAAAGTTCTTCGTGCTGATTCATTAACAAGACAAATTCAATATGAAATTGATCATAGAGATAGACTTGATCCAATTGAATATAAAAAAGATATGGAATCAATTGCACAGTATTATTTAGATATATCATCAAATGATGTTGTTGATTACTATAATTACTATAAAGAGAAATATTGTAATAACAATACAGTTACAGTTGTAGATGATTTAAAGGATAGGTTAATTGAATTAAGAAAGAATAGATCTAGTGAAATGGGGATTCCTGCTTATTATGTGTTTACTAATGAAGAGTTAGATAAATTAGTTGAAATTAGACCAGAGACTCTTGATGAATTAAAAAATTCTAATATACTTCCTGAAATTAAAGTAAAAACACATGGAGAAGAAATTGTGAAAGAAATAATAAAATAGTTATTTTAAAAATTAAAAGAATAATGTAACTAATTATTATTAATATGATACTTTTTTTATTTATAATTATTTCAGACATTTATTGGAAAAAGTAGTATAATGTAATTATAGATTTCTATACATTAAAGTATAGAATTTTTCTTTTTAGGAGGATAAAATGAATTTAGATTTAATAGAAGAAATAAAAAAATATATAGTAAATGACAGAATAAATTATGCTGTATTAATTGATGGAGACTGGGGATCAGGGAAAACACATTTTGTTAAAGAAGAATTGATTCCAAAATTAAATGATGATATTAAAAGTAATGGGAAAAAACCATCTTTAAAATTTAAGAAACCTATATACATATCATTATATGGTGTAGATTCTCTAGATATAATATCTGCCAATATTTATTTACAAATCACAGGAAAGTATTCAAAAATGCTTTCAATTGGTTTTAGTGCAGCTAAAATACTAAAACTAGATTTAGATTATTCAGAAGTGTTTGGAAAACTAAATGAAAAATGTGATTTAAAAAATTATTTATTAATATTTGATGATTTAGAAAGAGTAAATTTAGATATTAATGTGTGCTTAGCATATATTAATTCATTCGTTGAACATAATGGTATAAAAGTAGTTATAATTGCAAATGAAAATGAAATTGGTAAAATAGATTTTGATAAGAACTATGAATTGAAACTTATATCTACGATGCAATCAAGCATTAATTATGAAGATCCTGAAAATAAAGATTTTTTTGGTAATAAAATTGATAATACTACACCGACTATTTCTACTGTAAAAGAAAGAGTGAATCGTTTATATGAAATAAATTATAATTACAGGATTATTAAAGAAAAACTAATTGGTAAAACTTATAAATATAATCCTAATTTAGATACAATAATAGATAGGTTGATTGATATATATAAATATGATAAAGATTACTTTATGTTTTTAAAGGAACATAAAAAAATATTGATTAATGAAACCAACTTATATACTTGTAGCAATTTAAGAACAATAAAATGTATATTCGAAGATTTTTATGAACTGTTTTTAAAAATAAATGAAGCTAAATTAAAATTAAAAAAAGAAATGTATTCAAAAATATATATTAATTTTATTATTGATATTATTAATATTAAAGCAGGTAATAAAATGTTGAATTGGTCTGGTGGAATAAAATATCAAACAACATGTTTTGGTGATGATGAACATCAGAGCATGCTTATGTATTTTGTAGCATTTAAGTTTGTTGATGACTATATTCTAAATAAAGATGTGGATATAAAAGAAATAGAGAGTACGATAGATGAATATATTAATAGTAATGAAACTGACTTTGAAAATACAGATAATGCATTTTCAAAATTAAAGATTTATTGGGAATTAGATGATGATAAATTGCATGAACTATTAAATTCATTAAAAGATGAATTAAGCAATGATTTATATACATGTGGTGTTTTCCCAAAAATAATTGTAACATTATCAGCATTACAGAATTTGAATTTTGAAACTAAACTTATTGATGAGATAATAACTATTATGGAAGATAAGATAGATAAAAATCTTGATAGAAAGTATTACATAAATTATGAGCAAATCATTAGAGATGAGAAGGTATTGAATACTTATAATAAAAATATAGAAAGATTAAAAATAGCAAGTAAAAACAAAAATATCAATATTAATAAAGATTCTCTTGATAATATATTAACTGATGATGATTGGGGAATAAAATTATATAATTATATTCGAGAAAGTGAAAATTATAATTACTTTTTTAATGTGAAAGGTTTTTTATCAAAATTGAATATAGAAAGAATAATAAGTAATATTGATAAAAGTAATAATAAAAATATATACTATTTTAAGTATTGCATAGATAGAATATATAATAATGGAAATATGAAGGAGTATTATGATAGTGATAAAGAATCATTTGAAGAATTAATAAATGGTATTAACAAATTGGAAAAAGATAAGTATGGCGTTACAAAAAAAGAAGCTATAAATTATTTATTAAGCATTTTATCTGAAAAATTTGAATTACTATGAAAATAACCGATGAATGATTATCATCGGTTTTTAATTATTTATTATAAATTGTATAAAAAAATTATATAATAAATTTGAAAAAAAGTTATTCTAGTTTATGATATAATATTACATTAAAGTGAGGTATATTATGACATATTCAAATAAACAAATAAAACGTATTTTAAGAATTCAAGATTTTGTAGAATTATCTAATACACTATCTAAAATATATGTTGAATTTGATGACAAAGAATTATCTATTGACACTATGACTGAAAGAAACAGGGTATATAAAGTTTATTGTTCTTCTATATATAACCTGTTAAATTCTATAAAAAATTCAAAAGATTTATTTGGAAAATGTAAGCGTTTTAATGACTTTGAACTTTTTATAAACAAAGAGTTTTATGCAACTGATAAAAAATACTATAATCAACCAAATTACAAATCAAATTTTTATAAAATAATTAAATATATAAGAGACCAAGTAAATCATTTTTTTAAAGATGATGAAGATGATACTATGTTATTTGAGATGTTTATTGATTTCAAAATTATTGAAAAATTACGAATAATTATTAATGATATTTTCTATGAAGTATATAATAAAATATCAAAAAAGAGAATAGAATCAATCATATTATCAAAGCCTAGAATTCAATATTCTTTTGATAAAATAAACGAAAAAATTAATTATATAGAGCAAAAATATAATGAATCAACAAATGAAATAGATAAAATGTTTTCAAGAGAAAATGAGGAATCTATACACATTTTGAAAGAATATTTTGATTCAAATAATCTCATTAGTTTTTTTAATAAAGATGAAGATACTATTAAGAAATATGATTTAATGGATAACAAACTAAATTCTTTAAATGATAACTTTTGTAAATATATTGAGGAGAATGGTACTGATCAGCAAAAAGAGGCAATAAGAATTATAAATAATTGCATTCATAAAGAAGTAAAGTCGAAAAAAGAATATGAGATAAAAATAGAAAATTTAAAAAATGACTTGATAAAAATAGTTGATAAATATGACACCAATAAATAGAAATAAAAATGGAGGTAAAAAAATATGGAAATAATTTCAATCATTATTGCAATATTAGCTTTTGTCTTATCGTTAGGTAATGCTATTTATACTTATAAGTGTAATCACAAAAATATTAATTTAATTATCAATTCATATACTAGAAATTATATTAAGGATAAATATATTTATATTTTTGATTTGCTTATAGAAAATAAATCAAGACTTCCAATATCTATTAATAGTATAAAAATAGTAAAAGGAGAAAAAGAATATAAAATAAATATAAATCCAACATTATTAAGTGAGATTACTAGTAGAACCGGTAAAAATATAACAGGTGTATCTAAATTATTTTCTGCTACTTTTCCTATTAATATTTCAGGATTAAATGATTCTAGAGAGTTTATTGAATTATCAAAAAATATTGATTTAAGTGGAGATTGCATAATAAAACTATGTACAAATAGAGGTATTATAAAGAGAGAATTTAATATTGATAGTTATTATTTTGATGCTAAAGAATTTTTTAAAATTTATAAAGACTATGTAAAAAGAATTGGAAATGTGAAATAGTATTTTGACTTAAGTATAAATCTTAAGTTTTTTTAAATCCCCTTATTTTTTAATATGATATAATAATTATTGAGATGATTCTATGAAGAAATTAGATAAAGTAACTTATGATGAAAAAATGTATGATTTAAATAATACGAAATATGATTATTTATTTAGAGAAATTATAAAGTCAAGAGGAAAGAATTATTATTCTATTGATAGAGTAAAAGCCATTCATAAGTCAAATAATAAAGTATCTGGATTAGTAGAAGGTACTAAAGAATATAAAGTATCAATTGATTTTGATAATGATAATATTGTCGATGTTTCTTGTGAGTGTGAATATCACAAAAGTACGGATAAATATTGTAAACATGTATATGCTTTATTAATGTCATTAAAAATGATATATGAAAAAGAAAGAATGTTAGTAGAATATAAAAAGAATATTGAACGAATTAAAGAAATTGTTGAATTAATAAAAAATACTTACTATGAAAACAAAAAATACTTAAATGTTTTGATGTTTACGGTGACGTTTAAAGATGACAAAAAATACTTAAATTATATTAAAAAATTAGAAGATTTTATTGACGAAAAAAATATATATAAATTAAGATCTGCACTAAGATATTCTTGTGATTATTTAAATTATACAATAGATGATTATAATGAATTACTTGATAAAATTGAAGAAGGAAAAAATGTAATTGAAGAAAGAAAAAGAAAGAAAGCTGAAGAGAAATTAAAACCAAAAGAAGAATATGAAGATGAAGGATATACATATGTATTTGATGATTCGTTTATTTATGATAAATTTGATAAAATAAGTAATGAAATAAATGAATTAGAAAAAAATTTAAAAGAATTAGAAAAAGCAAAAAAAGAAAATGAAAAGAAAATAAAGAAAACTTTATTTTTTGGATTCTTATATAAATTATTTAATAATTCTAAATCAAAAAATGATACTACTTTAATGTCTTGGGAAGAAGATTTAGTTAAAAAAGGTGAATATGAGCCATTCCATTTTGAAGAAGAAAATATGGAAGAAGATGATTATTATTATGAAGATGATTAAAAGAGTTATATTTATATAACTTTTTTTAATTGCCTCACTTTTATTTCAAATTCATCATTTCCCCAATAATTGATGCAATTGTTTTTGTTTGCTTTACAGTAGAATGTATATCTTTTTAACAAAATGTTAAAAAGAGTATTGACATTTTTGTTTGTTATTAATATAATGTTAATAACAGGTGTGAAATATTTACTTTTTTTATACCTAATGTTATTAACAAGTTGTTAAAAAGAGGAGAGATGAAAAATGATAATTAATAACAAAACAAATCAAGAACAAGAATTAAAAATTGAACACTTAGCCATAAACATAGATATGGTTAAAGGATTCGTAGTGAAAGGAGCTCTTGCTGCACCATCAATTATGAGGGTAGTAAGAAGACAACATGAACTTTTAAAATCTTATAAAGAAGATGATAACAAAGCAATTGCAATTATAAGAGATTTGCATCATAAAGGTTCAGTTGAATACAAAACATTTGGTGAACACTGTTCTATAGATACAGAAGAGCCAATGTTAATTGATGAGCTAGAAGATTATAAAGATTGTTCATATGACTATACTAAAAATAGTACAAACTTCGTATTTGCACCAGGATTTATGGATTTTATAGATCGTTTAAAAAATCTTAAAACAGTACTTCTTATGGGATGCCTATCAGAAGTATGTGTTAAAAATGGAGGAATTACATTAAGAAATCTATTTGATCAATTAGATAGAGATATTGATATCTATGTAGCAGAAGATGGAATCGATACTTATGATGCGCCAGGGCATGATGCTGACGAAGTAACAAAAAGAGCAATAGAAGAAATGAAAGCTAATGGAATAAAAGTTTTAGCTAAAAAGAAAAGAGGTATATAATATGGAAATTTATAATGGATATGAAAGACTTCCTAGAAACTATACATTAATGGATGATGAATATGAATTCACAATGGCTAATGGTTATTTAAAAAGTGGTAAGAAAGATGAAGAAGCAGTATTTGATGTTTTCTTTAGAAAAGTTCCAAATAATGGTGGATATGCTATTATGGCAGGGCTTGATAAAGTAATTCCATTTATCGAAAACTTTAAGTTTGGTGAACAAGAATTAGATTATTTTAGAAGAAAAGGTTATGATGAAGATTTTATCAATTATTTAAAAAAATTTAAGTTTACTGGAGACATATATGCAGTACCTGATGGAACTCCAGTGTTTCCTAATGAGCCAATCGTAACAGTAAAAGCTCCATTAATAGAAGCTCAAATTGTAGAAACAGCTTTATTATCAATAGTAAATGGTGCGATGGAACATGCAACTGGTGCAAGAAGAATAATTGAAGCAACACCAAAAAATGTTGGAGTAATGGAGTTTGGTGCAAGAAGAGCTGATGGCTGCGAAGCTGCAATAGATGCATCAATCTATGGTATTATGGCAGGATGTGTTGGAACAAGTAATATAATCGCTGCAAATATGTTAAATATGAAAGCAATGGGAACACAAGCACATTCATGGATAGAGTCTTATGAAACTGAATTAGAATCATTTATTGAATATGCTAAAACATATCCAAATAACTGTATATTACTAGTTGACACAATAGATACTTTAAGAAGTGGTATTCCAAATGCTATTAAAACATTTAAATATATGAAAGAAAATGGACTTGATACGAATCATATAGGAATTAGAATTGATTCAGGAGACTTAGCATACTTATCTAAAGAAGCAAGAAGAATGTTAGATGAAGCAGGTTTTCCACAAGCTAAAATATGTTTAAGTAATGGTCTTACTGCTGAAACAATAGAAACATTAATTGCTCAAGGAGCTAAGTTTGATAGCTTAGGAGTAGGAGATAACATTTCAAAACCAGAAGGAAGAATGGGTTGTGTTTATAAAGAAGTAGCTTGGAGAAAAGAAAAAGGTGTTTGGGTACCAAAGATTAAATTAAGTAATGACACAATTAAAATAGTAAATCCAGATTATAAGAAACTTTATAGAGCATACGATAAAAAAACAGGTTATGCATTAGCAGATGTCCTAGCAAGACATAATGAAAAAGTAAATGAAAGAGAATTAACAATAGTAAGTGTAACTGACTTTTTAAAGAGTACTACAATAGATAACTTTGATTTAGTTGAATTACAAAAACCAATATTTATAAATGGAGAATTAGTATATAAAGATCCAAGTATTTTAGAAAAGAAAGATTACTGTAATAAAGAAATGGATACACTATATCCTGAGGTTAAAAGAACAGTAATGCCTCATGAGTATTATGTAGATGGAACAGAAAATTATGTAAACTTTAAAAAAGATATGATTGAGGAAGCCAAGAAGTTGGTGAAAAGAAATGAACCAAATAGAAAAGTACTTTAATGAATTAAAGACACTTCAAATGATTGAAACAGAAAGTGGTAACTTTCTTACAACAAAAACTTATGAATGTAAGCTTAATAATGGAGAAATAATAAAAAGAGAAAAAATACTTAAAAATGGAGGAAGCGGTAGTGCATCTATTATTCTTCCTATTACTGAAGATAATAAAGTAATACTTGCAGTAGAACCAAGAGTGTTTACTAAAAGAACAGTTGATGTTGGTCTTCCTGCTGGATACATCGAAAAAAATGAAACCGCTCTTGATGCAGCAAAAAGAGAACTATTAGAAGAGACTGGATATACAACTGATGAGTTTGTATCGCTTGGAAGCTTTTATCAAGATCAAGCTTGTTCAGAAGCATATAACCATTACTTTGTAGCACTTCATTGTAAAAAAGTTAAAGAACAAAAACTAGATAAGGGTGAATTTATAAAATATATACTTGTTGATTTTGAAGAAATCGATTGTCTCATAGAAAAAGGATATATAGGAGGATTAAATTCTATATATGCACTTGAAAAAGGTAAAAATTATTTAAAAAAGAAGTGATATTTATGTATAAAAATAGAGAAAGAGAAAATCCAGTATTTGCAAATATAAATTTGCAAGGACCATGTAATTATAAATGTTTCTTTTGCTTAGGAAAGGATATTAAATGCTTAAAAAGTAATTATTTAAATGTTCATTTTAAAAAATGGAAAAACTTTGATAATTATTTAGATATATGTAAGAAAAACAATATAAAAAAAATATACTTAACTGGGCAAAACACTGATCCATTATTATACAAATATCTTTTAGAATTAATAGAATATTTAAAATCAAAAGACTTTATCGTTGGAATAAGAACAAATGGTTTATTAGCAATAGAAAAGAAAAAAGAATTAGAAAGTTTAAATGGAACAATAAGTTATTCAGTACACTCATTAAATGATGAAACAAATCTTAAAATTACAGAAGTGAAAAAGACTATAAATTTAAATGATATTAATAAATTTATAAACAGGAATTATCGTATTGGGATAGTAGTAAATAGATACAATAAAAATGAAATAATAGATATGATAAAAGAATTATCATCAAATAAAAATATACGTTATATCCAATTAAGAGGATGTGCTACTGATAATCGTTATGATGAATTAAAAGAAGATATAGATGCTTATAAAGAGATTAGTAATTATATAAAAAATAATTTTAAATTTTTAAGAAATTTTTACAAAGCTGAAATATATGATGTGTACGGAGTTGAAGTAACTTTGTGGAAAACAGTTGAAACAACTATAAATAGTTTTAATTATTTTACTGAAGGAATTATAAGTTATGACTATTTTGTTGTTGAAGGTTATGAAAAATGTAAAAAGGAGATGTAAATATGTTTGATGAAAAAAAAGTAACTAAAGAATTATTAGAATGGTTAAGAAATTGGTTTAATGAAAATGGAAAAGATTGTAATGCCATTATAGGTATTTCAGGTGGTAAAGATTCTACAGTAACAGCAGCTTTATGTGCTAGGGCAATAGGTAAAGATAGAGTAATTGGTGTATTGATGCCAAATGGTTATCAAGCTGATATTGCTGATTCTAAAAGAGTATGTGATTTTTTAGATATTAAAAATATTACTATTAATATTAAAGATATCGTTGATGATGTTAAAAAAGAAACTTTAAATGAATTAAAAAAACTTGGAATAAAAGAACTTACTAATCAGACAATTATTAATATTCCACCAAGAACACGTATGACAACTTTATATGCTGTTAGTCAATCTTTAAATGGAAGAGTAATTAACACATGCAATTTATCAGAAGATTGGGTAGGTTACTCTACACGCTATGGAGATTCAGCTGGTGATGTTGCACCACTTGCTAATTTAACTGTAGATGAAGTAAGAAAAGTAGGATTAGAACTTGGACTCCCATACGATTTAGTTTATAAAACACCATCTGACGGATTATGTGGTAAAACTGATGAAGATAATTTAGGGTTTACTTATGCAACACTTGATAATTATTTAAGAACTGGTGAATGTGAAAATCCTAAAGTAAAAGCATTAATTGATAAAAAACATACTTTAAATAAATTTAAATTAGAATTAATGCAATCATATCAATATGGTGAGGTAAAGGCAAAGAAATAGGTGATAATATGAGATTAGGGGTATTTATAGGAAGCTTTAATCCAGTTCATAAGGGACATATCCATTTAGTTAATTATTTATTAGATAATAACTATGTAGATCAAATTTTAATAGTAGCAACTCAAAATTATTGGAATAAACAAGATTTAGTAGATATTAAACATCGAATTAATATGTTAAAGTTTTTTGAAACTGATAAAATTCATATTGATTGTGAACACAATGATATTTCATATACTTATTTATTAATGCAAGAATTATCAAAAAAATATAATCATGATTTATATTTAATTATGGGTGCTGATAATATTATTAATTTTGATAAATGGAAAAATTATCAAGAACTATTAAAATATAAAATTATTATTATGAATAGAAATGGTATAGATATAAATAAATATTTAGAGAAATATAATAAAGATAATTTTATCGTATTAGATAATTATCCAAGTCTTGATTTATCTTCTACTGGTGTAAGAGTTAATAATAAAAATGAATTCTTAGATCCTAAAGTATTAAACTATATTAAAAAGAATGGTTTATATGAAAGAAATAGTAAAAAGACTAATTAAACTAAATAAAACAATATCTACAATGGAGTCTTGTACAGGAGGATTTCTTGCAAACGAGATAACAAATATAGAAGGATCTAGTGAAGTTTTTAAATATAGTGCAGTAACGTACTCAAATGAATATAAAATAAAAATGGGTGTTAATAAAAAAGTAATTGATAAGTATACTGTTTATTCAAAAGAAACAGCTAATGAAATGAGTAAAAATATAAGCGATTTTACAAGTTCAAATTATGGAGTAGGAATAACTGGTCAAATAAACAGGATAGATAAAAGAAATATAGTTAATAATAATAATAAAATATATATAAGTATTTATGATAGAGATAATAATAAGTTTTATACTAAAGAAGTTGTTGCTATAAAAGATAATAGAGCAAATAATAAAAAATATATTATTGAAATTATAAAAAAAGAATTATTAAAAATTATAAAATAATCCTTTTTATGTTATAATCAATTTGTATAAAAGAGGTGCAAGATGAAAGAATATAAAACAGAAGAAGAGTTTTTAAAAGATTATGACTCAAGTATGTATGAAAAATTATCTATGACTACTGATATAGCAATAATAAGTGTTTCTAATGAAGATACAAATAATTATCGTAAAAATGATAAGAAAATGATGAGTGTTTTATTGGTAAAAAGGAAAGACTATCCATACAAAGATAAATGGTGCTTGCCTGGAGGATTTTTAAATCCTAAAGATGAAACACTTGAAGAATGTGCAAGAAGAGTATTAAAAAGAGAAACAAATCTTTCTAATATTTATTTAGAACAATTATATACTTTTGATAGAATTGATAGAGATCCAAGATTAAGAGTTGTATCAACTTCTTTTGTTGCATTAATAGATAAAGAAAAATTAGAAGAAAAAGTAGAACATGCATCATGGTTTAACATCATTTCCATAAAAGAAGAAAAAAATGTTGTAACATTAACATTAAGTAATAATGAAGAAATAATTGATTTTAGTATTAAGAAAGAATTAAGAGAAAGAACAACAGATCGTTATCAATTTGTTACTAAAGAAAATAAATACCTAGCATTCGATCATGATTTAGTAATTTTATCTGCAATTGAAAGAATTAAAAATAAAGCAAATTATACAGATATAGTATTTAACATGATGCCTGAGTATTTTACATTAGGAGAATTACAACAAGTATATGAAGTAATACTAAATAAGAAACTATTAGATCCTGCATTTCGTCGTATTATAGCTAATAAAGTTGAAAAAACAAATAAGATGAAAACAGGAGAAGGACATCGTCCATCATACTTGTTTAAGTATAAGAAAAATAATTAAGAATATAGATAAAAAAATAATTATTGTATCTGCAAATATAGATAATGTATTAAAAGAAAAGTATGAAAAAGAATATCATAATGTTACTTTTATTCATAATAATTCATTTCATGATAGGTTTATTATTATAGATAGGAAAAAACTATATTTATGTGGAATATCAATTAAAGATATGGGTAAAAAGTATTTTGGTATTCATGAAATAAGAAACTATGAATACTTAAATAGAATATTAAATGAAATTGAGATTTAAGATAATCATGGTGATTATTAATTAAGAAGAATAGTTAAGTATTCTTCTTTTTATATGCTATAATAACATTGTAGACAGTTAGGAGGAAACTATGGAAGATAATAAAAGTATTATAGAAGATTCTAATTATATATTATCAAGTGTAAAAAAAGAAGAAATTGATAAAGATAGTTTTTCAGTTTTATTATCAAACTTATCTGATATCAATGAAGAATTTAAAGAATATCATGAAGCATTTAAACAAAATGATAATAATAATGATAATAAAGTATTTAAAATAAATAATTTTGAAGGCCCTAAATCAGTTATTGATTTCTTTAAAGATCCAAAAAATAAATCTAAAGCTAAAGACTTAAATAAAATGGGATTTAATCCTGCTACAATTATGATTACTATTTCTTTAGCAGAAATAGAAAAAGATGTAAATGAAATTAAAGAAATTAGTAAAGATATATTATCTTTTTTAGATAATGATAAACAAGCAGAAATAGAAGGAGATCTAAAAACTTTAAATAGAGTAATAGTAGATTATAAATATAATTGGGAAGATGAACAGTATATTGATAATAATTATAATCAAATGTTAGATATTAAAAGAACTGCTATGAAAAATATAAATTTTTATCAAAAACAAATAGCAGATGATATTAAAAAAAGTGGATTTTTAAAAACAAATAAATCTATAAATGAAAATCAAGATGAATTAGAACAAGATTTTTCATATTATAGATTATCGTTATATGTTTATTCTTTTGCCTCTTTTATGGAAATAATGCTTTTAGAAAATTTCCAAAAAGAATATCTTTCATCTAGAAAAGAAGAATTAATAACACTTAGTAATGAATACATAGATAATTATAATAAAGCTTATGAATTTGTAAAAAATGAAGCTAATAAGTCTTTACAAGGAAATGTATTATCAGGAATTGGAAATACTGGAAAAGCTCTTGGTGGTCTTTCAGAAAAAGTATCTTTTTTAAAGGATAAAAAAATAGATTCTTGGTTTAATAAAGGTGGAGAAGATTTAAAGAATAAAAGTCAGGATATGAAAGATAATATTTCATCTAAATTTGAAGAAATGAAGGATTCAAATATAAAAATCTTTACTGATAAGATAGATAGTATTAGTAAAATATATAATGATACTAAAGATATTTATTTTGATAAAGAAAGAATATATTTACAAATGGTTAAATAAAAAAATAACTGGAGGTTATTATGGGATTGTTTGAATTTTTTAATTCTTATGATGAAGAAGAAAAAGAAGAGGTAAGAAGTGGAGATTATAGTCCTGAAGACTTTGGAGAAGAAGATTTAGAAGAAGACGATTATTATTACGAGGATGATAATTAATGAATATAGAAGAAGAAGTATTTAAAAGAGCAAGTGTTGATTTTAAAAAGTTAGAAGCATATGGATTTAAAAAGAGTAATAATAATTATGTTTATGAAAAAAAGTTTTTAAATGATGACTTTAATGCAATTATTACTATTAATAATATGGGAGCTCTTAATGGTAAAGTAATTGATTTACAAATAGATGAAGAATATTTAGGATTAAAATCTAAAATGAATGGAGAATTTGTAAATAAAGTAAGAGACTCTTATAAAGAAATATTAATAGATATTAAAAGTAAATGTTTCGAAACAAATTATTTTATTAATAATCAAACAAATAGAATTAATAAATATATTAAAGATAAATATAATAATGATCCAGAATTCTTATGGGAGAAAACTCCTGGGTGTGGAGTATATAGAAATAAAAATAATGATAAATGGTATGCAATTATTATGAATATTGATCTATCTAAAATAGATGATGGTAGTGGAGAAGTAGAAATAATAAATGTTAAATTAAATGAAGAAAAAATATTAGATTTATTAAAACAAAAAGGGTTTTATAAAGCATATCATATGAATAAAAAAGATTGGATTACTATTATTTTAAATGATACTTTAAGTGATAAAGAAATATTTAAATTAATAGATGAATCTTATAATATTATTGATGAAAAAGAAGCATGGATAGTTCCTGCTAATCCTAAGTATTATGATGTAATTAACTGCTTTAATGATACTGATGAAGTAATATGGAAACAATCAAGTGATATACATGTTGATGATATAGTATATCTTTATGTAGCAGAGCCATACTCAAAAGTAATGTATAAGTGTAAAGCAACAGTAGTTAATATGCCATATGATTATAAAGATGATAATTTAATTATTAATCGTGTTATGAAACTTAAATTATTAAAAAGATTAGATAAAGAAGATTATACATTTAAATATTTAAATAGTTTAGGTATAAAAGCAATTAGAGGACCAAGAAAGATTAGAAAAGATTTATTAAAACAGGAGAATTATTATGAAAGTATTAGTGACTTATCAAAGTAAAACTGGATTCACTAAAAAATATGCAGAGTGGATTAGCGAAGAATTAAAATGTGATTTAAAAGAACTAAAAAGTGTTAAAGAAGTAAATAATTATGACTTAGTTATTCATGGTGGATGGATTATGGGAGGAATAATTAAAGGAGTTAAAAAGATTAAAAAAATAAACTCTAAAAAGTTAATTGTTTTTGGAGTTGGATTAACTCCTAAAAAGGATATTAATATCGATAAAATGATTAAAGATAATAAACTAGAAGATACTCCATTTTTCTATTTCGAAGGTGGAACTAATTCTAAGAAGATGGGATTTTTGGAAGAACAATAGTTAAACTTGTTACTAAGAAAAAAGTAACTTTTGAAGATAATACAAAAAAAGAAGAAGTAAAAGAATTAATAAAGGAAGTTAATAATAAATAGGGATATTATGATAGAAGATATAGATATTAATGATATTGATATTGAAAGATTAAGAAATGATTTAATCAATTATTTTGAAGGAGCCTATTTTGTTGGTGGATTTGGCGCTGCTTTAATAGACATATCTGAAATAGAAAGAGCAGATAGTATAGAAGTTATACAAATAGCAATTAATAATGGATTTGATTTAAATAAATATAAAAAGACTAAATTTAGATAATTTAGTCTTTTATTTATTTATATTTTGTGTTTCTATTTGTTCAATCATTAAATTAAAGTCACGATCTTTAATAATATAGAATGAATCAAATATATCAGTTAAAGATATATCAGTTGTTAATGTATTTCTTTTTAAATCAAATACTATTGGAACAGATCCTTCATTTATATCCATTTGTAATGCTGGATTTCTTACAATCATTAAATAATATGGATCATTTGTTTCTTTATTAAATAATACTGTAGAATATACTCTATTAAATAATGGACTTTTTTCTGTTTTATATCCTGGAACATTAGGATCTGGTATATTTAATTTTGGATCAGTAAATACTCTTAAAAGTATTTCCTTTATTAAATCAATTTGTTCTGCTAGTTCAAGCTTGTTAAATTCTCCAATATGTCCAATATCAAATATTTTTTCAAATGATTTAATAATCTTATTAGTAATATATGAACTATTTAATCTTTCTTCAGTACTAGGTAAGTACATTTCTGGAACAAATATTAATAATACATTTTTTAAAGCATTACTTAAGTCTTTAATATCTTGTTTTCTATCTATCTTGTTTCCTTTTTCAATAATATTATCTATTGTTTTCATCATTAAAATAGTTTTTTTGAATTCCATAATTGGATTATAAGGACCAAGATTAGTATAGTTTTTATCACTAAAGTTTTTTCTAAATGCTTCTAACATATTAACATAATCTTTATCTTCTAATTTATCTTTATAGTCATCTAATATATATTCATCTAATCCTATTTTGTATCTATTATATATTTCCATAATTACTTCAAATAGAATAAATAATTTTAAATCACTTAATGTTTTTTCATCTAAAGATAAGTTTTCATAATCTATATAAGAATCATCTATTTCTTCTTTAGTAGGTACTTTATCACTTCCAAGAATTTCTTCTAAAGATTTTTTACCATTTAATAGATTACAAATATCATAATAGAATGGAGTATCACAACTAACCATGTTGAAGTATTCTCCATCATTTAATAATTTTGTGTTATATTTATAACTTTTTTCTAAGGCATCTAGTAGTTCATCTGTGTAAACAAGTCTTCCGTTATAATTAATAAAATTATAACCAATCTTTTCATCAAGTGCTTTTAATTCATCAACAGAAAGAGGAGTACCATCTATTTCTTCACCTTCATAAACTTGTGTAAGAACTTTTTCTTTTTCTCCTTTTTCATTAGTTATAGTCTCATATACTTTATAAGGTATTTTAGTACCAAAGTGAGATGTTTTTTTACTAATTTTAATATTATATATATCAGGATTTAATGTCATAATATACTTTTTATTGTCTTCATCAACTGCCACAATGAAGTAGTGATTTATTATAACTTCTTTATCATCACTTTTATAAATTTCAGTTTTAATAGTTTTTCTTAATTCACATTCTATTCCAACATGATCAAATATGTATTTAAGCATATCTGCACTATTTTTACATATTACTTTGTAGTCAAATCTATTAGTAGAATTAACCATTTCATCAATAGTATTTATATCATATTGAAAATCTTCTTTTCCATTTAATAAATTATTTTGTATTGTGTAAAAGAAAAATACGTCTTTATGTACAAGCTTACCTAATTCAATGTAAGCAAACCTCATTTTTTCAAGTTTTCCCCAATCAGTTCTTGAATTGATATAATCAATTATTCTATTTAATTCTTGTTGCATAGTTATTTAAACTCTCTCTTTGATTTTAAATAATTATTAAAACTTCTTTTACTAAAAAGATAGCTGTTAAAACTATCATTACTGATATTGGGATTTTCAATTTCTTCAAAAGAGGTATTATCTTGTTTATCTAAGTTTATTTTAACTTCTTTTTCTAGAGTGATTTTATTTTCATTTTTATCTAATAATTCTTTACATAATAATTTAATAACATCATTTGTTGTTTCTTCATCTAATTTACGATCTTTAATACTTCCTTTTTTAAAAACACTTTCAAAATAAGGAAGTACTTCATCTAATTCTTTTATTCCAGTTATTTTAATTGTATTTGATTTTTCTTCTCCTAGTTCAAATGATACTTCATAATAATGAGTTTTTAAATAACCATATTCATAGTTTAAAAACTCTACTAAAAACTTCATATTATCTGGTACAAAACTTGATAAATATATGTTTATTTTATTCATATAATCACCCCAAGATTATCTTAATTATATCATATTTTTATTCTATTTTAAAAGTTCTACAAATTTTTTAACTGTTATATTGTTCATTCTATTTTGTTCTATTAAACATACTAAATATTTTGGTTCTATATCAAATGATGTCTTTAATTCAAATAATTCTTTATTATCTAATTTATTTTGAACATATTCTTTAACTACTAATCCAACTCCTAATCCATTTTGTGCACAGTCTTCAATAATTAAATCATTTCCTATTTCCATTAATGGATTAATAACAATATTATTTTTTGCACAGAACTTGTTGAAATTTTTTCTATTACTTGCATTAAATGGAAGTAAAACTAGTGGTAATTTCTTAATTTCTTTTTTACTTATTGTTTTATCTATATATTTACTATCTTTATTAACTACTAAGATATCATGTAATTCTTTTATCTTTAATATATTAAAGTTATTTGGGATTGTATTAGGTAGGTGAGTAAACACTATATCAATAAGTCCAAGTTGTGCTTTTTTAATTAATTCTTCAGTAACAACAGTATGTACAATTACATTAATATGTGGATATTTCTCATGAAATTCTTTTATGTATGGCATCAAATATCTTTGCATTATTGTATTTCCTGCTCCAATATTAATTGTTCCTTTTTCAAGTGTATTAATGCTTGTTATATCTTCTTCAGCTGATACAATTAATTCCATAGCTTTATTAATTTTATTGTATAAAATATCTCCTGCATTAGTTAGTGAAACACCATCTTTATTTCTATTAAATAAAATAACATTTAAGTCTCTTTCTAATACTTTAATTGACTTACTAACAGCAGGTTGGCTTATCATCATTTCATTTGATGCTTGTGTAATGCTTTTGTTTTTTGCAACATAATAAAATGCTTTATAAAGATCTAAACTAGTATTCATAAAAACCCCCATAACCACAGGTTATACAACCCATAAAAAATTTGTATTTGATTATACCACAAAACTGAATATAATACAAGTTTGTTTGGGGGCCTATCAAACAAAAATTATAGAAGGAGGTTAAAAAATGTTTGGAAAAACGTTACTTGAGGAATTACAAGAAGCAAGTGTATCTAATGATGATGCGTATGTAAGTTTCTTTAACAATGGTGAAGTTAGAACAGATAAGAACATAGTTACAGAAAGAATGAATAGTTTTTATCAAGATGATTTTATTGGGACTGTAAAGTTTATATTTCGTGATGCTGCAGAGTATTACGCAAGACAAAAACCATATGATACTATTAAAATGAATTTGGAACTTGGTCTTGTATACAATAAAAATGATGTTGATGAAGAAAATCATTTTAAAGAAAATGCAAACCCAATCAAAGATGTAGTTCGTTGCTATACTGGTGAAGTTACAAGTTTCCTAAATGGTGAAAGAGCTAATGAACATAAATATCCATATGACAGACAAGGTTTCATAAATTACAATAGTTTCATTTCTAAAATGAAAAAAGATGGCATATCTTTTGAAGGACCAGAAACTTTTGATGACTTCAAAGATGCAATTCTATCAGGAGAAAAATTTGACGTATCTATATTTGCTGACCTAAAAGAAAAAACTAATGAAGAAGTAGTAAAAGAAGAACCAAAAAAATTAACAAAAAGACCATTTTGGAAAAGAAAATAGCATTTATAAAATAAAAGAGTGGAAAATAATATTTCCACTTTTTTAATTTTTTATTTGTGATATTATAATCTATAAGAGGATAGGAGATGTATATTGTGAATAATAATGAAGAAATAATTACTGATCCAACAAAAAAGAAATTTAATAAAGGTATTATTGCTATAATTGCTTCAGTTTTACTAATAGTAATTGGAGTTATATTTTTATTAACATCAAATAATAAATCAAATAATACTGAAAATGGTAATGAAGGAAATTTAAAACCTCTTCCACTTCCTGAAGTAACTGGAGGAGAGCGTGGACAGCTTGGAATAGATAAAAATATTAATGAATCTAATATAGATGAATATTTAAATAGAAGTGATTCAGTATATAGAGACATGAGAATGTTAGATGATCCAGCTCAATATGAAAATATTGGAGGGGATAGATTTTTATCAGGATATATTAAAGGATTTGAAGTAATACCACTTCCTTATATAGTACCAGTTGAAGGTCTTCCTGAAGTAGTAGGAAGTACTTATTCTGGAAAAACTTTATTTGGTGTTGATGAAAATGGTAATTATGTTCCGAATTATGAAGAATCATTAAGTATTATAGAAGAACTATTTCCAAAAGATAAAGTAATTTTTTTAATGTGTGGTGGTGGAGGATATGCTGGAATGACTAAAGCATTTCTTGTATCACTTGGATGGGACGAAACTAAAATATATAATATTGGTGGTTATTGGTATTATGAAGGAAAAAATGATATAAAAGTTAATAAAACAGAAGATGGTTATGATTTTAGTACAGTTCCATATCATGAAATAAAATTTGATGAATTAAAAGAAATAAAAAAAGAGATAGAATTACCTATCTATATAGATGATAAATATTATAATAATGCTTCTGGAAAAGGAATAGAGGAACTAAATCTATACGAATATAAAAGTGAATATACTGCTTTTGCAGGAACTGATAAAGCAACAGAAATAGAAGAAAAAATAGATAATAAATCAGTAGAGTATGGAAAAAAAATAAATCAAATGCTTGATAATAAGGAATCATTTGTTATATTACTAACTAATGGAGACTTTTGCTATTCTAGTATAGAAGGAGAAGTAAGTTTAGAAAACAATATCTTGGCTCTTGCAAAAGAAAATGATCTTTATATTTATAATATTGGATTAAAAATATATAAAAATTCAAGATTATTTGAAAAAGTAAAATATGCTCCTTCAGTAATGATAATCTATAAAGGAGAAATACTTGCATATACAGATGCTGAAAGTAATGATGACTTAAAGTACTCAAATTCAAAAGAAGATTTTAACAAATGGTTTACAAGTTATGTTAGAGTAAAAAAATAAAGCAATTAGTATTCTAATTGCTTTTTAAATGTTATACTTAATATAAGTAGATGCTATTTCAATAAATAGTGATGTAAGATTAGATAATAATAAGTGTATTATATACAATAAAAGGAGACAAAAAGGTAGAATATGAGTAAATTAGAGTTTATTAATGCTTCTTGTGTTGATGAAGAAGTAGATGCGATAGTAAACGCTGCAAATAAATATTTAGCAAGTGGTGGTGGAGTTTGTGGAGCTATTTTTTCAAGAGCAGGATACAAAGAGTTAACTACTGCTTGTAGCAAATATCAAATTCCATTAAATGATGGAGAGGCAGTAATAACACCAGCATTTAATATAACTAATGCTAAATATATTATTCATGCAGTAGGACCAGATTTTAACAGGACTCCTGATGCTTTTAATAAATTATTTAATGCTTATTTCAATTCTTTAAAAATTTTAAAAGAAAATAATCTTCATAGTATATCTTTTCCACTTATTAGTTCAGGAATATTTGGAGGAAAATTATCTAATCCAACTATAGAGTCTGCTAGAGAGTGTATCAAAGCATACAATAAATTTATTGAGGATAATAAAGATTATGAAATAAATGTTAGATTATGTGCTTTTACAAAACATGAATACGATCAAATAAGAGTATTATTAGATTAATACTCGTTATATTTGAATAATTATATTTTTTTTGTTATAATAATTGCACTTTGAGGGAATTATTATGAATGTTTTAATTAATTATGATTTAATATGTGCAGTTAAGAATGTAAATGAAAAATTTTCTATAAAAAAAATAACTAGAAATAATAAAGGAGATTGGGCTAAGATTAATCTTCCAGTATTTTTAGGATTGGATTGTCTAATCTATAAAGGAGATATTAAAAAGATCATAACTATGTTAATAGCACAATTTGGTATTGTTTATACAATTAATTTATTACCACATTTAGCTTTAAAAACAGATTTATATAAAGAAAAAAGTGAACAAGAATTAAAGAAATTAGTTTCAAAATTAAAAGATTCTAATATTGAAACATCATATGAATTAATAAAACAATCTAAACAATATGATAGAAAATATGAAATTAGATTAAATGAACAGAAAATTCCTCAAATACTTCAATCAAAATATATTCTTCTTCCTACTTATGATTATGCAGGAAGAATAAAAGATACTTCAGTTTTACAAGAACACGTAATGGGAAGTAAAGATTATGTTTTATCATTAGGAAGCCCTAAAAAAGTATTAAAACCAGCTTTTTCTAATATTTAATTGTCTTGATTCAATTATCTGAATATGATATTATAGATAACTATGTAGGTATTGTATCTACATAGTTTTTTTAGAAATGAGTGATAATATGACTCCTAGCCTTGTAGGACAATATACATATGATGATTTTTGTAGAAAAGTATTGTTTCCTGATGCAGATTTAACTGTAGAAAAATTAATTAGTATATGTAAATTCTTAGATGGAAAAAAGTTAGAAGATAATGGAAGAATAGTTAATAATGCTCTTGATTTATATATTTATTATATTATTAGAAGACCTTATATAGATCCAACATATTCTAAAGTAATTGAAGACTTTATAAAATCAGATTATTTTTCTGATAAAGTAAAAAAAGATACTTATAAAATGACTAAAAAGTTAGACAATTACAAAAATGTGAATAAACTTCTTAGGAGTGACATTCATGTTAATGATTTTGATTTAGAAACATTAAATGATATTAATGATGCATATTATGAGTATAGCGAAATAAGTGAATATGATAAAAATATTAATATAAAAATACCAATAATATTTAATAGATATATGTTTATACTTGATGGAAATGGACCAGTAGAATTTGTAAAGAATAATTATACAGAGGAAGAGTTAGGAAAAGAATTTTTAACTAATATTGGAATGATACCAGTTCCTTCATTTTATAAAGAAAATGTTGTTAGTAGACTCGAATTTAATGAAGAACATTTAATTGCAATTTATAAACAATTTGAAAAATATATGCCAAATAAAAAGAATGAATTTATTAAATTTATTAAAATGATTGAAAAGCTTTCAGCTAAAGAGTTTATTACTAATTATTTTAAGTTTGTTAATAATAATTATTCTTGTAAGAATTTAGAATTATCTAATGAATGTCCTATGAAAGATGAAAGAGAAAATAAAATGAATCAAGCAATAAAAGATTTATTTATGAAACATATTAATAAAGAAAAGAAAAAAAAGCTTTTAAATAATAATAATAGTATTATAATAGTAAGGTAACAGTGGAGGTTTTATGGAATTATTTATTGATCTTGGATTAAAAGAAATAGCAGGAATTATTGGAAGAATGGGGGTAACTACTGATATTAATGAACTTAATGGAGAAGTAGAGTTAAATGGTGTTAAATATAATTACGAAAAACATGGTAATGAGTTTAAAGTAACTGATTCATTAGGACATCAAACAAATATAAAGATTAATTATAACGAAGAAGAAACAAAAGATGATTATAATAGAACAGTTAAATATATTAGGCATGATATATCTTTAGATTATTTATTGAATAATGGAGATTATATTAATTTGTCAAATAATATTGGATTAGAACCTGGTTATGAATCTTTTGAAAATGTTCATAGGCACGATATAATGAATGGAGTAAGAACTAAATATTGTGATAAATATGGAAAAGAAATTGCAAGTTTTGGTTTAGGACTTGATAGAATTTGTTTAAAAGACAATAACAAATTATATGAATTTAATAAAGATGGAATTAAATGTGGAAATAGAATTATAACAATTGATGGTAATTCATTAGTATCTATAAGTGGTAATGAAATCCCTAGTCTAGATATTATTAATACATTTGACTTAGAAAAAGAGCAAAACAAATTAAGAAAGATAGTCGAAGAATCTAATCTACATCCACTTACTAATGAAATTATGGAAGAATCAATTAGAAGATTAGAGCGTAAAGAAAGATTTGTAAAAGATATAGTAGATTACTATAATACTGATATTAAAGAAGTTAGAAACGCTATTGATATTAGAAATAAAATTATAAATGGAATAGAAGATTCTCTTATTTCAAAAGAAGGTCTCGAGTTAGTAGAAGATGACTTTTATAAACAAACTATGAATAGAACTAAAAGAAAAAGATATTTATAAAAGAAACGTGAGTTTCTTTTTTTGACTTTAAAAATGCTCAATGATAAATGTTTTTATCTATATTAAGAAATATTCAATTCAATTGATTTTATTAATCATTCAAGAGCATGTGTTAAGAAGCTTGTTAAATAATAAGCTTCTTTTATATAGACAAATAATAATTATTATGATATAATAATGAACAATTTTGTGGGGGTTCTTATGGCTGTTGATATTAATAAATTAGTTAATGATTATATAGATGGTAAAGACATATCAGATTTTCCTATTGAGCAATTAGAAAATAATAAGTATTTTATGGAAAGAGTATTAAATGTATCTAATGATTACAAAATGTATTTCTATTGCTCTAATAAAGTAAAAACTGATACTGGATTTATCAGATTTCTTATTAAAAAATTTAATAATAATTTAGATTTTTTATGTAACTGTGTAGATTATTATACAAAAAATACTGATGATAATGATAATATAATAGAGATATCAATTATAATGAGAAATTTATTAAAATCTAAAAATGATGATAGATATTATCAATACGAATTAATGAGAAATGTTCTTTATACAGCTTTAAGATTACAAGTTGAACATGCAAAATATTTTGAAAAGGATGATTATGAATTTCAAAGTGATGTGGGACTTGGATTTTGGTATGTTTTTGATTTATACAAAAATAATAAAATTGTAACAGATTTTTATGCTAAGAAAATGATTAATGAGTTATTTATTGATGACTATTATGCTCTTGATAGAATACTTCATAAACAATACCAATCACTTGAAGAATTAGAAGAAAAAGGAATATATAATGCTTTAATTGAGGCAATAAGAATTTATGATGAAATGTTATCTGATTACATTTGTGTTAATAAAGAATTGCTAAAAGATGTAATTGTTAAATATAAATATGTTTCAAAAAGATGGGATAAATATGTTGATGTAAATGAATCAAATAGATTTAATATATTAGGTGGAGAAATTGAAGACTATTTTGATGAGCATAAAGAAAAAGGCATATTATCAGAAAGAGAAATAGTAACTATTGTAGGAATGAAATATGGAATACAAGATAAACTAGTTCAATACCAACTAATTGATTCATTAGATATTGATATTGTTAATGAAGATAAAAAGAATTATAAAGATGTGTTAAATCATTCTTTTATAGATAAAATGAATTATAATAATATAAAAAATATTATAAAGTCTAATTTGTTTTATACTGAACAGGTTGAAGAAATTAACGAACACAAATGTAAAATACTTAATATAGAAAATTATAAAAAGACTAGGAAATAATAAAAACTAGACAAAATAAAAAAAATATGATATAATATGCGACATAAAAAAGGGAAAGGTTTTGGTGAAATTATGTTTTTAGATGTAGTGGAAAATGGTAGTATTTCAAATGTTGATAAATTATTAATATGTTTAGCAATTATTTTATTCTTAACAATTATATGGACAATTCTTATAGGAATTATGTATAAGATGAGAGATAGTAGATATACTACTGTAAAGAAAACTAATAAGTTTTTATTAGATGAAGATGATGATGAAGATAAAATAGTTGTTGTTAAAAAGAAACAAGCAAAGAAAACTAAAAAAACAAATGCAGCTAAAAAAACAAAAAGAATAATAAAAGTTAATTCTAATCAAGAAACATATGTAAAAGTTAAGTTTTATGGAACTAAGAAAAATCTAATATATGTTGCTCCTGAAAACGTTATACTAAAAAAGGGAGATAAACTTAAAGTTAGAACTGATGAAGGAGATATAAGAACTGCAACTGTTACTCAAGGAAACTATACAAGAGAAAAGTACAAAACATACGAATATCAAACATTAGATTTAGTAGAATAATATAACGAGTCATAATTGACTCGTTTTTTGTTTTGTGATACAATTTAAAAGCTCTAATGAAAGGAGGTAATATAATGAATAGAATATCATGTTTTATTGCTAATCCATCATTTGGAAAAAGCAAAGATGATGACCAATTTACAGTAGAACAATTTAATAAATTAATAGAAGAATGTGAAAATAATAAATGTAATAATATTGTTATTTGTGGAGGGATGTATAACTTTTCTAAAAAAAATATTGAAAATAGAAGAAAAGTTGAAGAAGAAATAGATAGAGTAGCAAATATTCTTCCTAAAAATGTTAATATAAGATATAAAGTGTTATCTGGAGCTACTGAGATTTATGTATTAAAAAGAAATCTTATTAATATGAATAAAGAGTTATCTAGAAAAAGAGAAGATATAGAGGATTTAGGATTTGATAGGGTGGTTTACAATGATACATTATTAAAATGTACATATGGTAAGCAAAATAATCTTGGATTTAATGATGGGGAAATAATGACTTATAAAGGTCACACATATGATCCAAGTATAAGACTTAATAGTATAATTAAGAATTATGACAAGGATCTAGTGTTAATTGGTGGAAAAAATAGATTTGAGGAATTTGTTTATAACAATAAAATTATTATTGCGCTTCCATCAATAGTAAATCCATATAATACAAATCATTCTCCAGATTTAGGATATGTAATGATTGATAGAGCTGATAATTATCTTGATGTAAAACAACACGTAAAAGTTTTAAACAAGAAACCATTTTTTAAGTAAAGTTTACATATAAATATGTTTGACTTGTTGTAAAATTATAATGCTTATTTTATAATATTATATATAAGAAACTTATATAGGAGGTATTTATGAGTAAGAAAAAAGTAGCAATTGGAGTTGGAGCTGCTTTAGCAGCTGTTGCTTCAGTAGTAACTCTTGGGTTTATTAGAAAAAATAAGAATAAAGGGCAAGAAGTAAAAAAAGAGAAAAAAGAAGAATAGAAGTCACGTATAAGTGACTTTTATCTTTATAGAAAGGATTTTTGAAAAAGTATAAATAATATATACTTGATTAAATTACAAAAAAAAGGTATATTGAATTTGTGAGGTGTTTAATATGAGAGAATTAGTTATTAAAAAGTGCATGAAATGTGGTGCAATAGTAAGAGTTATAGAAGATTGTAATTGCGATAATTGTGGAATTATATGTTGCGGAGAAAACATGAAAACTTTAACTGCAAACAGTAGTGATGGAGCAGTTGAAAAACATGTTCCAACATATGAAAAATATGGGGATGTTATAGAAGTATTAGTAAATCATGTAATGGAAGAAGATCATTATATTGAATGGATTTCAGCATCATACGAAGATAAAGAAATTGTAAAGTATTATAAACCAGGGGAACAAGTTAAAGAAGAATTTGATTATGTTCCTGGAATGGTTTTATATGCTTATTGTAATAAACATTTACTTTGGAAAACAGTGGTTGAGTAAGAGGTAATATGGGACAATTAATATGTTTTTTTTCTGTAGCATTATTAATAACTTTACTTCATATATTTAAAAGATTTCTCATGGAAGAAGGATATGATTTTTTTGAAATCCTTGGTTATTATTTAAAAGCTACAGTAATACTTAATATATTATTAATAATATTAGTATTAATTATTAAAAGATACTTTGTATGGAATGAAGAATTATCTAATGAATTTGTAATAAATTATGTTGTAACTGGATCAATAATTTCATTGTTTTTACCCGCATTATATTATAAAATTAGACATTTAGGAAAAAGAAAAAGTAAGAAATAAATAGTTTCTTACTTTTGTTTTTAAGTGATATAATATTTTTAGTTAGTGAGTGATTGTATGAAAAGAGGAAATACTTTGTATGTTGTTGTTCCATGTTTTAATGAAGAGGAAGTATTAAATGAAACAATAAAAGAATTAAAGAAAAAACTTGAATCATTAATTAAGAAAAAAAAGATATCTGGTAATAGCAAAGTAATGTTTGTAAATGATGGATCACATGATAATACTTGGAAAATAATTAGTGATATTAATAGAAAAGATAAGATGTTTACAGGTATTTCTTTATCTAAAAACGAAGGACATCAAAATGCATTATTAGCGGGATTAATGACTGCAAAAGAATATGCAGATATTGTTATAAGTATGGATGCCGATTTGCAAGATGATGTAAATGCTATGGATGAGATGATTGATAAGTATTATGATGGCTCTGAAGTAGTTTATGGTGTAAGAAGTTCAAGAAAAAAAGATTCTTTTTTCAAAAGAATTACTGCTCAAGGATTTTATAAGTTTATGAAGTTTATGGGAGTAGATATTGTATATAACCATGCTGACTATAGATTGACAAGCAAAAAAGCACTTGATGCTTTCTCTAATTTTAATGAAGTAAACTTATTTTTAAGAGGAATGTTTCCTTTAGTAGGATTTAAATCAGACGTAGTTTATTATGAAAGAAAGAAAAGATTTGCTGGAAAGTCAAAATATCCATTAAAAAAAATGATGAGTTTTGCTTGGGATGGAATTACTTCATTTAGTATTAAACCAATAAGAATGGTATTAAGTATTGGAGTAGTAATATTTGTTTTAAGTATTATTATGCTGTTATATTGTCTTATTGTTAAACTTCTTGGACAGACAGTTGCTGGTTGGACGTTTATTGTGGGATCTATTTGGTTAATTGCAGGAATACAAATGTTATCTATTGGAATAATTGGGGAATATATTGGTAAGATATATAGTGAAACTAAACAAAGACCAAGATATATAATAGATAAAAATTTAGAAGATAAAGAATAAGTATTCGATTTTTGTCGAATACTTTTTTTAGCTAGTTTTGTCGAATGTGTATATTTTTTTTATAAATTGTTCTATATTTGTTTATAAGAAAAGGTGAAATGAATGGATAATGAAACAGTAGAGCTGTTTAAAAACTTAATATATGGAATAGCTAAAAAATATTGTTATAATGAAGAAGATTTAGAAGATTTATATCAAGTAGGAAATATTGGACTTCAAAAAGCTTTTGAAAACTATAAAGAAGATAGTATTGCTAAGTTTTCTACTTATGCTCATTTTTATATTAAGGGAGAAATACTAAAATATATTAGAGAAAATAGAACAATTAAAAGAAACTATGATAATGATAAATTAATACGATCTATATCAAGAGTAAAAGAATATTTAACACAGGTTAATTCTAAAGAACCTAGTATAGAAGAATTAGCTAGCTATTTAGAAGTTTCTGTAAGTGATATTGTTAATGCTATTAATTTATCCTTAACAGTAAAAAGTATGGATTGTGATTTATCAGATGAAAATGATGTTAATCTTTATGATTATGAAGCATATATCGAAAAGGGATATGATGAAGATATTCTTGCATTAAAAGAAGAAATAGAACAACTTCCAGATGATGAAAGAAAACTAATTGAAATTAGATATTTTAAAGATAAAAGTCAAATAGAAACGTCTAGGGAGTTAGGTATATCCCAAGTACAAGTATCTAGAAAAGAGAGCAAAATATTAAAAAAAATAAAAGATAATATTACATGTTAGTATATTATTTTTTTTATTGTTAAAAATACTAGTGGTGATTATATGGAAAAGAAAGACTATAAGAGAATAGTTGATAGTAATAAACCAAAAGAAAATAGAATTGCAAATTCTGTTATTTCTTTCTTAGTTGGTGGATTTATGGGAGTATTTGCTCATCTTTTATCTGATTTTTATCAATTTACTTTTGATATTTCTTCTAAAGATGCAGCCACATTTATGCTTTTAACTTTTATTATATTAGCTTGTCTTTTTACTGCTTTAGGTTTTTTTGACAAATGGGTTAATTTTGCAAAATGTGGTCTTATAATTCCAATAACAGGATTTGCTCATTCAGTAATGAGTGCTGGACTTGATTATAAAAGAGAAGGTCCAATTTATGGAATTGGTTGTAACATGTTGAAACTTGCTGGATCAGTAATTGTGTATGGAATTGTGTCTGCAGTTTTATTTGGAAGTATACGATATATAGGAGGTTTTTGATATGACGTTTAAATTTGATAATGTTTATGTAGAAAATACTTCTTGTGTAACAGGACCATATGAGAAAAAGGGACCACTTGGACATAAATTTGATAAAAGTTATGATAACTTATATATTGGTGAGAAAAGTTTTGAAGATGCTGAAGTGAGATTATTAGAAGAATCAGTGGATATTTTGTTAAGAAAGGCGAGAAAAAGTAGTAAAGAAATATCTTTAATTATTGGAGGAGATTTACTAAATCAAATAACTGCTACAAGTTATGGAATTAAAAAGTTCAATATACCACATCTTGGAATATATAGTGCTTGTTCAACATTTACTGAAGGAGTAATAATTGCTTCTTCTTTAATTGAAAAAGATTATATTAAGAATGCTATTGTAAGCGTTTCCTCTCATAATTTATCAAGTGAAAAACAATATAGAAATCCAATTGAATATGGTGCACCAAGGCCACTTAGTTCAACGTTTACTACAACAGGTGGAGCAAGTATTTTGCTTTGTAATCATAAAACAAAAATAAAAGTTGAGAGTGGAACAATTGGAAAAATTTGTGATATGGGTCAAAATGATGCAAATAATATGGGTGCTAATATGGCAGTAGCAGCAGGAGAAACAATAGTAGCTCATTTAAAAGATACAAAAAGAGATATAAATTATTATGATTTAATCATTACCGGAGATTTAGGAATATATGGAATGGGAATATTAAGAGACTATTTAAAAGATGAATATGGAATAGATTTATTAAATAATTATAATGATAGTGGTACTATGATTTATGATTTAAATAAACAGAAAAATGTACATGCAGGAGGAAGTGGACCTGCTTGTTCTCCACTTGTTAATTATTCTTATATTTTTCCATTAATTGAAAAAGGAATACTTAAGAAAGTATTAGTTGTAGCAACAGGAGCATTATTTTCACCAACTTTTATTTATCAAAAACATCCAATATTATCTATAAGTCATGCTATTAGTTTGGAGAGTGTAATATGACATATTTATATTCATTTTTATTTGTAGGAATTGTTTGTTTAATTGGACAAATAATTCTTGATAATACTAAATTAACTCCAGGACATATTACTAGTCTTTTTGTAATAATTGGAGCTTTCTTAGATATATTTAGCATTTATGATTGGTTTATAGATAATGTTGGACCCGGTGCATACGTTCCAATTACTTCTTTTGGACATTCTTTGATACATGGAGCTTTAGCACGTGCTAGTGATGTTGGCTTCTTTGGATTATTCCTAGGTGCATTTGACTTAACAGCTGCAGGTATTGTATCCGTTATTTTCTTTTCATTCATTTTTTTACTTATATTTAATCCAAAAGATTGATTTAATTAGATGTTTTGCTATATAATATAATCATGATAGAAACAAAGAGAAGAAGTTTAATTTTAGATATTGTTTTAGCCATAATAATCCTTATTGTTGGATTTTTGTTTTGGCCTGGAAAAGAAAAGTTTAATCAAAGTAATCCAAGAGATATAAACAAAAACCAAATAAGAGTATTAGTTAAAGCTTTAAATATTAGAAAAGAACCTACTATTGAGTCAAAAGATATAGGGACTGTATATTTAGGTGAAATTTTTACAGTATTAGAACATATTGATAAAGATGATTATTATTGGTATAAAATAAAAACAAAACAAGGAATTACAGGATATATAGCATCAGATAGAAATAATGAATTTGTAGAAGTTATAAGTGGAATCATAGATAGAGAAAACCCTGTAATAACATCAAAACATAATGTAATTGTATTTGTAGATGAAAAAGAAAATTATGATGATATAGAGTGTACTGATAATTCAGGCAAATGTGATTTAACATATGAAAAAACAGATGATGGATTTATCAACGTTAAAGGTATTGATGAATCAGGTAACGAGTCATTTTATCAAATCAAATATTATGATGCATATAGTTTAAATTCATTATTTAATGATAAAAGTGATAATATTGATTTAACTGTTACTAAAAAGGATACATCTTCTAATTCAATAATAAATGCTGGTTTTATAGCTAATAAAGATGTATTAAATCAAAATATTAGTAAGAATTATTTACCTGTAATAGATTATTATGATGAAGAATTTAATGAAATAGATAATATTCATACATTGATTAATAAACAGCAATTAAGTGGTTTATGTATAAATGATGAAAAAAATACTATAAAAGATGAGTATATTGCTGATGATATACTAGAAGGAAGTATGCTATGTATTAATTATACTTTTGAAGATAAAGATTCAAAAATCAAATATGTGGCTATAGGATTCAAGGGATTGGAGAATAGTGATAATCCAGATAATTACTTATCTAATTATTATTCAAAATATTTTATAATAAAATAGAATAATGTTCATGCTAAACATTATTCTTTTTTTGTTTTGTATGTTATAATATATTTATTAAGGATTGATGGTATGGAAATAACATTTAAAATAGATGATTTTGAAGGTCCTATGGACTTATTACTTCATTTAATAAAAGAGAAAAAAATGGACCTTTTAAATTTAAAAATAGAAGTAATAATAGATGAATATCTAAAGTTTATAGATGAGATGGAAAGATTAAATCTAGACATTGCAAGTAGTTATTTGGTTATGGCTAGTGAATTATTAGAAATGAAATCAAAACTTCTTTTACCAAGACATGAAGAAGAGGAAGATGATGAAGAAGTTGATCCAGAACAAGATCTTGTTAATAGATTAATTGAATATCAAAAGTATAAAGATTTAACAGAAGATTTTAAAATATTGGAAAATGAAAGAAAACAAATATTTACAAGACTTCCAGAAAATTTAAAAGAATATAGTGATACAAATATGATGATTAATAATAGTGATGTTTCTTTAGATGACTTGCTAAAGGCATTTCAAAAATTCCTAGAAAGGAAGAAACTTGAACAACCATTACATACAAAAATAACAAAAAAAGAGATGTCTGTTGAAGAAAGAACTATTTCCATAAGAAAAATATTAAATAATAAAAAGCGTGTAAATTTTTTAGAATTATTTGATGTTTTAAATAAAGAGTATGTAGTAGTTACATTTCTTGCAATATTAGAAATGGCAAAACAAAATGAACTTAAAATATCTCAAGAAGAAGAGTATGGAGATATTATTTGTGAGGTAGCAAAATGAATAGATACGTAGGAATACTTGAAGGACTTTTATTTGTAGTTGGAGACGAAGGACTAACTATTGAACAAATAGAAGATATACTAGAATTAAAAGAAGAAGAAGCAAAAGAAGTATTAAATACTCTTCGTAATAGATATGAAAGTGAAGAATATGGAATACAATTAAGTTTTTTAGGTAATAGTTTTAAAATAACAACAAAGAAAGAGCATAGAGATTATTATCAAAAATTAATAGAAAACCCTGAAACAAATTCTCTTTCTCAAGCTGCTTTAGAAACTTTAGCAATTATTGCATATAATGAACCAGTAACCGTGCAAGATGTTGATACAATTAGAGGAATTAATTCAAGAGAAATGATTAGAAGACTGGTAGCTAAAGGATTTGTTTGTGAAGCTGGAAAAAGTGAAGGAATAGGAAGAGCAACTATGTATAGAACAACAAGAGATTTTCTAGATTATTTTGGACTTTCCAGTAAAGAAGAATTACCAAAGTATGAGGAAATAAAAGAACAAATAGATGATACAGATTTATATGATTCTAAGTACAAGGAGGAAGAATAATGATATATGCAATAAATTATTTTTTTTGTATGATTAGTGCATTTTTCTTCAAGAATTTTTTAACAATTATTTTGTTTGTAGTACTTGGATTTATTATTCTTAAATATTTAATTCAAAAGTTAAGTAATATTACAATCATATTATACTTGTTATTTATTATTACACTGTTTTCAGGAGGTTTAGTACTTTGGTTATTACCAGATAAAGAAGATATACTTTCAGACAAAGTAGTTGATTCTTATTATTTAGGTACTTTATCTTTTATTCTATTAATTGCATTATTAATAAGTATTGGTTATGATTTATATACATTAATTAATCACAATAAAAATAAAAAAAGAAAAATAGAAAAAGAAAATATTATAAATATTGAAAAACCAATTAAAGCAACAAAAAAGAAGAATGTTACAAAAAAAACTATAAAGAAAAAAGAAACTAAAAATAAAGAAAAAAAGTCTGTTAAAAAAAGTAAAGAATAGTTAAGGTGATTATATGGAAATAGTAATAATAGGAGCAGGAGCAAGTGGATTAGTTGCAGGATATTTTGCCAAAAATGGTTCTAATAATGTAACAATTTTAGAAAGATTTAATAAAAGCGCAAAAAAAATTCTTGTAACAGGAAATGGAAGATGTAATTATTGGAATGAAGATTTTAATAATAATCATTTTCATTCAACAAATCAAAATTTTATAAAAGAAGTTAATACTTTAAAGAATAGAAATGAAGTATTAGATTTCTTTAATACAATTGGGATAGTTCCTACTATTAAAAATGGTTACTATTATCCTATGTCTAAAGAAGCAAGTAGTGTTAGAGATGCTTTACTATATAATACTTTGTTTAATAATGTTAATATAATAGCAAATTCAAATGTAAAAGATATAAAGAAAGATAACAATAGATTTATTATCAAATATAATGATAATGAATCTATTGTAGCAGATAAAGTAATAATAGCAACTGGAAGTAATTCTTATTATAAAGATGAAAATTTAGGATATAAATTTTGTAAAAAACTAGGACATAATATTATTAAAGTTATGCCTTCTTTGGTTCAATTAACAGGAGTTGGAAATTATTTTAAACAATGGGCAGGAGTAAGAAATAGTGCTAAAGTTGAAATATATGTTGATAACAATTTGGAAAAAACTGAAGAAGGGGAAATAATGCTTACAGATTTTGGAGTAAGTGGAATTTGTATTTTTAACTTAAGTGGAATTGCTAATAGAGCATTAGATGAAGATAAAGAAGTATATTTAAGAATAAATTTTTTACCAGAAATAAATAATTTGAGAGATTTTTTAGATGAAAGAAGTAAACATGTTATAGATAATCTAGAAGGTTTTTTGGAAAGTTTATTAAATCATAAATTAATTGCAACTATTTTAAATAAAAATCAGTTGACAGGAAAGAAATGGAACGATTTAAGTGAATATGAAAAAATAATACTAGTAAACGAATTATCAAATTTTAAACTAGAAATATCTGGATCAAAATCTTTTATAGATTCTCAAGTATGTACAGGTGGAGTAGATACAAGTGAAATAAATCCAAAGACTTTTGAATCTAAAATATGTAAGGGGTTATATATCGTTGGAGAAGTTTTAGATGTAGATGGAGATTGTGGAGGATACAATCTTGGGTTTGCATGGCTATCTGGAATGATTGCAGGAAAGAGTGTTAGCGATGATTAGAGTAAGACAAATAAAAGTTGAAATAAAAAAAGATACTTTTGATTATTTACAAAAGAAAGTTCTTGCTAAGTTAAAGATTAATTATAAAGACTTGAAAGATATGATTATTGTAAAAAAATCTATTGATGCAAGAGACAAAAATAATGTTTTATTTGTATATGAAGTAAATGTAGAATTATTTGATGAAGAAAAAATATTAAATAAAGTAAAATCAAATGATGTAGTTAAAATAGAAGAAGTAATTTATAAAGAAATAAAAAAAGGAAGAGTTCTTTTAAAGGAAAGACCAGTAATAGTTGGTGAAGGACCTGCTGGGCTTTTTTGTGCACTTATTTTAGCAGAAAATGGATATAATCCAGTTATTATTGAAAGAGGGGAAAGAGTAGAAGATAGAACTAATTCAGTTGAAACATTTTGGAAAAAAGGGACTCTTAATAAAGAAAGTAATGTTTGTTTTGGAGAAGGTGGAGCAGGGACGTTTTCTGACGGAAAACTTAATACTTTAGTAAATGATAAAGAAGGTAGAATTAAAAAAGTATATGATACTTTTATAAAATGTGGAGCACCTTCTGAAATATCTATTTCCAATAAACCTCATATAGGAAGTAATATATTAAAAGATGTAATAAAAAATTTAAGGAATAGAATTATTAGTTTAGGTGGAACAATAATGTATCATTCTTGTTTAACAAATATATATGTTGAGAATAACAGGATAGAATCAATTGTGATTAATAAAAGAAAAAGAATTAAATGTGACTGTTTAATTCTTGCTATTGGTCATAGTGCAAGAGATACTATAAAAATGCTATATGATAAGGGATTAAATATGGATTCTAAAGCATTTGCGGTTGGTGTTAGAGTTCAACACAAGCAAGATATGATAAATAAAAGTCAATATGGTAAATTTAGTGATGACTTACCTCCTGCAAGTTATAAATTAACTTATCAAGCATCTAATAATCGAGGAGTTTATACATTTTGTATGTGTCCTGGAGGATATGTTGTTAATGCATCATGTGAAGAAGGGCATATTATAATTAATGGAATGAGTAATAATGAGAGAGATGGGGAAAATGCTAACTCAGCAGTTGTTGTAACTGTGGATAAAAAAGATTTTGGGCCAAATCCACTTGATGGAATAGAATATCAAAGAAAACTAGAAGCACTTGCTTTTAGGAAAGGTAATGGTAAAATACCAGTACAACTTTTAGAAGATTATAAAAATAATAAAATAAGTGATCATTTTAAAAGTATTAATCCTTCGTTTAAAGGAAAGTATTCTTTTGCTAATTTAAATGAAATATTTCCATATTATATCAATGAAGCAATTAAGGAAGCAATGGATGATTTTGATAATAAGATAAAAGGATTTGGAAATCCTGATACGATACTTGCAGGGATTGAAAGTAGAACATCATCTGCAGTTAGGATGGAAAGAGGAGATTCTTTTGAATCAAATATAAAAGGAATTTATCCAGCAGGAGAAGGAGCAGGATATTCTGGAGGAATTACAACATCAGCAATTGATGGAATAAAAGTAGCGGAAAAAATAATAGAAAAGTATTCAAATAAAAATCTCTAATTAAAGAGATTTTTTTGCATTACTAATTATCTTATGTTATAATATTTTTGCGCCTGAGTGATGGAATGGTAGACGTGTCGGACTCAAAATCCGATGGTGGCGACACCGTGTGGGTTCAAGTCCCACCTCAGGCACCATTAAAGAATCTGGTTGAACTTTGGTTCAATTTACTAATAAATATCAATTCTAGAAATGGAATTGATTTTTTGTTGTGTAAAAGAAAGGGATGATTTTGAAATAGAAATGTAAAAAATGTTAAAATATCTTAAAACTGTGTTATAATGAATACATCTAAAGGATGAGTGATGACTATGAATAAGGAAGATACATTTAAAAAAGTACAAGAAATCGATGAAAAAGGTATAGATAAAAATGATCCTGTTGTTCCTTTTCTAAATGAATGTTTTGAAAATTATAAGAAAGCAGCTGATATGATTAAATCTATGTTTCCTGATGTAGCTGATGAAACTAATAGCATATTTAGTAGTGACTTAGATATATTTAATGAAGCATGTACAAAATTTATTAACTATATTAAACAATGTGTGGAAAATACTAATGAATTATATGTTTTATATATGTTACGAAATGGTAATTTAATAGACTATGGTAGATGTGAACAAGGTACAAGAATAACAAGTGATACTATTAAAATGGTAAGCAATGAAGATTTGAGAAAATTATATAGATTATTACAACAAGAATTTTCGTCAAATTTTAAAGATGGATGTAAACACACATTTGGAGAAGGATGGTCTTTAAATCCAATCATTGGTGAAAATGTAATGATAGATATAAATAGTTATAATTCTTATGATAAAAATTGGTTTTATGAAGAATCACATAAAGAACAAAAAAGTGATTCTCCAAAAAAAAGATAAAGTAGCATGAAACATATTGCTACCTTTTCTATTATTTGGTAGAATGTATTTAATGAGTGATATTTATATCATCCGTACTTGTGAAAAGTTGTAGATATCTACGACACTCGCACCATTAAAGAATCTGGTTGAACTTAGGTTCAATTTACTAATAAATATCAATTCTAGAAATGGAATTGATTTTTTGTTGTATGAAAAAGAAAATATGTTAATAATCAAGAACTAATTGAAATAATAAGAGGTACTTCTTCTCCACTTGATGATGTAAAAGAACTTTATTTAAGTGAATTTGAAGAAGCAAGATTAGAATATAATTCTAAACAATCTAGACCTAGTCGTATGATAGATAATTATTTTGAAAATGTATCTAATAACGAGAAAAAAGATCTTGCTTGTGAAATAATACTTGAACTTGGAGATAAAGAATATTGGGATACTAAAGATGAAAACTTTAAAAAGAAAATGTCAGAAGTATATAAAAAACAAGTTGATGATTTAGAAATGCTTGTTCCAAATTTTAAAGTAGCTAGTGCAATTATTCATTATGATGAAACAAGTCCACATTTACATATTGTTGGAGTTCCAATTAAATATAAAAATAAAAATGGTATGGAAAAACAAGTTGGTAAATCTGATGTATTTACTAAAGAATCTTTAATAAGATTGCAAGATAAAATGAGAACTTTATGTATTGAAGAATTTAATCAAGTATATAGTTTAGACTCTACTTTAAAACAAAAACAAAAAGGTAGAAATAGAGATATTCATGTATCTGATATGGATAACTATATTGAAATGAAAAAGCAAATTGAAAAGAATACCGAAAATCTAAAACAAGCAAATAAAAAATCTTCGGAGTTAAAACAAAATTCCAAAGATATAAAAGATAAAATTGATAAATTAAAAGTATCTAGATTTAATAAAGATAATTATATTTTATCAAAAGAAGATAAAAAAACTTTTATCGACTTTATCAATCAAGTAGATAACACTAATAAAGAATATGATAAAATACAAACTCTATCTAATACACTAGTAAATGCTCACGAACAATTAAAAGATAAAAATAATAAGATTAAAACTCTTACTGAAAACAATGAAGTACTTAATTTAAGAGTTAAGACTTTAAATGATACAATTAAAGAAAAGAATAATGAAATATCATTTTTAAAATCTAAAATACAAGATTTAAAAGATACAATAGATTATTGGAAGGATAAATTTAGTAAATTAATATCCTTCTTACACGATAAACTTCATAGTTGGTATGATAAAGATGATAAATATATTGATGTTATTAATGACATGTATGATGATAATGTTTTAGATGATGATAATATTGAAGAGTTGGATTTAAGCAAAGGAAAAGATGACTTTGAGAGATAAACTCAATTTTACCTTTATTTTTTTATTAACTTTTTAGCTGCTTCTTCTTGTAGTGTGTTTTCAATACCAAATAAAGTTAGAATGTCTTTAACACTTGTCATTCCTAAATTATTAGTTACATTAATCATTTTTTTAATTATTGTATTATCTTGCTCTCTTTTATTTAATACTTGTTCTGCTAAATAAGTATCAAATAAATATTGATAACCAAATAGTAGTCCTTCTTCAATAAAAAAATCTATTAGAAAATCGCAATAGTCATCTGCACGTTTTTCTAAATCAGTTCGAGATGGTTTACTTTCATCATCAAAAAAGGATTGCAATGTAGCCATCATATTTTCTTTTTCTATTTTACCATTTTTAAAATAATATATTAAATCGGCATATATTCTTAAAAATAAAGGAAAAGTAACTATATAATAATTGTTGCTATCTCTATCATCATCAATTATATCAATAATTACATTTGGATAACCTTTAATTGTTAAAAATTCGGCAGCTATTTTTTCAAAAAATATACTAGGAAATTCTTCAATTAATTTTTCTGCTTTTAGAAAATCATCTTTCATTGAAATGTAATGAATAAATTCATGAACAAAATTACAAAAAACAAATAAATCATTACTATTTTCTAATTTAATCTTATATATTCCATCTTCATCTTGAAAACATTCGGTTACCCCATGTTCCCTAATTAATAATTTTTGCTCTTTAAGACTATTATAAATATCTATCCAACTATCTGGAGCATTAATAAAATTTAAAAATTCATAAAATAAACGGTCAAATTCTATATCAGAAATATTGGGATAATCTACTTTTGGTGCTTTTTCCTTTTTGTTGCATTCTAAGGCCTTTTTTGAAAAATAACTTATTATATAAGTTACATGCGTTAAAAAATCATCGTCCTCTTCTTTTAAACCATTTAATGCTATGTTTAGTAAGTAATTATATGTCTCCCATCTTTGATTAATTTTTAACCATTCAAATATTGTTTCTTCCGTATTTCTAACTTTTAGGTATTCTACAAAATCATCAAAAGATCCATTTGTTTCAAAATATTTATATGCTATCAATGAAGATAACAATTCATCAGTTATATTCGGATTATGATCTATTGAAATATTAGAATAATTTTTTCTTCTAATTAAAACTTCAATATAAAGTTTTAATAAAAAAAATTTATCATAAAGTAACCGTCTAATATTAGCATCATTATACGTTCCTTTAACGATATAATAAAATGTGTCATTAAAATTAGATTCATCTTGAGAAATATCAATTGTTTTGTTTTCGCCTAAACAACCAAGTATTAATTCATAGTTGTTTAGAATTATCGTTTTAATCTCATCTATAAATTGTTGTTGATTTTTGGAAAAAATAAGTTCTATATCTTTTATTTGTATTTTCATAAGTATTTCCCCTTTTCGAAACGGTTAATACTATACTACATTTTTTCGAAAAAATCAAAAAAAACGTCCTAAAAATCGTTGATATTACTCAAAAATATGGTCTATTATATATAGAACTGATATTTATTAGTTATTCTTTTGGATATAAGTGTTCAAAATAGGCTCTTGTATCGCACCATATTGTATTAAAAAGAGCTTATAGCTCTTTTTTTACTTTACAGGTTTACATTTTAAATTTATTTTAATTTAATGGTTTTTCAAATTTATCATTTATAATAAAAGTATAAAATCTAAGGAGTATGATATGAAAAAAGTATTTTTTTTAATTGTCACATTATTAACATTATTCTTTATACCAAAAGTTGTAGATGCTGAAGGCCACTGTAGAGTAGTGTCAGGAAACGGAAATGATTTAGGTAGTGAAATTGATTGTGGAGGGGAACACTTTTACGTATTTGACAAAGATGATTCTAATCTAAGATTATTAGCAAAATATAATATATTTGATGGTAATCAATTTGATCATGTCGTTATTCCTGGACGCTATCCTGGGTATAGTAATAATGAAAAAGCCCAAGAATTATTAAATCTTGGATATTCAGAACAAAAAGCGGCTTATGATTTTCAAAAAAACGAGACGGATTATACATTTTATAAAGAAATGGAGATTACATATAAAAAAATTCAACTTGATGGGACACCAAGAACATATAGAGAAATACTATATTTACCTGAAGTAATTGATGCTATTCAAAATGAAGGCTTTATTCCTAAAAGTACTATTAGTATTACATTAGGATATAGTACTAGAGAAGTAATTAACGGTGAGTATTACTATGATGCAACTTATATTATACTTTATAAAAATGACTCTTATACAACAGAAATACACATGGCAGAAGATTCAAACCATTCGTTAAATATTAATGAAATACAAAGTTCAGAAGAATATCAACAAAAAATAGCAGAAGGATATAGTATCCATTATTCTGAATTTAAAGATACTAAGTATTCCGTTATTTATTATTATGGATATTATTATAAAAAAATGAATGAATCAAAAATGGTTAAACAAAGTGAGTTAGCAATTGGAGCTCATGGAGCAGTAAGAGGAGTAGCTGAATTACCTGAATATGGATCATTTACCGCTAATCCGTTAGGACAGGGATCATTTGATAGTAATTCATCATATAACGATAATAATTATCGAGATGTTATATTAGATTATAGTTATGATCAAAAAATGACAAATTCATTATTGTTTTATAAAAGATATTTAGAATCTTTAAATGTTGGAATAAGTGATATCAATCTAATTACTGTAAAAGATTTAGATAATTTCACATATAATACAACGAATAATAGATTACCACTTGATGATTGGACATCAAATTGGCAACAAGGAAACCATTTTGGAGCTAATTTTAATATTATTGGTAGTTTAAAAGATCATATACCAGATGATTATTCATGGATATGGGCTACAACATATTGGACTAGAACGAGAGATTCTGGAAGTAATGCTTTCTTTGTAGATAGTTGGGGAGATATATGTAATGCTGGGTACTGTTCAGTTGATGTTGGAGCAGGACTAAGACCTTTAATTACATTATCAAAAAATGAAATCTTATATAATATCGCTGCAGAAACAGATAACAATGGTGAAATAGAAGTAGTAGATAATTCAGCAGGAAATGAAACAATAAGTTTTAAAGTGTCTCCTAAAAAAGGATATAAATTATCTACTATCACAATAACAACCGAGAATGGAACGACAATAGAGTTTACTGAAGGAGATTTAATTGAAAACGAAGATGGAACAGTAACAATAATGAATAATAAATTTGTTATGCCTTTTGAAAATGTAACAATAACAGCTAACTGGAAAATAGATGAAGTACTTGATAACCCAGCAACTGATGATGAAATTGCAAAGTACTGCTTTATTTTATTTATCAGTTATGGAACACTTTTAGCAATTAATCGTAAATGCCATAAAAAAGCAAAAAATAATTAATAAGTGCTTGATTATTTATAGTATTATGTGCAGTTATATTTATGGAGGGTTTTATGGTTGATAATTATAAAGAATTATCTATAAGAGAGGTAATTAGACAATTACCACTTGATGAGATGATTGATGCATTGAAAGCAAAAGGATTAACAAGTGAAGAAATAAAAATGCTTCTAGAAATAGAAAAACAAGAAGCATTAAGAAATTTTGCTTATGAATCTCAAGATAATGTAAAATGTAGATAACAAAACGAACTATTTTAGTTCGTTTTTCTTTACACTCATTTACATTAAAAATATAATTTCGTTACGTTGTTTTTAATAATTATAATATATAATAGAATTATAATAAAGTGAGGGTGTAATATGAAAAAAGCAATTTTTTTAATTGTCACATTATTAACATTATTCTTTATACCAACAATGGTGAAAGCAGATACTTGGTTAGATGATCCATCTTATAGAGATACAAGTTGGTTTGATCCAAGTACTTATAATAATGTTAAGGGGGATGTTTCTTCATTTTATGGAAATTATGACTACTTAATTAATACTCCAGAAAAACTAGCTGGACTTTTATATTTAGTAAATGTAGAAGGATATACTTTTCAAAATGAAGTTATAAAAATAACTGGTAATAAAGTAATATATGAAAATAAAACTAGTAATTTTTTTATAGACATGTCAGCGCATGATTGGGTTCCACTTAATTCAAACTTTGGAGGTATTCTTTATTCTTATTATTATGATAATAATAAAGGATCTATTGATAATTATTTTTACTTTAAAACAAATGAAAATGAATTTAGATTTACTGATAAAAGCACTGTAAGTTGTTGTCGAAATTCTTCTTGTAGTATAGTTGATTCAATGGATAGAAACTTTTATACCCGTGTTAAATTTGATACTAATGTAACTATAAATGGTAATGGAACAACAACTGTTAGTGAACTAACTAATGTATTAAATGAAAGTGTATATTTTTATGCAGTTCCAGACAAATTTAATTATGTTGATTCAATTGTTGTAAAAGACTATCAAGGAAACATTTTATATGAAAAATATGATATTCATTCATTGGAAAATGAGTTTGTTTCTTTGTCTACTAGTAGACCAATGGGATCATTATATGTTGAAGTAAATTTTGGAAAGCATGATAAATGGCAATGTCAAGTTATTAGTGGTAGTGGAAAAGAAATAGGTGATGAAATTGCCTGTGGTGAAGAACATTTTTATTTATTATCAAAAGATAGTGAAAAAGTAAGAATGATATCAAAATATAATCTATATACAGGTACTACAATATCAAAAATTAAAATAGAAAAAGACTCTAGTGATAATAGAACTGATGAAGAATATTGTCAAGACTTAGCTACTTCGTTGGGTGCTGAATCAAGAAGAGAAGGATATTATAATATTCCAAATTATTGTTTTATAGCTCAAGAAATCTCAACAGATTTAATAACTCAAAATGAAGAAGCAAAAAGTGCTCATTGGGATGAAGATGGCAATTATTTATATCCACAAGTAGGAGATATATATATAGAATCTCGTCAATATTATAATGGACATATTAATACATTTGTAGATTTTTATGTTGATGAAGCAAGTGGTGATAAATATGATGGATATTTTTATGATTTGACTTTAGGAAATAATAATTCAGAGACATCTATATTAACAAAATTGAAATCATACAAAACTACTTTAAACTTTTATGGTGTTGATGTTACAGACGTTGATTTATTGACATTAGATGAAATAAATGAAATAACTAAGCTAAATAATAAAACATTGCCTTATCAAGAGTGGAGTAGCGCAACTCCAACAATTCAACCCCCACATTATGAGTTTGGTTTTTTAAATGACTTATTAGCGAAAAAACATAGTTTTATATATAATACAACATACTGGATAAGAGCAGGATATGATAGATCAAATAATGGAATAGGAGTTAATTCAGTTGTATTTGTAGATAGTTCTGGTGGCATATGTGGAGCAGGATTTGATACAACTAGTAGATCTGTATGTGGTAGTATACTTAATGATTATAAAACTAAATTAGGCTGTGGAGTTCGTCCTGTAATAACAATACCAATTAGTGAATTGAGTTATAAAGTAGATACTGAAATAGATGAAAATGGGGAAATAGAAGTTGTAGATAATGCAAAAGGAGGAGAAGAAATAACTTTTAAACTTACTTCTAAAAATGGAGTAAAATTGAAGGAGATAATTGTAAGAACATCTAGTGGAGAAGAAATAGCTTTTGAAGAAAACGATTTAATAAAAAATGAAGATGGAACAATATCTATAATGCTTAATAAATTTACTATGCCGTTTGAAAATGTAACAATAGCTGTTAACTGGAAAATAGATGAAGTACTTGATAACCCAGCAACTGATGATTCAATTAAAAAGTATTGCTTTATACTGTTTATCAGTTTTGGAACACTTTTAGCAATTAATCGTAGATGTCATAAAATAGTTAAAAATAATTAATAAGTGCTTGATTATTACTATATTATTATATATAGTATTATATACAGTTTATTTATGGAGGGTTTTATGGTTGATAATTATAAAGAACTATCTATAAGAGAGGTAATTAAACAATTACCACCTGATGAGATGGTATATGTTTTAAAAGCAAAAGGATTAACAAGTGAAGAAATAAAAATGCTTTTAGAAATAGAAAAACAAGAAGTGTTAAGAAATTTTACTTATGAATCTCAAGATAATGTAAGACGTCGATAATAAAAAACTATTTGAAATGTACCCATCTAAGTAGACATTAATAAAAAACTGGTTTTGTGATAGAATACACTTTCAAAAAAATGCTTCTTTTTTCTTTATTTTGTATAATTGTAAATGATGTGATACTAAAAAAATGAAAAAATATTAATACCAAAAGCAGTGCATTAGCATTGCTTTTCTAATAGATTTTTTTTGAATAGTAGAAATTCAACCAAGTATGATGTTATTTGAACGTTTAAGATAAACTTTCATTTGAAGTAATAAATTATCATAGGAATAGAACTTTAGATAAGAATATAATCTTTATTGATCATTTCTATGACTTCTTTCAACTTTTCAATATAATTCAGGGAGAGTAATATTAGAGATGTCTTTAATCCATTTTAATTCTTATTCAGTTTGAGCGTTAGGGTGTTTTGAGAGAGATTTATGCGATTCATCAATTAAAGAATCCTTAGTACCATCAAAATTTTTAGCTCATCGTAAAGATGAAGATTTAGATATATGATATCTTCTACAAAAAAGTTTCTTTTTTTCTTTATTTTATCTTTATTAAATACATAATCGTGTGTTATAATGTTCTATGATAGGAGGCTTGTTCAATGGATAAGGAAACAATGGAATTCGAAGCCAATTTTAGTGTACTTGAACGTTATGGTACAGATGTCACTAAAGATGAATATGTTACTGATCCTGCCATTGGGCGAGATCAGCAAATAAAAGAATTAATTTTAGTCCTATTAACCCCTGAAAAATCTGCAATTTTAATTGGAAAACCAGGTATAGGTAAAACTGCTATTGTTGAAGGATTAGCATATAGAATTCAACAAAACAATGTACCTGATGCCTTACAGGGATATACAATTTTAAATATTAAAACAGCTTCTTTACTTGGAACAATGCCAAGTGGAGAAAGCAAAGTTCAAAAAATGATTGATGAATTAAAAACTAAAGAAAAAATAATATTATTTATAGATGAAATTCATATGTTGATTGGATCAACAGAAACTTCATCATTGGACTTTGCCAATATTTTTAAAGAGGGGTTGGGTAGAGGAAGCATAAAAGTAATTGGTGCTACTACGACAGAAGAATATGAAAGATATATTTTAAGAGATAAAGCTTTTACAAGAAGATTTCAGAAAATTGAAGTTCCAGAACCTTCAAGAGATGAAACAATAGCAATAATGATGGGAACTCTTCCAAAGTTTGAAAAACAAACAGGAAGGAAGATGAAGTATACATCATTTATTCAAGAAAGAATTATGAGTTTCATCGTAGACATAACTAGTGAATATAAAAGAATATTTTCACTAGGATCAAGGTATCCTGATGTATGTTTAACACTTTTAAAACAAGCTTTTTCATATACAGTATATGATAATAGACCATATATGGATATATTTGATGTTAGAAAAGCAATAGAAAATTCTAAAAACATTTATCCAGATGTTATAAAAAAAGAACTACCTAATTTTGATAAGATGTTTAATGATATAATGCTTGAGGAAAAGGGCGAGAAACCAATTGAAGAGTGGCGAAAAGATGGAACTTTAACAAGAAGTGAGTTAGAAAACAATGAAGAAGATGATGGCGATGAAGAAAGCCACGAAGAATTAAAAATAAAGAATAATGAAGTATATAATAATCGGATGAAGAAAAGAAAAGAGGAAGAAGAATTCCAAAACAAAATGTCTTTATTCGAAAGTGATCCAGATATGATTGATAAGGTTGAACTTAGAAATAGTAAACCAATCAATAATATAATTACATCAACTGGAAAAACAAAATATGCAAAAGTAGGATCAGCTGCTGTTTCTACCGGATTGAAAGAAAAAATTAATAAAACAGTTGATTCAAGTAAACTAGATGATATGATATTATCATCAAATGTTGGAGTATTAAAAAACGAAGCTCCAAAACAAAAACAAGTTATAGATTATGTCGTTACTGATGAAATAAGACCTGGAGTAGATGATGGCTTTTTACTTGGAAGACCAATTGGAAGTAATGCTGAAATAGAAGAACAAAATATAGAATATGTGCCTGAAAAATATAGAGGAAATCAAAAAAACAAAAAGAATGAGGGAAAGCGTATGTGGAATAATGATTTTAAACCAGAAAGACAAGATATAAGCAATCAAAATTTTGATAAGTATCAGAATTATTTTCATCCTGAAAATAATGCAAATAATAATGAAGATAGAAATAGAATTGATATGCTTATGAGTGGAAGTTCTGTTGCAAATTCAAATACTGGTGGAAATTATAATATGAACAATCAAATGCAAGGACCAATGAACATGCCAATGAATGATCAAATGTTCGGAGGACCAATGCAAGGACCAATGAACATGCCAATGAATGATCAAATGTATGGAGGACCAATGCAAGGACCAATGAACATGCCAATGAATGACCAAGTGTTCGGAGGACCAATGCAAGGACCAATTAACATGCCAATGAATGACCAAATGTATGGAGGAGCAATGCAAGGACCAATGAACCCACCAATGAATGACCAGATGTTTGGAGGAGCAATGCAAGGTCCAATGAACCCACCAATGAATGACCAGATGTTTGGAGGACCAATGCAAGGACCAATGAACCCACCAATGAATGACCAAATGTATGGAGGACCAATGCAAGGACCAATGAACCCACCAATGAATGATCAAATGTATGGAGGACCAATGCAAGGACCAATGAACCAACAAATGAATAATCAATCGTTTAGTGGACCAATGAATAGTGAAATACCTACTAATAATCAACCTACTGGATCATTCTTTAATAATAGTTCTTCTAATAATGGTGGTGAAACATTGTTTGGAGCACCAATGTATGGAGAAAGTTCTAAAGATGAAAATTCAGAAACATTATTTGGAGCACCAATGTATAGTGTAGATCAAGATAAACAAAATAATGATAATAATTCAACTGGTATTATAGATAATGATATGATTATTGATAATATGAGCATTAAAAATGGAGAGATTGTTAATGAATTTCCAACTTTTGAAAAATTGAATAATCTTTCTGCCATTACTAATTCTGCAGCTGCCTTAAGTAATGAAGGTAATAATCAAAATCAACAATTTAATCCAACGGGATTTGGAATAAATAATAATCCAGCAGGATTTGGAATTAATAATAATCCTACCGGCTTTGGAATTCAGAATAATTCAAATATGGGAATGAATTCAAATAAAAATTGGACTTTTATAGATAATCAAAGTAATAATAACCAACAAAATATGACAAATAACTCATCGTTCTTTCAAAAAAATATATTGGATGATGTTCAAAAAAATAAAGAAGAGAATAATATTACAACTAATGGAAATATAACTAGTCCAACAAATAATAAAGATTATTATGAAGATATGAAATCAGGAAACTTTGTTAATTTTTCAGATTTGAATCAAGGAAAAGTTAAAGAAGAGGAAACAAATAAATATATGGGAGTTCAAACAGAAGAAAATAAACCTCAATTTGATTTAAATCTTGAAAATGGAGCAGAGGAAGATAATAAATTTGATGATTTTTATGAATAAAAAGAAAGTTAATAGTTAACTTTCTTTTCTTTTTCATATATACTAACTAAATCTTTAAACATGTTAAAATGTACTATTTCTCTTTGTCTTAACCATATTAATGGATTTATGACATCTTTATCATCAGTCATATTTATTAGATTTTCATATACTGCTCTTGCTTTTTGTTCTGCTGCCATATCTTCGTATAAATCTGCAATTGGATCTCCAGTAGTTGCAAAATATGCAACTGTAAATGGAACTCCATTTGAATCAGTTGGATATAGACCTTTACTATGTTCTGCATAATGTGGACCTAATCCAACACTTTCAAGCTCTTCAATCGTTGCATCTTTTGTTAATTGATAAATCATTGTTGATATCATTTCAACATGAGCTAATTCTTCTGTTCCTATATCAGTAAGAAGTGCCTTTCCTCTATTATCAGGCATTGAATATCTTTGATTTAAATATCTTAAAGCAGCACCAAGCTCACCATTAGATCCTCCATATTGAGTTACTAAGTATTTTGCCATTTTTAAATCTTTCTTTTTTATATTAATTGGATATTGTAATTTTTTTTGATACTGAAACATTATTTACCCTCCCATGGGAAACTTGAATTTTCCCATTCAAATGGAATTTTATTATTAACATTATTTACACAAATTGCTCCATATTTATTTTCATATTGTGTAAATAATTCATTATATAAATTCTTATATTTATCAAATATTCTAAGCATTTGATTGTCGTTTGGATTTACATCTAAATATAGATTAATGTCATGTAAAGCAAATCCTATTTGATTTAAGTTAAATAACTCTTGTTCTTTTTCATTATCAGGTCTTAATACATCAGGTTTATAACCCTTATATTCTTCATATAGATTACTAAACATATTTCCTTTTAAATATCCTTCATATGCTCCATAAAGACTGTTTGCATTTTCATTATTTGGAATATTTAATGGATCAAAATAATTATAATTATTCATAATTCCTCCTAGTTCTAATATATGTTAAGTGATTATAATTGAATAGGTGAATAGCCATGATAAAAAAAGTACTTGATATTTTAGTTAATTACTGCTAAAATAAAGTAGTCTTTTGAGACAAATGTTGGCGAAATTGGTGAAGTGGTTAACACGCCGGATTGTGGCTCCGGTATGCAAGGGTTCGATCCCCTTATTTCGCCCCATATGAAATTAACTCGGATTTTTAATTCGAGTTTTTCTTTTTATTTTTTATTATTAATAATATAATAGTATTAGAGGCGATACTATGAGAGCTACTGTAATGGAAGTTAGTAAAAATGAATTTATTAATAATATTAATAAAATTAAAAAGTATGTTGGAAACAAAGAAATACTCCCTGTAATAAAAGCTAATGGATATGGTACTTATATTAATAAAGAACTTGATGTATTAAATCAATTTAATATAGTAGGAGTAGCAATTGTTGATGAAGGAATAGATATTAGAGAAACTGGTTACCAAAAAGATGTTTTAATTCTAAATCAACCTGATATTAGTGAAATAGATGAAATAATTGAAAATGATTTAATAATTGGTATAAGTTCATTTGAATTCCTAAATGAATTAATAAAATGGAAAGAAAAAGTAAAAGTTCATTTAGAAATTGAAACAGGTATGAATAGAACTGGAATTAAACTAAATAATCTTGATGAATTTATAAAGATTATAAAAAAGCATAAAAACATTATTGTTGAAGGAGTATATACTCATTTATCAAGTGCAGATTATGATCAGAAATATACTTTAAAACAATTAGATACATTTAATAAAGCTGTTAAAAAGATTATTTATGAATTTGGTACAATAAAATATGTTCATTCACAAGCATCTAATGGATTATTAAAATATAAAGATGATTGTACGAATTTAGTTAGAGCAGGAATTATAATGTATGGATTTGAATCTTTTCCTGGAGCCAAAGACATACTTGATTTTAAGCCAATATGTAAATTAAAAACAAAAATTACATATCTAAAAGAACTTGATGAAGGAGAAGCTATTAGTTATTCCCAAAAGTTTGTTTCGAACAAAAAAATGATGGTTGCTACTATTCCAATTGGATATGCTGATGGATTAAGAAGGATTTTATCAAATATTGGAGAAGTAGTAATTCATAATCAAAAAGTAAAAATACTGGGTACTATTTGTATGGATAGCTGTATGATTGATGTAACAGATGTTAAAGATGTTAAAGTAGGGGATGAAGTATATATTTGGGATAATGAAAATGTTACTTTAGATGATATTGCAGAAAAGTGTAATACAATTAATTATGAAATATTAAGTACAATTAGTGATAGAGTCCCAAGAATATTCAAATAAAGAGGTATATATGAAAAGTGATTTAGAATTGTTCAATGAAAGTTATTTACAAATAAAAAGTGATTTAGAAAAAGTAATTAATAAATATAATGATAATGTTATTAAAAATAAAAATGGATATTTAAAAGATAATTTGGGATTATTTTGTAACTTAAATAGAGATGGGAAATTAGTAAGAGGTTTTTTAATTGCACTTGGCTATAAGATTTCTCAATGTAAGAATATAGAATATAGTTATCCACTTGCACTTGCTTATGAAATATTTCAAACTTCAGTTTTAATTCATGATGACATTATTGATGGAGATAATTTAAGAAGGGGAAAGGAAACTATTCATTATCATAATTATTCATTAAATAAAGAATATAATGATGAATTAGCTAAGAAAACTGGAGATTCAATTGCTATTTGTATGGGAGATTATGGTTGTTATGAAGCAAATAAACAAATAATCAAATATTATAAAGATGATAAGAACTTTGCAAAAATACTAGATTACTATAATGATATAGTATTAAAAACAATAGAAGGGGAACTTATTGATGTAGAACTTTCTTTTGATGGAAGATACAAATTAAAAGATACAAATTTATATGATAATATAATGACTATTTATAAGTTGAAAACAGCATATTACACTATTGTTGGGCCTCTTAACCTTGGATTAATACTTGGAGGAATAGATTCTGATAAATTAAAAGAAATAGAAGAATTTGGTGAAAAAATAGGTATTGCTTTCCAAATACAAGATGATATACTAGGCATTTATAATGATATGGGAAAAGTAATAGGATCAGATATTAAAGAATATAAACAAACTATTTTATTCTCATATACTGTTGAAAAAGAAGAATATAAAAATGATTTATTAAAGTATTATGGGAAAGAGAATATATCAAAAGAAGAAATTGATAAAGTAAGAGATATTTTTAAAAAATCTGGTGCTTTCCAGTATGCAAATACTTTAATGAATAGTATGTATGATGAATCAGTTAATATTTTAAATAATATTAAGTGGATTAAAGATGATGATAAAAGAATATTAGAAGGTTTTGTTGAATATTTAAGAAAACGAATCAAATAATTAAAAAGTAGAAATAATCTACTTTTTTTGATATAATTTGTTTAGTATGGAGATAATTATGAAAAAGGAAAACATATCTAATAAAAAAAATAAATCAATTATAATTGCTACGGTATCTATAATTGTTTTTTTGTTAATATTAAAAGATATTTTTCAATATGAAATTACTTCATATGATAGTTGGGCATACAATGTATTTGTAGAGAATTTTAGAAGTGAAGAAATGACTTTAATTATGAAAACAATTACTGCTTGTGGAGGCATTGTAATAATTGGTATCATTTGCTTATTATTATTTTTGTTTATGAAAAACAAAAAGATTGCAATGGTATTAATGATTAATACTATAGTTATTGTTATGCTTAATAATTTTATTAAATTTGTTGTTCAAAGACCAAGACCAACTGGATATAATTTAATAACAGAATCTAATTATAGTTTTCCATCTGGGCATTCTATGGTTTCAACGTTCTTTTATGGCTTTTTAATATATTTAATATATATGTTTGTAAAAAATAAAAGACTAAAAGTATTGTTAATTTCATTATTATCATTCTTAATCATATTAATATGTATTAGTAGAATATATTTAGGTGTTCATTATTTGAGTGATACTATTGCAGGTTTTGCATTATCACTTGCATATATTATGATTCTAGTTATGTTTAATCATGAAATAGAAAGGAAGAATTAATATGAGAGATAGAGAAGAAAAAAAGAGAAAAAAAAGACTTAAAAAAAGAATTATCGTTTTTATTGCATTAATAATAGTAATAATAATATTAATAAATCCTGTTACAAGTATATTTAAACTAAAAAATAAAGGATATTCTTTTATTTCATCATTTAAAATTTATTCAATAGGAGAAACCTCAAGAGTATTAGATAGTGATTATTCAAAAACTTTAGATGAAGTAATAGAAGATGATACTTTTGATAAAAAATATGTTGGTAGTTATTTAATTATTGATTTTTACGAATATGAAGATTTCTTTGTTAATTTAAAGACATGGTTAGATTTAGGATACATTCCAGGGGATGTAAATGTTATTAATAAATGGAATAGTAAAGAATTAAATGCAAAAGTAAGTGAAAAATTTGTAAAAGATATATCAAATTATTTAGAGTTTAATTTCTTTAAAGTTGAAAAGTTTGATAGATATTTGAATTATTTTAATGGAGATTATAAAGATACAATTGTTAAAGTTAATATTGGATTAGATAAAAAATTCTATGAAGATCCAGAAATTATAAAAGAATATTCTATTAATGTTATTGTTAATAAATATAATAAATTAGATTCATCATTTAAACCAACTAAACTTGTTGAAGTAGATAGATGTACAGATGGAGAGCATTATTTATCAGAGGAAGCTAAAAATGCTTATGATAAATTGTGTACAGCATCGCTAAAAGATGGTTTAAAACTTGGTATAACGTCTGCTTATAGAAGTTATGAAAGTCAACAAGATGTTTACGCAACATATTTAAAGAGTAATGGGCAGGATTATGTTAATCAATATGTAGCAACACCTGGTTATTCAGAACATCAAACAGGGCTTGCTCTTGATATTAAATCAATGGTTTCTAGTCCATTTAAAACTACCAAAGAATATAAATGGATGTTAAATAATGCATATAAATATGGTTTTATTTTGCGATATCCAGAAGATAAAGAAGATATTACTGGATATAGTACAGAAGCTTGGCATTTTAGATTTGTAGGAGAAGAAGCTGCTACATATATTAATGAAAACAATATAACTTATGAAGAATATTGTGCAATGTTTATGTAAAATATATGAAAGAATTATATTAAAAAATTGACTTATCTTGTTAAATGAATTAATATTAAAATAGGTGATAATATGGCAAATGATGATTACAGTTCACAACTTTCTGACAAAGATTTAAGTGTTGATGTATCAAGTTTAACAGAAGCATGTAATAGTTGGAATTCTGCTGTTATGGCAGCTGATTTAGGATCAATTGATGTAAGTGGTAGTTTTTCAGCATTAACTTCAAATGGAATAGGTGCTGGTTATATTGCAAGTTTACAGACTGCTTTACAACAATCAGATAAACTTGCAATGAATATATCTAGTCTTATTAGTGCATCTGCTCAAGAACAAGAAGATGCTGACGAAAGTGGTGCCGAAGAAAGTGAGGATTCGTCTTACAGTTCTTATTCAGCAACTCCAGGAGGCGGCTCTTCAAACAATGGTAATGTCAATACAGGAAGTTATGAGTCTAATAATTCAAATGAAGATTTAAATATAAATGAAAAAGCAGAAACAGAAACTGCTCAATTAACAAATGATGATTATGTAAGTATTGTTAAAGAATTTCAAAATATATTTAATGGTGAATTATATGAATATTTATTTAATACTGATTCAGCATCTGTAATTAAGGAAAAACTATTAAGTTCTCCTAATATTAGTGATGATTTAAAACAAAAAATATCTAATATGGATCAAAATGAAATTCAAACTAATTTAAAATCAATTTATACTTCAGGTGCAATGGTATCAGATTTTTCAAAAATAATAGTTACAATTTTTGATAATGATTTGAGAAACAACTTTAAGAATGCAACAATTTTTGATTCTTCAAAAAGCATTGCAGATGTTTATTCTTTCTTATCAAAACAAACTAATTTCCAAGATCAATTAAAAGAGATTTATTTTGGTTCTTCAACTCTTCAAAAAGTAGATGATAATGTTATTTACTTTACAAGAAATTTTGTTGATACAGTTGCTACTGCATCGAATGCAACTTATGAAGAAATTCTTTCTGATTCAAAATATAAAGATACTTTACTTTCTGAAATAAAAGATTTGTCTAATACATTCTCTGTTATAGAGGGAACTAAGACATTAGGAGATGAAGCAAAGAAAACTCTTTATTCAAATATTATTATTAAGGAAGAAGGATAATAATTATGGGAAATAGAATTAGAATAAATTGTAGAAAAGTATATGATAATGGTGTTTATTATCAAGATAGAAGTGAGGAGATAATGAACATACAAAAAGAATTAAACAATATATCTAGTGAAATAGAAAGTATTTGGGGTGGAGCAGACGGACATAATTTCTTAGTATCATTTAACACCCACATTAATAATCTAGATCAAGTTATTAATTTTTTGTATGATAATGGCTCATTACTAAAGAAGAATGCACTTGAACATAATGGCATAGATAATACTTTTGCCACTAAAATGGAAAGAAGTGATGCAAATGAACTATGAAAATAGAATTGATACTGATAAATTAACAGAACAATTAAACAGGTTAAAAAAAGAAAGAGATAAATTAAATAATCAGTTAGAAAATATAAAAAAAGAAACTAATAATCTAAAAAATTATTGGGAAACAAAAACAAGTAATTCTGTTTTTAATAATTTTGAAGAATTATATAATGGTTTTCAAGAACAAATAGAAAGATTTGATGGTGATATTGCCTTTCTAGAAAGTTCAGTTAAAAATTATAATGAATATGAAGAAAATGCTAATAAGCATATAGACGATAAAATTGCTATATAGGAGGTAGTTATGGGAGAAATATCTGCAGAGTTAAAAAAATTTAAATCTAGTGTTGAACCACAAATTGGTAATATGAATTCTACTTGTAGTAATATTATAAGTAAAGTTAATGAAATTTCTTCCAAAACACAAACTATAAAATCTGGAGTAGATAATTACTATGATAGTTCTAATAAAAGTACAATATTGGGTAAATTCGATGAAATAGGACAAATTTATTCATCAATTTCTTCAAGCGTTTCAAGTGAACTTAAGGGAATGATAAATTCAGCTGATGCATTGGTTGGTAAAATAGGTGAATTAGAGAATATCAATACCCAAATTGCTGAATTAACAAATAAAATGAATAGTATAAAAGGTAGTTCGGATACTGAAAAATATAAGAGAAGTAATTATCAAAGCCAAATCGCTTCTTTAGAAAAACAATTCGATGAAAAACACGAAAAAGCAAAAAGTGATTTAACTGCTTTAAAAGGAAAAGATTCTAGTATTTCTCTTCCTTCAAGTTCTTCATCTGGTGATACTAAACCTGTAGAAGTTAAAGATTTAAAATATGGAGAAGTAAACTATTTGAAATTTACTGCAAAGAATGGAAAAACAATAGAAACATATGTATATGTTCCAAAGAATCCAGAAAACATTAAATTACCAGTACTTCTTTATATGCATGGAGATTCTGCTGGAAATCTTCCTGCTACAACAGCTTTAAAGCAGGGACTTCCTAGGATGATTGATAAGAAAGAAATAACTCCACAGGGAATAGTAATAATGCCATATATTTGTGGTCATGATCAAAAAGGAACAACGGAAGCATTAAAAGAATTAACCGATGAAGTAGTTAAAAAATGTAATGGTGATAAGAATAGAATTGCACTTTCAGGACATAGTCATGGTGGAATTCTTGCTTATAAAATGATTAATGAATATCCAAATACTTTCTCTTGTTGTGTTCCAATAAGTGGATCAGGACCAGTATCAGAAGCATTTAAAGGTATGAAAGTGTGGTCATTTAATAGTGTAAATGAAGGAAATAACGCTTCTTTAGTAACTTATAATGCTGGAGTAAATGCTGTTAAAAGAGTAAATGCTGCAGGTGGAAAGGCTAAACTTACTCAATTAAGAAAAAGACATAGATATACTAATGATGAGACATTTGAGAAAAAATATTTATCTCCAGATGGTAAAGAAGAATCAGTTTTAGATTGGATATTTAGACAAACAAGAGCATAGAAAAGTTATTAAAAGAACATTATTGTTCTTTTTTTCTATTGAAAAAAAATCTAAAAAAAGATATATTATATATGTGTATTTTGCCCTTTAGCCAAGCGGTAAGGCAGGAGACTCTGAATCTTCTATGCACTAGTTCGAATCTAGTAAGGGCAGCCAAATTGATATTTGTAGAAAAGAGGTTTTATTATGACTGATAAAGAACTTGCGAATTTAATATATCCAAATATTACAAAAACACCAGAAGATTATGAAAAAATATATCCTAAAAGAGATTTGAAAGAAGGTGCGGTAGTAACTAGATTTGCACCATCTCCAACTGGATTTGTTCATATGGGAAGCCTTTTAACTACTTTAATAGCTAGAAAAATACCTGATGAAACAAATGGTGTATTTATTCTAAGAATAGAAGACACTGATCAAAAAAGAAGTGTTGAAAATGGTATTACTGGTATAGTAGATGATCTTAATAACTTTGATATTAAAATTGATGAAGGAGCACTTTCTGAAACAGAAGAAATAGGAAAATATGGCCCTTATATTCAAAGTAATAGAAAAGAAATCTATGAATGTTATGCAAAAAGCTTAATTGAAAGAGGCTTAGCATATCCTTGTTTTTGCTCTGCAGAAGAAATAGAAGAAACAAGAAAAATTCAAGAGTTAAATAAAGAAAGAATTGGATATTATGGTTCTTTTGCAAAATGCCGTGATTTATCTAATGAAGAGAGAGCAGAGAGAATTAAAAGAGGAGATCCATATATTATTAGATTAAAGTCACCTGGAGTATATGAGAAAAAAGTTGTATTTAACGATTTAGTAAGAGGAAAAATAGTATTTCCAGAAAATGATTTAGATGTAGTTTTAATAAAAAGTGATGGACTTCCTATATATCACTTTGCACATGTTGTAGATGATCATTTAATGAGAACAACACATGTATTACGTGGAGAAGAGTGGTTATCAAGTGTCCCAATACATCTACAATTATTTGATATTTTAGGTTTTGAACTTCCTAAATTTGCTCATCTTGGTCTTGTTATGAAAATAGATGAAGAAACAGGTCAAAAGAGAAAACTTTCTAAAAGGAAAGATAAGGAAGCAGCAGTTAGTTACTATCATGAACAAGGAATACCTGTAGAAGCAGTTAAACTATACTTAATGACTATTGGTAACTCTAATTTTGAAGAATGGTTAAATCAAAATCCTGGAAGAGATTATAACGAATTTAAATTTGATTTTAAAAAAATGAGTGCATCTGGATCTTTGTTTGATTTAGAAAAATTAATTAATATTTCTAGAAATTATATAAGTAGATTAACTGCACAAGAAGTATACGATAATGCACTTAAGTATACAGAAGAATTTGATAAAGAGTTCTATGATTTATTAATAAAATATAAGGATTACTCAATTAATATGTTTAATATTGAAAGAAATCAAAAGAAACCAAGAAAAGATTACGCTAAATATAGTGATATTAGACCATATACATGGTATATGTTTGATGAATTATTTGATAAAGAAAAAGGAGAATATGATTGGCAAGAAATAAAAGATATCGAAGAAATTAAAAAGATATTAAAGTTATATCTTGAAAAATATTATAATGAAGAAGATGATGAACAAACTTGGTTTGAGAGATTAAAAGATTTATCAGAAGAATTAGGATATGCTAGAGAGGTAAAAGACTATAAAGAAAATCCTGATAAATATAAAGGCCATGTTGGAGATATAAGTATGGTTTTAAGAGTAGCAATGTCTACTAAATCTCAAACTCCAAATTTATATCAAATAATGAAATTGTTTGGTAAAAAAAGAATAAGAGAAAGATTAAAAAAAATAAAGTAGGAATATCCTACTTTTATTGTTTATTGTCAATTTTTTTCTCTTTTTTTTCTTTATTCTTTTCATATACAAAACAAAATATGAAAACAGGTGTTAGAAAATTTAGTGAAAAAAGCATTAATATCCATGCAATATGTGTAATATCATAAAATGGTGTTTGACAACTATGGTCACAAAATATTATAAAGCAATTAGTAAGTCCTTTTTCCTCTATACAAGAGTTATACATATCTTTAGAAATGAAACATAATACTTGTATTAATATAAAAATAGATATTAAAATAATAAATATTATAGCTATTTTTGTACTGTTTTTCATTTTCATAGTATCACCAAATTTATCATATCACATTTTTATGATTGTTTGTTATAATAATAATATAGTTAAAGGAGATTTACACTTATGAAGAAGAAGACTATTTTAATTGTTTTTTCAGTAGTTTTACTTGTTTGTATTCTTATATTTGTTGGTTTCAAAATCTTTTATAAACCAGAGTTTTATTCATTAGATAAAAAGGAAGTATACTTAGAGAAAAATACATTTGAAGTATATGATTATTTTGATTTATCAAAAGTGCTTCATTTATGTGAAGGGTGTAGTTTATTAAAAGATTATAAAGTAAATACTAGAGATCTTGGTAATCAAAAATTAGAAGTAATATATCTTGATGATGAAAATGATAAATGTAAAGGTACTTTGGAATATGAAGTATTAGATACAACACCTCCTTATGTTGGAATAGGTAATCATTATACACATTATTTAGGAACTAATTTTACTTTTAACAAAGATATTTTATGTGCTGATAATTATGATAGAAATATTAAATGTGAAATAATTGGAGACTATGATGTGTCAAAAATAGGAGAAACTAATTTAAAAGTAAAAGCAAAGGATTCTAGCAATAATGTAACAGAAAAGTCATTTTTACTTAAAGTTGTTGAAAAACCTAAATCTTCTTCTGAATCTAGTGTAGTAACTCTTGATGAGATAAAAGCTCGTCTTCCAAGTAATGCTAGTTTAATGATTGATGTTTCTAAATGGGAAAAAGATATTAATTGGAAAAAGGTAAAAGATGCTGGCGTTGAGTATGCGATGATAAGACTTGGTACTCAAAAAGCATTAGATAAAGAATCAGTAATGGATGAATACTTTAAAAAGAATATAATGGGAGCAAAAGAAAATGGTATTAAAGTAGGAATATATTATTTTTCTTATGCTAATGATGTTGATGATGCTAAAGTTCAAGCTGAATGGGTTATTGATAATATAAAAGACTATGAGATTGATATGCCAATATGTTTTGACTGGGAAAGTTGGCAATATTTTAGTGAGTTTAATATGAGTATTCATGATTTAAATGAAACTGCTAAATCATTTCTTGATACAATTAAATCAGCTGGTTACGATGCAATTAATTATAGTAGCAAAAGTTATTTAGAAAATGTATGGAACTTAAATGGGTATAATACCTGGTTAGCACATTATACAATGAATACAAATTATCAAGGTAATTTCTTAATTTGGCAATTTACAGAAGATGGAGAAATACCTGGAATTAAAGGAACGGTAGATGTAAATTTTTATTATAATAAATAGAAGTTGTTAAAATAATATATTTATGTTAAAATAATAATGTCTTTGAAAAAAAGGCATTATTTTATGGCTCGTTGGTGAAGTGGCTTAACACATTGCCCTCTCAAGGCAACATTCATGGATTCGAATTCCATACGAGTCACCATATTGTAATAAAAGGAAAATATTGACTTTTTCCTTTTTTTATGTTAAAATACACAAATGATTTTAAGGGGTGAAGGTATAGTGGAAGATACTAATAAAGAGGAACAATTATTTCTTGATAAGTCGTTAGAAATAATTGATGAAAATATTAAAGAACTTGAAAAAAACTGTAAAGAAGGAATTGATGATGTTAGAAAGCTAAGTAAATATCATTGGGAAAGAAAATGCGAAATGGATGAAATTGAGGAAGCGATGTCAATGAATGATGTAAATCATACAGCGACTCTTACTAATTCAGGACTTTCTAAATTAAGAAAGCTAAGAAAAGCAGCTAATAGTCCATTTTTTGGTAAAATTGAAGTTGACTTTGATGGTGATGAGGAAAGTTTCTATATTGGATTAACTTCAATAATGAATGATAATGATTTAATAATTAATGACTGGAGAAGTCCAATATCAACATTATTCTATAACGCTAAAATAGGAAACACATCATATCGTGCTCCTGTTGGTATAATAGATTGTAAATTATTACAAAGAGAACAAATAAAAATAAAAAATAGAAAAATTGATAGAATTGTTGGTACTGATCTTCATGTATCAGATGATGAACTTCAAAAAGTATTAAGTAAAAATTCAAATGGTAAGATGAAAAATATAGTTACAACAATACAAGAAGAACAAAATGAAGTAATAAGAAATCTTAAAGATTCTAAGATAATAGTTCAAGGATGTGCTGGTAGTGGAAAAACTTCAGTTGCACTTCATAGACTATCTTTCTTATTATATAACGATAATAAATCAAACTCTGAAAATATGCTTATCTTTTCTCCAAGCGATATATTCTCATCATATATATCTAATGTACTTCCTGATTTAGGAGATAATAACGTACTTCAAACAACATTTTCTGATTTTGCAAATGCCTTTATTAATAGATTTGATAAAATAGAATCTTTTTCTGAATTCTTATCTAAATACTATGATGGTATAAATAGTGAATCACAAAATAAATCAAATCAATTTAAATATTCGAAAGAGTATATTGATGCATTAGATAAATTTATTCAAAACTTTGTAAATTCGTATAGATTTAAAGAAGACTTATCAGTATTCAATGCAACAATACCACAAGAATACTTAAATAGAATATTAGATAATGATACAACAAGCTCTTTACAGGAAAAAATAGATATAATTACAGATGAAGTATATAATCTATTAAGAAATCGTTCTGGAGTTAAAAAAAGTTCTATTAGAGTAGCTGTTTCTCGTGGATTAATTAATCCATCTTTTGATCCAAGAGCTACATATAATAAATTCTTACATTCTAAAGAATATGTAGATTCATTTAAAGAAGAGGGAAATAGTTTAAATAAAAAATTACTTGAATTTCCAGATTTAATTGGAATGCTTTACTTAAATTTTGAATTTATGGGATATCCAAAGAACAATTTAATTCATCATCTTGTAGTTGATGAAGTTCAAGATTATTCACCACTTCAAATGAAAATGATTTCAAAAATGTTTAGTGGAGCTTCAATAACTATACTAGGAGATAAAAATCAAACTATTAATCCATATCATAGATATGAATCATTAGAAGAATTAAAAGAACAACTTGGAAATAGTGCAAAATATGTTGAATTGAACAAAGCATATAGATCAAGCCCAGAGATAATGAACTATGTTAAAGATATTATTGAAGAAGATAGTATTAACCCAGTTAGAAATAGTTCTGACAATCCTGTTTTATTAAAAGAAGTTGATAAATCTAATTTATTCAAAACTTTAGTACAAGATATATTAAATTTAAAAGAAAAAGGATTTGAAAAAATATGTATTGTTACAAAAAGTATTAAAGAAGCAAGAGCTATTTTTGAAGGGTTAAAAGATTCTGTTGATAATATTAAGGTATTAAGTAATGAAGATGATTATGATTACACTACATTGGTGGCTCCTTCATATAATGCTAAAGGATTAGAATTTGATGCTGTTATTTGTTATAACGATTATGATAATGATTATACTAATGATGAAAAATATTTATACTATGTTGCATGCACTAGGGCACAACATGATTTGGTTGTATATAATGAACCAAAAACATTAAAAAGGGGGATATAAGAATGAAAGATTCAAAAGAATTTAAAACAGAAAAATTAGTAGAATATTTTACTAATAAAAGAAGAGTAGATGTTACTGATAAAAATTATGAAGCAGCAATTAAATTAGATAAAATGATAAATTTATATAATCAAGAAATAGATACTTTAAGTAAATACTATCAAATGACTTTAATATTTAAAAAAGCGATAGACTTTAGTAAAGAATATAAGTTTTTAAAAGAATTCTTAAATAATAGTTCCGTGTATTATTTAGATGTATATGTTGAAGAGATTCGTATATTCTTAAATAAAGTAGAAAGAGGACTTTCAAAAGAAACATTAAAGGATTTATTAGTCTTACAAAAAAATAGATACTTTGAAGATTATACATATGCAGAGTATTTTGTAAATCAATATATTGATTATAATGATTCTCCATATTTAAGAGATTTCTTAAGTTATTGTGGAATTAATGAGAATGACTTTTTAAGATTTACTAATATAATATTTGAACTAAATGAAGACTTATATAATAAATATGTTGAAAAATATAATAATAATAAATTAATTAGAAAATCTGAAACTTTAAAAAAGGTAAGTAATATTAAAGAAGGAATTACTACTGGATATACAAATGATGGAGATAAATTTGATAATGTTGAATTCTTTGTAAATTTACCATTTGATGATTTAGACTCATCTAGAGAAATAATAGATGACTTTGGTTTCAAAAAGATGTCTACTTTAGATAAAAGATTAAAAACGATTTTTGAAGAGATATATCCAGAAAGTGTAAAAGATGTTATGACATATATTTATTCTAATAATTTACTTTATGCAAATCCTTCAAAAATCAGTGAAAAAGATATTATGTCTGTAACTTATATCAATAATGATAAACCATTATCAGATGATGATAAGAGAAAAATAATAGAATATATGAAAGAAAGAAATATTTCATTTCTACCAAAAGCTTTTAATGTAGTAAAAGATAAGTATTTACAAGAAGGATTAAATAAAACATCAGGAACTGTTTTAAAAAAGTAGGTGTGTAAAATGGAGGAAACTAATAATAAGATAGAAACATATTTGGATAAGAAAATTAGTAATCTAAATGTTAATTATCAAAAATTATATGAGATAACTAAATGCAATACTAAGATAGTAATGAATTCTTTAGGAAGTGGAATGATTGTTTTGGGAGTTGCTCATTTATCTTTTAATTTGCTTCCTCCTTTACTTTTAATTCCTGGTGGATTTATTATTTATAAAACAATTAAAAATGCTAAGATAAAACACGATAATCTATTAAAACAGAAATCATTGTTAAAGAAAAAATAATTATTAATTTGATAATTATTTTTTTTATTTTAATATATTAGCACTTATAATTGACAAGTGCTAAAAATAGTGCTAACATTATTTATGTATATAGAAAAGAGGAGATTAAAATGAAGAAAAAAGAATTTAAAACTGAATCAAAAAGAGTATTAGATTTAATGATAAATTCAATCTATACGAATAAAGAGATATTTTTAAGAGAATTAATTTCCAATGCAAGTGATGCAATTGATAAACTATATTATAAATCACTTACTGATAGAAAAGTTAAACTAGATAAAGATGATTTTTATATTAAAGTAGAAGTTGATAAAAATGATAATACTTTAACTGTTAGAGATAATGGTATAGGAATGAATGAAGAAGAATTAGAAAATAATTTAGGTACCATTGCTGAATCAGGAACACTTTTATTTAAAGAAGAAAATAAGAATAAAGAAACAGAATGTATAGGTCAATTTGGAGTTGGATTTTATTCTGCTTTTATGGTAAGTAAAGAAATAGAAGTTATAAGTAAAAAGTTTGGAGACAAAAAAGCATATATTTGGAAATCTAGTGGAGTAGAAGGATATACTATTGATGAAACTACAAAAGATGATTATGGAACTACAATTATTCTTCATTTAAAAGATGATACTGAAGATGATATTTATTCTAAATATACTAATGAGTTTACTATAGAAGGATTAATTAAAAAGTATTCTGATTATATAAAATATCCTATTAAAATGAATCTTACTCATGAACATGAAGATAAAAAAAGTGGAAAGACTGAAACACATGTACATGAAGAAGTTATTAACAGTATGATCCCTTTATGGAAAAGAAATAAAAATGAAGTTTCTTCTGATGATTATGATTCATTTTATATGGATAAATTCTATGATTATGAAAAACCATTAAAGGTTATTCATTCATCTGTTGAAGGAAAAGTAAGTTATAATACTTTGATGTTTATTCCTTCTAAAGCACCATATGATTTTTATTCAAAGGATTATGAAAAAGGGTTAGAATTGTATTCAAATGGTGTTCTAATAATGGAAAAATGTGGAGATATTTTACCAGATTATTTTAGCTTTGTTAAAGGTCTTGTTGATACTCCAGATGTATCTTTAAATATTTCACGTGAAATATTACAACAAGATGCTCAAATAAAAATTATTGCAAAAAGTATTGAGTCAAAGATAAGAAAAGAACTTGAAACAATGTTAGAAGAAGAAAGAGAAAAATATGAAGAGTTCTTCAAGACATTTGGAATAAATATTAAATTTGGTATTTATAATGGAATGGGGCAAAATAATGACAATTTAAAAGATTTATTACTATTTTATTCATCCAAAGAGAAAAAACTTGTAACATTAAAAGAATATGTTGAAAGAATGAAAGAAGGGCAAGATAAGATTTATTATGCTTGTGGACAATCAATAGATAAGATCGATCTTCTTCCTCAGACTGAAAAATTAAAAGATAAAGATTATGAAATATTATATTTAACAGATTATGTTGATGAGTTTACTTTACAAATGCTTCAAAAGTATAGTGAAAAAACATTTGCTAATATAAGTGGAGAAAATGCAGATATTGATTCAAAAGAAGAAAAAGAAGAATTAGAAAAAGCAAATGATGATAATAAAGATATGTTTGAATTTATGAAAAAAGCAATAAATATTAAGGGTGTTAGATTTACTAAAAAATTAAAAAATCATCCAGTTTGTTTAACAAGTGAAGGAAATGTTTCTGTGGAGATGGAAAAAGTTATTAATGCAATGCCAACCGATGAGAGAATATCTGCAGAGAAAGTACTTGAAATAAATGAAAATCATCCAATTGTAAATAAACTTCAAACATTATATAAAAAAGATAAAGATGAATTAGAAAAATATACAAAGATACTATATGCTCAAGCAAGATTGATAGAAGGTCTTCCTATTGATAATCCAACTGAAATAAGTAATATGGTTTGTGAATTAATATCAAAATAAAGATGCGATTAAAGCATCTTTTTTTTGTGTAAAATTTACACATTACAACAAACATTTTACAAGTAACTTTGACTACTTTACAAATTTGTATGATATCATATATTTGTAAAGAGGTGATAGTGTGTTTAAACCAAGAAAAATTGCTCAGTTTTTACTTGCAAGTTCTATTATATTTTTCATACTATCATTCTATTCATTTTACAAAGTAAATAGTTTAGTTGTAAATAACGAGTCTGTTGTACATAATTCTTTTATTGAACAATATGACATATCAAATGTTTCAATTAATAATATAGATCATATACTTGAAGATATTGAAAAAAGAATTTTAAGTAATGAAATAACTTTAATTATTAATAATAAAGAATATAAATATACAATCTCTGAACTTGGAATAACAATTAATAAAGATGAAATTAAAGAAGAAATAATGAATTATGAAAATCAATTTGATTATTGGGATCTTTATAATAATTATAGTAAGAACTCTTTTGATAAAAAAATATATAATTATAGATTTATAGTAAATGAAGATAATATTAGAGTCTTTTTAAATCAACTAAAAAAGAGATTTGATAGAAAAGCAAAAAATGGCAAATTAGTTATGCAGGATGATAGACAATTAAAGTATATTGGGGAAGTTGTTGGCTATTCAATAAATGTAGATAAAAATTTAGAAATTATTAAGAATAACTTTAATACTATTGATTATAATAATAGCTTAGATATTATTATAGACTCAATTTTTCCAACAGATGAAATGAAAAAAATAGATACAAAAATATCTAGTTTTACTACAACTTTTGATGATACAATTGATAGAAAATATAATCTAATGGCTGGGGCTAAAAAACTAGATGGTAAAATAATATATCCACAAGAAATATTTTCTTTTTATGAAAATGTTGGACCTTATACAGGTATCAATGAATTTGTTTATTATTCAGGAATGATGGGGAATGGAGTTTGTCAAGTTGCAACTACATTATATAATGCAGAATTATTAGCAGGCCTTTCTACAGTTGAAAGATATAATCATGGGAAAAAATCTGTTTATGTTGATGGTGGATTAGATGCTACTGTTGCTGTAACAAGTGGAATAGTAACTGATTTTAAATTTAAAAATGGTTATGATACTCCAGTCTACATTTCTGCATTTGTAGAAGGTTCTAATTTAACTATAGAATTATGGTCTAATGAGAATGTAAAAAATGGTCTTGAATATAAAACTGAATCTGTTAGATTGGGTTATGGCACTTATAAAGCATATAGACACGCTTATAAGGATGGAAATTTAGTTAATAGTGAAGATTTAGGATATTCATATTATTTTGCTGAATAAAGCGAGTATAAACTCGTTTTTATTTTTTTTTATTCAAAAATATGGTATTCTATATATAGAATTAGCAAGAGGTATAATATGGAATTTAAATTTTTTACAAATGAATTAGATGAAATTAGTAAAATAATTAAGGAGTCATTTGAAATAGAAGTTAATAAATCAAACTTTGTTCTTCAAGATAATCAAAAAATATTATTATTAAAAGATAATAATAGTGTAGTAGGAATGACTATGATTACAGTAAAGAATGATCCTTTTAAAAATACTAAAACATTTTATTTAGATTATATTTGTATTAAAAAAGAATTTAGACATAAATCTCTAGGAAGAAAAATGTTTGAAGAAGTATTAAGAATTGCTAAGGATCAAAATATTGATAAAATAGAATTAACTTCTAGAAAAGATAGAATAAATGCAAGAAATATTTATTTTGATTATGGAATGATTATAAAAGATACTGATTTGTTTGTTAAAGAATTATAGAGGTGCTTATGGAAATATATAAATCAAATGGAAAAAACTGTAAATTCTATAAAAAAATAGATTATATAAAATTACTATTGGTTATTATTGTTTCTTTATTAATATTTTCTTTATTCTTTTATTATATTGGAAAAGAACAAGAATTATGTAAAAGTATCTGTACTGCATTAATTATTACTGTTCTTATTTCAATGGGCTCTATTATGAGTGATTTAGTTGATAATAGATCAAGAATATTTATAATTAATAAAAATGAGATTGGATTCATTGAAATTCATAGTGAAAAAGTTGGAGGAGACTTCTTAAAAGAAAGTGAATTTAATGAAATACTTTCAAAATATGATATAGAGGAAATATATAAAGACAATAATAAGTTTGAAGGAATAGATAAAGGAATAATTAATAAAGTATTAAAAATAAAAAAGAAATACAATAAAACAATTGTTAAAGCAAATATTGGTTTAAAAGAATGGAAATCATCATCATTTTTAACTATTTCAAAGGTATATTTGATAGATAAAAATTGTACAAAAAGAATAGTTATACCAAATGATTATGATAAATATGATGAATTAATAAAAAAAATGAGAAAGATGATATAAAATATGATATTATTAAAGTAATGTGAGGCGATAAAATGTTTGATACAAAGATACTTATTGAAAATGGAGTTAATTTAGAAAAAAGTTTAGAATTATTTGGAGATATAGCAACTTATAATGACAATTTAGATGAATTTTTAGATGGAATTGAAAAATTATTAAAAGATATAGAAGGTTATAAGGCTCAAAAAGATTTAGCTAATTATGCAATTCTTGTTCATTCTTTAAAAAGTGATGCAAAATATTATGGATTTGAAAAATTAGCAGAATTAGCACTTAATCATGAATTAAAGAGCAAAGAAAGCGATTTTAATTATGTTAATAATCATTTTGATGAATTAAAAGAAGAAATATTAAGAGTAGCTAAAGTAGTACAAGATTATCTAGGAATTGGTTATGAAAAGAACAATGAAACAACTACAGCAAATTCTAATTTATCTATTTTAGTAGTTGATGATTCTAATATAATTTCTAATTTTGTTTCTAAGATATTTAGTAGTGAATATAATATTATTGTATGTAAAGATGGGCAACAAGCTATTGATGAATTATCTAATGTTTCAAATACAATAGTATGTATGCTTCTTGATATTAATATGCCTAATGTTGATGGTTATGAAGTATTAAAGTTTATGAAAACAAATGATTTATTTAATAGAATAAATGTTGCCATTATTTCAGGAACTGATTCAAATGAAATATTAAATACTACTAAAGAATATCCTATTAAAGCAATACTAGAAAAACCATTTAATGAAGAGAACATAAAAAGAGTAGTGGGGATAATATCAAAATAATTAGATTAGAGATGAATATAAATGAAAAATACTAAAATAGCTGTTAGAATATCTATTGTTACAATAGTATCTAACATTTTTTTAGCGATAATTAAATTTTTAGCTGGAATTTTATCTAATAGTGGAGCAATGGTGTCTGATGCAATACATACTACTTCTGACGTTGCCACGACGATAATTGCCATGGTTGGAGTTTCTTTAGGAAATACTGAAGAAGATGAAAGCCATAGATATGGGCATGAGAGAATGGAATGTGTAGCATCTCTTTTGTTATCGTTTATTCTTTTAATAACAGGATTTGAAATTGGATTAAATGGATTTAGATTATTATTAGAAAACAATTATGATTCAATAAAAACACCAGGAATTTTTGCTCTTATTGTGGCAGTTATTTCTATTATTCTCAAAGAAATTATGTTTCAATACACAATAAGAGGAGCAAAAAAAATTAAATCAGATGCTTTAAAAGCTGATGCATGGCACCATAGAAGTGATGCTTTATCATCTATAGGGGCATTAATAGGAATTGCTTTATCAAGATTTGGTTATAAGTTTGCGGATCCTTTAGCAAGTATTATAATAGCAATAATGATTTGTAAAGTAGCAATAGATATTTTTAGAGAAGCTACAGATAAACTAGTTGACAAATCATGTGATGAAGAACAAATAGAAAAAATAAAAAAAGTTGTGTTAAAACAAAAAGGAGTTCTAGGAATTGATGATATAAAAACTAGAATATTTGGTAGTAAAATATATGTAGATATTGAAATATCTGCTGATGGAAAGAAGTCTTTAAATGATACACATGCAATAGCTGAAAAAGTTCATAATAAAGTTGAAAATAATTTTTCTAATATTAAGCATATAATGGTTCATGTAAATCCATATAGGAGTGATAAAAATGAAAAATAAACTAGTATTATTACTAATAGTTTTATCTATAACGTTTGTAGGATGCAATTTAAATAAAGAAAGTAAAGAGAAGAAGGAAAATACCCAAGATATGAGTGAAATAGACAAAAAAGTTGAAAATACGTTAAACAATATGACACTTGATGAAAAAATAGGGCAAATGATTACAATTTCTTATAGGAAAGATTCTATAGATTCTACATTAAAGAGTGCATTAGAAGATGTAAAACCAGGAGGATTTATTCTTTTTGGAGAAAATATGTCTAGTTATGATGGAACTATTAAATTAGTAAAAGAAATAAAAGCATCTTCAAAGATTCCTATGTTTATATCAATAGATCAAGAAGGTGGAAATGTTCAAAGATTAAAAAAATTAAATGGAGTTACTGTTAGTGATGTTCCATATATGTATGATGTCGGAACAAAAAATGATTTAGATCTTACATATAGTATTGGGAAATTAATTGCAGAAGAACTTCGTGTAATTGGAGTTAATATGGATTTTGCACCTGTTCTTGATGTTTTTTCTAATCCAAATAATAAGGTAATTGGTAAAAGATCATTTGGAAGTGATAAAGAATTAGTTGCAAAACATGGAATTACTTTAGCAAAAGGTCTTGAGGATAATGGGGTAATTGCAGTTTATAAACATTTTCCAGGACATGGAAATACTGCAACTGATTCCCATGAAGCTTTACCAATTCTTGATTTAACTAAAGAAGAATTAGAAAAAATAGATGTTTATCCATTTAAAGAAGCAATAAAAAATAATGCAAGTGTTATTATGGTGGGACATTTAGCAGTTCCAAAAGTGACTGAAGATAATATTCCAGCTTCTTTATCTAAAAAATTAATAACAGATTATTTAAAAAAAGAACTTGGATATAAAGGACTAGTTGTAACTGATGCATTAAATATGGGTGCTTTAACAAATTATTATAGTGATAGTGAAATATGTGGGAAAGCAGTCGAAGCAGGGGTAGATATGCTTCTTATGCCAAAATCTTCAAGGACTTGCTTAAAATCAGTACAAGAGGCTGTTAAAAAAGGTACTATTACTGAAGAACAAATAAATGAATCAGTAAGAAAAATATTAAAACTCAAATATGAAAAAATAGAAAATAGTTATAATGAATATTTAGATAAGAGTTATTTAAATAGTCAAGAACATCAAGATATAATAAACAAAATAAAAGAATAATTAATTATTCTTTTTTTGAAAAATAAAAAGGCATTATATGCCTTTATTTTTTTATTATTAAATTATTGTTGTTTTCATCAATAATTATTTCAGAATTATATTTTATATTACCATTAATTATTTCTTTTGCTATTAGAGTTTCTATATTTCTTGATACAAATCTTTTAATAGGCCTTGCTCCATAGTTTTCATCGTATGAATTATCAATTATGTATTTTTTAGCATTATCTGTAAGTTTAACAGTAATTTTTTTATCATCTAATCGTTTATTAATATCAGAAATAATCTTATCTAATATTTGATAAATAACATCTTTATTTAATGAATCGAATATTATTATTTCATCAATTCTATTTAAGAATTCTGGTTTAAATGTATGTTTTAATTCATTCATAATTAGTTCATTAGAATCTTTTTGTTTTTCTAGAATATAATCGCTACCTAGGTTTGACGTCATAATAATAATTGTATTTTTAAAATCAACTGTTCTTCCTTGAGAATCAGTAATTCTTCCATCATCAAGTATTTGAAGAAGTATATTAAATACATCTTTATGAGCTTTTTCTATTTCATCAAATAAAACAATACTATAAGGATTTCTTCTTACTGCTTCAGTTAATTGTCCACCATCATCATACCCAACATAACCTGGAGGTGATCCAATAAGTCTTGCTACAGAATGACTTTCCATATATTCAGACATGTCAATTCTAATCATATGACGTTCATCATCAAATAACTCGTATGCTAAAGTTCTTGCAACTTCAGTTTTACCAACTCCAGTAGGCCCAAGGAATATGAAGGATCCAATAGGTCTATTAGGGTCTTTAATACCACTTCTTGCACGTATTATTGCATCACTTACAAGTTGTATAGCATTATCTTGACCCATAACACGAGTTTTCATATTGTTTTCTAAATTTAATAACTTATCTTTTTCTTCGTTAACTAATTTACTTACTGGAATATTAGTCCATTTAGAAATGATTTGAGCAATAGATTCTTCATCAATTGTATCACTTAATATTTCATTTTTATTTTGTGCTTGTAATTCTTTTAATTCTTTTTCAAGTTCTGGAATAACTCCATGCTTTAATTTAGCTGCTTCTTCTAAATCATAATTGTCTTCAGCATATTCAAGCTCACGTTTTTTCTTTTCAATTTCTTCTTTTTTCTTACTTATTTTAGTATTTATTTCCTTTTCGCTTTCCCAATCGTTTCTTAATTTCTTTTCTTTTTCTTTTAATTTGTTGATTTCTATATCTAGTTCTGCTTTTCTAATATTTGAAAATTCATCTTTTTCTTTTCCTAAAGCATGCTTTTCAACTTCAAGTTGCATTATTTTCCTTGTTAGTGTATCAAGTTCAGTAGGAACAGATTCCATTTGAACTTTTACTGTTGCACATGCTTCATCTACCAAATCTATTGCTTTATCTGGAAGAAATCTATTAGTTATATAACGATTTGATAGAGTAGCTGCAGCAACAAGTGCCTTATCTTTTATATTTACCCCATGATATACTTCAAATCTATCTTTTAAACCACGAAGTATTGTAATTGTATCTAAAACAGTTGGTTCACTTACTAATACTCTTTGAAAACGTCTTTCAAGAGCTGAATCTTTTTCAATATATTTTCTATATTCATTTAGTGTAGTAGCACCGATACAGTGAATTTCACCACGAGCTAGCATTGGCTTTAACATATTTCCTGCATCCATTGCACCTTCATTACCACTTCCAACAATCATGTGTATTTCATCGATAAACATGATAATATCACCATCAGAGTCTTTGATTTCTTTTAAAACTGCTTTAAGTCTTTCTTCAAATTCTCCACGATATTTAGCTCCAGCAACTAATGCTCCCATGTCTAGTTCCCATATTGTTTTATTTTTTAGACTATTTGGAACATCTCCTTTAACAATTCTTTGGGCAAGACCTTCAACAATTGCTGTTTTACCAACACCAGCTTCACCAATTAAAACTGGGTTGTTTTTTGTTTTTCTAGATAAAATTCTAGTTATACTTCTTATTTCATCATCACGTCCAATAACAGGGTCAATTTTACCATCCTTAACAGATTTAACAATATCACGGCCATATTTTTCTAGGACGTTTTCTAAATTTTCTTGATATGGATTTTGATTATTCATATAAATCCCTCCTTTTTCTATAACTATTATATCACTTAATTAGCACTTGTCAAGTAAGAGTGCTATAATTGACAAAACTCCTATTTTATGGTATAATAGCATGCAATAAATGGGGTGGTAGTATGATAAATCATGAAATTGAAGATTTAATGGTTACTACATTTTTAGGTTACAAGTATAGAAAACAGCATGATTTACTTTATTCGTTAGATGGTCATGTTCCAATTAGTTTAATTAACATGTATTATTCTGGACAAGTAAAAAGACTTGACCCAAATTTTGTAAGTAGAGGATTTATTGAACGATATGTAGAAAATGAGAGCGTAGTAGAAGACGTTCATGATAAAGATGAAGTAAAGGGACTTGCTGTTATGTATAGATATATGCAAGAAATGGATCCAAAAGATGTTGAATTATTTTCACTTGCAACACTTCATAGAAAGTTATTTTCTGTTAAGGACGAAACTATAAGAAATAATTGTGAAATGGTTGAATATCTTGGTAAGGTAGCTTGCAGTAAGTGTTCATCAAAAAACGAATGTGGTTTTGGTGGAAGATTTAGAAATTCTTCAGCTCGTTTAGATGGTTTCCCAATTGACTTATGTGATCCTGATTGTATATATGAAGAATTACTTAATTTAGAAGAAATATTTAACAATTTAAAAATTAATGCTTTATACATGAGAAATAATAATGATTATTCTCATATTATTAGTTTTATTAGACAATGCGTTATTTTAAAATGTCATTTGATAAAAATACATCCATTTGGAGACGGTAATGGAAGAACAATTAGGTGTTTAATAAATAAATTATTTGAAATTGCGGGTATCCCTCCTGTATATATTTCTAAAGAAGAAAAAACAGAGTACAAAAGAGCAATGAATGAAGCATTAAAATATAGAACAGAAGAAGAATATTCTGATAAAAAATATAATGACATTATTGGATTCTATTTATATAAAGTATGTGATTCTATTATAGAATTAGATATAAATAAGAGAGTAAGAGAAGAAAGAGAAAATAACATTTACGATATAAAAAGAAAAAAAATAAAAAAATAATTAGGAATTATTAAAAAAATGTTCAATAATCTATGTATATGAACATTTTTTTAATGCCTAAAAAATATATTTTTAACAATAAGAAATTGGATAAATATCAAACTAAAGCTGTTTTATGTAAAAAACCAGTTTATCTTGTAGTTGCTGGAGCCGGAAGTGGAAAGACTCTAACTATAGAAGCTAAAATTGATTATTTATTAAAAAATAATTATAAAAAGGAAGAAATACTATGTATTTCTTTTACAAATGAAACAGTGAATTCTTTAAAGTCAAGATTGCAAGAGAATAATAATCTAGTTGATGTTAAAACCTTTCATAGATTAGCACTAGATATATTAGGAAGTGGCTATAACATTTCAAGTAGTAATTTACTTGAATATATAATTGAAGAATATTTTGAATCCATTATTTATCAAGATAACACTTATAAGCTGTTAAACTATATAGACAACATAGATAATTTAAAAAACATTATTTGTACATTTATAAATCAATTTAAATCATTAAATTTAACAATTGATTATTTTTTATATTTATTAAGTAGTAAAGCAATTAAAACTGAAGAAAAAATAATATTAGTTATAATATTCAAAGTATACATTATTTATCAAGAAGAATTGAAAAGTGAAAATAAAATAGATTTTAATGATATGATAAATCTTGCTATCAATAAGGTTGATGAATTAACAAGATTTAAATATTCTTACATAATTATTGATGAATATCAAGATACATCTAAAATGAAATATTTATTAATCAAAAAAATAGTTGATAGATTTAACACGAAGATTATGGCTGTAGGTGATGATTATCAATTAATTTATTCTTTTACTGGAAGTAATATTAGTTTATTTACTAAATTTAAAAAATATTTTAAAAGTTCTAAAATAATTAAAATTAAAAACAATTATAGAAATCCTTCTGATATTGTTGAAATATCAAAAAGAATGATTTTAAAAAATAGAAATCAAATAAATAAAAGATTAAAAGCTAATAAAAATATAAAGGATTCTATAATAGTTGTTTATTATCAAGATTTGATTAAGGATTTTGAAATAATTATAAAAGATATTGATAATATAATGGTTTTAGGAAGAAATAATAAAGATTTAGATTTACTTAAAGAATTAAATATTGAAAAGAATATCCACTATATGACTATTCATTCTGCTAAGGGGTTAGAGGAAGATAATGTAATTGTTTTAAATAATATCGATGATACTTTAGGATTTCCAAATAAGATTAATAATAGTGATATTCTTTCATATTTATTTAATTATAATCAAATGGAAGAAGAAAGAAGACTATTTTTTGTGGCACTTACAAGAGCAAAAGAAAAAGTGTTTTTATTTACAATTAAAGGGAAAGAATCAATCTTTGTTAAAGAGTTAATAAAAAACTATAAATACAAAATAAAAATAATAGATTTGAACCAAAAAAAACTTTAAATAATTCTTTTAATATAATATAATTATTATAGAGGTGAAGTATGAAAAAGTATACTTTATTAATAATAGCAGGAGGTGTTTTTCTAATAACTGGACTTATTCTTTCTTTTGGCAAAAAAAATGATAAAATAATCTACTATTATGAGGAAAACATATCTCAAGAAGAAGCTACTTCAATAATAATTGAAAAAGTAAAAAATATAATAGATATTTATGAACATAAAAATGATACTTTTAAAGTTATAAATAATACTAGTATTGAAGATGATGTAGAAGCTGATGAACAAATTGAAAAGACTCAAGAAAAAGAAGAATTGTATATTCAAGTCAGTAATTATGATGAAGTAATTGATGATTTATATACAAAAGATGGAAAGTTGGAACTGGAAAGTACAGTATTTAATGATAATCTTTTTGTTAAGAAAAATGATAAAGATGTATTTTTATTGAATGATATTCCTAAAAAAAATAAATACTCTAATAGTTCTATTTCTATTAGTGATGTTGTAGTAAATAAAAATGAAGTTAGAGCAAAAGTCGCATTTACAAACGATGAATTAGATAAAGATGATGTTTTAACATATTATATATATGAAATAAAGATAGAACTAATTAAAGAAAATGATAAATGGTTAGTTAATAGCTTTAATTATTCAACTGTTTAAAAGGAGATTGTATGCAAGAATTAGGTATTAGAGAAAGAATTTTAAAATTTATTGATACTCTTCCAAATACAGTATCAGTAAAGGCTTATGGATCAAGTATAGCTTACCAAAGTGGATACAAAGAAAATGAAAAGAAGCAAGTTGATTTAATTGTAATTGTAGATGATATTAAAGAATTTTATAATGAAAATCTTAAAAAGAATAAATATATGTATAAATTTACTCCAAAGCTATACTTTAAGCATGCTAAAAGTGAAACATTAAGAAAAGCAGCTGGAATATGTTATACAACTGATATTGATTATGGGCAAGATACATATAAAATGGGAGTAATTGAAAAAGCAGATGTTATTGATGATCTTTTGAATTGGAAAACATTTTATATTGCTGGAAGATTTCAAAAAGAAATGTATACTGCAAAAAAAGATGATCAAATAGAAAAAGCAAATGAAATTAACAAAAGAAATGCTTTAACCGTGGCTCTTCTTTTACTTGATAAGAAGAATCCTAAGTTAATTGATTTGTATGAAAAGATATGTTCTTTATCGTATATGGGAGATAGTAGAAAAAGTTTTAAAGCAGAAGATCCAAATAAAATAAAAAAATTAGCGAGTGGAAGTAAAAAACATTTTGATAAAGAATTTACTGAAAAAACAGATTTATTTGTGGTAGATAAAAATGAGAATATAAGTATTGATTATAATAAAGTATTAAAAATGATCGATAAATTACCACTTGAATTAAAAATGAAAATAGTTGATAAAATTGGAGACAAGAAAATAACAGATTCTTTTGCAGAAATAAGAGAAGGAATTGAAGAATACTTAACAACAATAATTAAAAAATCAAGTATGGGTCAGACTAAGAAAGGTATTTTAACAACTGGCCCTAAAAACTCAATTGGCTATGCTTTAGCAAAACTAAAAAAAGGAAGAAAAAAAGCATAAATGACACTATTGTTTTGTTGTTAAAATAAAAGTATAAAGTAGGTGAGTAAATGAAAACAGTTGATCATAAATGTCCTAGTTGTAATGCAAGTATTAAATACAATCCTAAAGATAAAAACTGGGTTTGTGAATATTGTGGCAGTAAGTTTACTTTAGATGAGTTAAAAGAAAATGAAAAGAACTTTGAACAAACTAGTATAAGTGAATCTAAAGAATTAAAAGAAAAAGAAGAAAATAAAGATGCTTCAGAAATGGATCAATATCATTGCGAAGACTGTGGAGCAGAAATAATTGCTGATAAAAATACTGCTGCAACTTTTTGTGTTTATTGTAAAAATACTGCAATATTAAAGAGTAGATTAACTGATAAATTTTCTCCTTCTAAAATAATACCTTTTAACAAAACAAAAGAAGATGCAATAGAAGCATTTAAAAAAGTAGGAAAGGGAAGATTTCTAATGCCAAAAGAGTTTTCTGATCCTAAAAATATTCAAGAATTAACAGGTGTATATATCCCTTTTTGGCTTTATTCATGTAAGATGAAAGGATTTGTATCAGGAAAAGGTACAAAAGTAATGACATGGTCAACTTATGACTATTATTATACTAAGACTGATACATACAAAGTTGAAAGAGGAGGAGTTTATTCTTTTGAAAATATTCCTGTTGATGGTTCTGAAAGATTTAATAATGCTGTAATGAATTCTATTGAACCATTTAATTATGAGGAATTAGAAGATTTTAATTATTCTTATTTATCTGGTTTTCTTGCAGAAAAATATGATGTTGAAAAAAATGAAGCAAAAAAGATTACAATAGATCGAGCTAAGACTAGCACATTAAATGATTTGGAATCTAAAGCAAGAACTGGTGGATATGCTTCGTTTGTTCCAAGTCAAAAAGAAACTGATGTTCAAGAAGAGAAAATTGATTACGTATTACTTCCTGTTTGGATGGTTAATATTAAATATAATGATAAAATGTATACTTTTGCTATGAATGGGCAAACAGGTAAAATGATAGGTGATATTCCTTATTCAAAATGGAAATTAGTATTATTTGTTTTTGTTTTGTTTATTGTATTATTTGGGATTTCTCTTTTAGTAACATACTTTGTATAGGAGGTATTTATGAAAAAAAAGTTAATATATGTAATACTACTTGCATTGTTTTTTATACCAACTATAGTAAAAGCAGATGATTTAACAGTTAAAGTTGATAATAAAAAGAAAATATATGACTTTGCTAACTTATTAACAGATGAAGAGGAAAAAGAAATATATTATTTGGAAAAGCAATATATTCAGAAAAATAATTTAGATATAGCAATAATAACTCTTGATAATAATCCATATGGAGATAGTGTAGATTCTACAAAAACATATGCAATAGACTTTTATAATCATAATGATTTTGGAATTGGTGATACTAAAAATGGAGTTGCAGTTATAATAGATAAAACATCTAAAAATAATAATTTAGTAACATTTGGTAGTGCTCAAGAAATATATGATCTTCAAAAGATTAATTCAATTAACAATAGTATTTCTACATTTATTTCAGAAGAAAACTATTATCAAATGATTAAAGTATATCTAACCAAATTAAATAATTATGCTAAAACTGATGAAGAAGAATTGTTATGTAATGATGAAAATGATAATAAGTATGAGTGCAAAACACCAAAAGTAGATAGTAGTAAGAAAATATATGATTTTGCAGATTTGTTATCTAATAATGAAGAAAGAGAATTACTTGATTATGTTGAAAGTTTTATAAACAAATATAATATGGATATGGCTTTAGTAACAATTAATGAAAATCCATATGGAGTATCTGATTATGGTTCAAAAGTATATGCTCAAGACTTTTATTATTACAATAGATTTGGTATAGGTACTTCTCATGATGGAGTAATTCTTTTAATAGATATGGCAAATAGATATATTTATATGGCTACAAAAGGTAATGCTATGCTAGTATTTGATGATAATAGAATTGATAATATTACAGAAGTAGCGTATAATTATTTAAAGAATGGCAATTATTTTCAAGGTTATAAAGTAATGATTGATAAAGCAAGTAGTTATGCTAAAAGTGGAATTGCTGATTCAAATAAATACTATTGTATTGATAAAGATGGAGAACCCTATAAGTGCAAAGAAAAACCAAGAGAGGTTAATTTGGGGCTTTCTTTATTGGTTGGTTTACTTGGAAGTTTAATTCCTGCATTTATTCATACAAGAAAATATAGAGGAATTAAATTAGCAACTGAGGCAAATTCTTATCTGAAAGATACAAATATTGATGTAAAAACAGATCAATTCTTAACTACATTTACATCAAGAATTAGAAGAAGTCATGATTCCGGTGGAAGTAGTGGAAGAGGTGGCTTTGGAGGAAGTTCAACAAGTCATGGAAGCGGAGGAAGTTTTGGTGGCGGAGGAAGACATTTTTAGGAGGTTTATATGAAATTTAATAAAAGTTTTATAATTAACATAATAATTACATTAGTGGTAGCATTTTTATATTTTTATGTATTTTTACCACCAATTAATATTCATGCAATGGAATTTTGGGTATTCTTAATATTGATTTACTTATTATACTTAACTTTAAATTTAGCTTCTTTTGTTGGATATGCATCACTTAAAGGCGATTTTAAGACAATTAAATTGTCTAAGGCATTTAAAGTAATGTTTGGAATAATACCTGTACTAGTAATATTCTTTGTAATATTAAACTTTTTCTTATCACCATTATTCCAAGCTAAGTCATATTCGAAAAGAATCACAATAGTTGAAGGTAAGAAATTTGAAGAAGAAGTGAAAGAAGTTGATTTTAATAAAGTACCATTACTTGATAAGGATTCTACATCTAAAATAGGTGATAGAGTAATGGGAGAAATGACTGATTTGGTTTCTCAATTTAGAGTATCTAATCTATATACTCAAATAAATTATGATAATAAAATAGTTAGAGTAACACCTTTAGAGTATGATGGTATTATTAAATATTTCACAAATAGAGGGAATGGTATTTCTGGGTATATTGTGGTTGATTCTGTAACAGGAAAAGCCGAACTTGTAAGACTTGAAAAAGGTATGAAATATATGCCAAGTGCTATGTTTAATGAAAAATTAAGTCGTAAGTTAAGATTTAGTTATCCAACTGAAATATTTGGAGATCCAAGTTTTGAATTAGATAATGAAGGAAATCCATATTGGATAGTTCCTACTTTAAGCTATTCTGGAATAGGTTTAAAAGAAGAAGTATCTGGAATAGTAATACTTGATCCAATTACAGGTAGTTCAAAAAAATATGATTTAGATGAAATTCCATCTTGGGTAGATCATGTATATAGTGCTGATCTAATTATGGAACAAGTTAATGATTGGGGAAAATATAGAGAAGGATTCTTAAATAGTTTATTTGGACAAAAGAATGTGGTTGCAACAACAGAAGGATATAATTATTTAATACAAGACGATGATGTTTATTTATATACTGGTATTACATCAGTAGCAAGTGATGAATCAAATCTAGGATTTATCCTTACAAATATGAGAACAAAGGAAACTAATTATTACTTAATTCCAGGTGCTGAAGAATTCTCTGCAATGGCAAGTGCTGAAGGGCAAGTACAACAAATGAAATATAGATCAACTTTCCCACTTTTAATCAATTTAAATGGAAAAGCAACTTACTTAGTATCTTTAAAAGATAATGCTGGACTTGTTAAAATGTATGCTTTTGTAGATGTACAAAATTATCAAAAAGTAGTTGTAACCGATGCTAATCTAGGAATAGAAAAAGCAAAAGAGAATTATTTAAATAATGTAGGTAGTAGTCCAACTGATGTATCTACTCAAACAACAATTAAGATTAAATCAATTAATACAGTAATAATTGATGGGAATACATATTATTTTATTGAAGCAGCAGATGAAGCTAAATACAAAGTATCAATTAAAGTAAATGAAAGTATACTACCATTTTTAAAAGTAGGACAAGAAATAGTTGTATATCATAATAATGGAGTAACTTTAAAGGAAATAACTAAGATTGAATAAACTCTAGGAAACTAGAGTTTTTTTTCTAGTATAAAGTGGTAATGTATGTTATAATACATTAGTCGTAAAGAGGTTTTTATGAAAGATAAAAAAATAAATATTATTTTATATGTATTATTAGGTATTGTTATTGGATTGTTAGTAGCATTTGCTGTTGTACTTATAATAAAAGGTAATGATAATAATAGTGGAAGAAAAGATGAAGTAGAAACAAAATCAATAGAATATAATGATCCAGTAGAATACTTTGAAAGCTTAGAAAAATCAAATGATGAAAGTAAACTAAAAAAAGGATTTACTAGTATAGTTGATTTCTTATTTTATGGTAAGGAAATAAATGGGAAATCATTAAACGAATTAACTGATGATGCTAAATTAAAAATAATGAAAATAGCCTTATCACTTGATTCAAAAATAGATGATAAATTTCCTGGATATAAATCAAAAATATCAGACAAGTATAAAGAAATAAAATCAAAAGTTGTAGAATTATATGTTGATACTACTACAAAAATATGTGATAAGCATGAACAATTATGTATAGATGCTAAAAATGATTTTAATTCATTGAAAGAATCTTTTGGACTAACATTTGATTATATTAAAAAGTATGGAATTAAAGGAATAGATAAACTTAGAGAATGGTATGAAGACCTTAGAGATTAAGAGGTGATTTTATGATACAAGTAAATGATGTTACATTAAGATTTGGTAAAAGAACTCTTTTTGAAGGAGTGAATATTAAATTTACTAAAGGTAATTGTTATGGCTTAATAGGTGCAAATGGTGCTGGTAAATCAACTTTTTTAAAATTATTATCAGGAGAACTAGAAACAACTCATGGCGAAATTGTTATTACTCCTGGTGAGCGCCTTGCTGTTTTAAAACAAGATCATTACGCATATGATGATTTTACCCCAGTCGATACAGTTATTATGGGTAATTCACGTCTTTACGAAATAATGAAAGAAAAAGAAGAAATGTATTCTAAAACTGATTTTACAGATGAAGATGGAATTAAACTTGGTGAATTAGAAGCAGAATTTGCTGAACTTGATGGCTGGAGTGCTGAGAGCGATGCTTGTGAGTTATTAAATAATCTAGGTGTTGATGAAGCAAATCATTATCAATTAATGAAAGATATACCAAACAATCAAAAAGTTAAAGTATTACTTGCTCAAGCTTTGTTTGGAAATCCAGATATACTGTTGCTTGATGAACCTACAAATAATTTAGATATAGAAGCAATAAACTGGTTAGAAGAATTTTTAATTGACTTTGAAAATACAGTTATTGTTGTATCCCATGATAGACATTTTTTAAATAAAGTATGTACTCATATTGCTGACATCGATTATGGAAAAATTAAACTTTATATTGGTAACTATGATTTCTGGTATGAATCAAGTCAACTAGCTTTAAAACAAATGAAAGAACAAAACAGAAAGAAAGAAGAAAAAATTAAAGAGTTACAAGCATTTATTCAAAGATTTTCAGCAAATGCATCAAAAAGTAAACAAGCAACCTCTAGAAAGAAAATGCTAGAAAAAATTGAACTTGATGAAATAGTGCCATCTTCAAGAAAATATCCATTTATTGAATTTAAGCCAAGTAAAGAATCTGGAAAACAAATATTAAAAGTTGAAAAACTATCTAAAACAATAGATGGGAAAAAAGTTCTTGATAATGTTAGCTTTATTGTAGAAAAAGGAGACAAGATTGGCTTTGTTGGGACAAATAATATTGCTAAAACAACTTTGTTTAAAATATTGATGAGGGAAGAAAAATATGACTCTGGTAAGATAGAATGGGGAAGTACTATTACAACATCATATTATCCTCAGGATAATACAGAATATTTTAAAGGAAATGATTCTATAGTTAAATGGATCGGACAATATTATAATATTGATGATGAAACAGTATTAAGAGGATTTCTAGGAAGAATGTTATTTTCTGGTGAAGAAGTATTTAAAACAGTTGATGTTTTATCAGGTGGAGAAAAAGCAAGATGTATGTTATCAAAAATTATGTTAGAAGCAAATAATTTTTTGATACTTGATGAACCTACAAATCATCTTGATCTTGAAAGTATTACTTCACTTAATAATGGATTAATCAGATATAATGGAGAATTGTTATTTGCATCACATGACCATCAATTAATAGAAACTATTGCTAATAGAATAATTGAGTTTGATGATAATGGTAAAATAATAGATAAAAAGTGTTCATATGATGAATATTTGGAATTTAAGAAGAAGTAATTCTTCTTTTTTTATAACATATAATATATTGGGTGAATTATGAAAGAAATAAAAATAGAAGATTTAATTAACAATTTTGAAACTATAAATTTAATTGATATTAGAGACAATTATCTATTTAATATTGGAAGTATTCCAAATGCAATAAATATTCCAATGAATCTTTTAATTACGAATCCTTCAAATTATCTAACTAAGAACGAAATATATTATATTTATTGTAATAGGGGTATTAATAGTAAAAAAGCATGTGAAGTATTAACAAATCTTGGGTATAATGTAGTAAATATTATAGGAGGATATTTTTCTTATCAACAATTAATTGACAAACAATAGTACATTTGATACTATTTCTTTGATTGAGGTATAGTATGAGTGAAAAAAAATTTACTATGATAGATGAATCTTTTGTATGTGAAGTATGTGGAAATATAGTAGAAAAGTTAAACTATACTGCAAGAGATCATTGTAATAATTGTTTATGTTCAAAACATTTAGATATAATGCCTGGTGATAGAAAAGCAAATTGTGGTGGAATTTTAAGACCTATTAGTGTCGAAAAAAGTAGTAAAGATAAACTAAAAATAGTTTATAAATGTGATAAATGTGGAGAAATAAAAAGAAATGTTTTAGCAGATGATGATGATTTTGAAAAAGTATTAGAAATAATGAAGAATAGAGCATAATTAATTATGCTTTTTTAATGTTTTGTTATATAATTAATATTGTAGGAGGTTATTATGGAGTATGTAATAATTGGACTTTTAGTATTATTAATTATAATTGATATAATTATTATTTTTAGAAGTAAAAAAGAAAAAATAGATGAAGCAAACATGACAGAAAGACTCGGTAGGTTTGAAGTAAATATTAATAAAGAAATAAATGATTTTAATAAAGATTTAAATAACAATATAAATGACAAGTTTGATGTTTTATCCACAAAAGTTGAGGATAAATTAAATAAAATAAATGAAAAAGTTAATGAAAGACTTGACCAAAATTTTGAAAAAACTAATAAAACATTTACTAATATATTAGAGAGATTAAGTAAGATTGATGAAGCACAAAAGAAAATAGAAACATTGTCAACTGATATTGTGTCTTTGCAAAGTATTTTAACTGATAAGAAAACTCGTGGAATATTTGGGGAAGTAAATTTAAATCATATATTGAAAAGTGTATTTGGTGAATCTAATGACAAAATATTTAGAATACAATATACACTTCCTAATGGAGCGATAGCTGATTCAATTTTATTTGCACCAAAACCTCTTGGAACAATTGCAATAGATTCTAAGTTTCCTTTAGAGAACTATAGAATGATGGTAGATAAAAAGATTCCTTTAGAAATTAGAGAAAGATATGAAAAGCAGTTTAAAATAGATGTAAAAAAGCATATAGATGCAATTAGTGAAAAATATATTATAAGGGATGTAACTGCTAATCAAGCAATAATGTTCTTGCCTGCAGAAGCAATTTTTGCAGAATTAAATGCATATCACTCAGATTTAATTGAATATGCATATAAAAGAAGAGTATGGATAACTTCACCAACAACTTTAATGTCTACTTTAACTGTTATTCAAATGATTATAAAAAATATTGAAAGAGATAAATATACATCAATAATTCATGAAGAATTAAATAAACTTGGAGAAGAATTTGATAGGTATAAAGTCAGATGGGATAAACTTGCAAAGAGTATTCAAACTGTTAATAAAGAAGTAGAAGATGTTCAAATAACTAGTGATAAAATATCAAAGAAGTTTAATAAGATTAGTGGAGTAGAAATAGAGAGGATAGGAACTGATTCAAATAAATAATTATGATATTTTTGTGAAATATGTAATAATAATTGTAAATATAAAAAATATTTGATAAAATTATAAGTGGAGGGTAATGAAATGAAAAAAATAAGAAATGTTTTGTTATTAGTATTAGCTTTTGTAATGCTTGGTGGATTTACTAATGTAAATGCAGAAGAGAAAGTAAAAGTTTATATTTTTGAAGCTGGAGGATGTCCTTATTGCGAAAAAGAAATAGAGTATTTGGAAAGCTTACCATCATATAATGTAAAATTTGAAATAGTTAGAAAGGAATTATATGTTGATCATGTTGATTGGGCCAAAGGACAAGATTATGAACTTGGAAAGGCAGTCGCAGAAGCATTTTTAAGCGCTGGATTTGAAGATGCATCATATCAAGGAACACCATTTGTTGTTATAAGTAATTTATATGCAGCAGCAGCATATAGTGACAATTTAGAGAGCTATATTGATAAGGCATATGAAGAAGGAGATAAAGACGTTGTTTCATGTTATGCTCTTGGTGGAACTAATTGTTTAGAAGGAGCAGATCCAAGTATAGTAGTAGACCCATCTTCAACTGATACAAAAGATGATAAGAAAGATGTTGAACTTATAACTACAATAGTTTTATTTATAATAATTGGTGGAACTGTAGCTTTAGTTGTTTACACAGGAAAGAGAAATGCAGCATTCGAAAGTAAGAAAATTAAAGAAGAAAAAAACGAAAAAGTAGTTGTAAAAGAATCAAAAACAGAAAAAAAGGTAACAAAACCAGCAAAAAAAACAACAAGTAAAAGTAAAAAATAGAAAAAAGCAGTTGACATTTATAATTCTTTTGATATAATTATAAATGTCTACTTTTGTGCGGATGTAGTTCAATGGTAGAACCCAAGCCTTCCAAGCTTGCTACGTGGGTCCGATTCCCATCATCCGCTCCATTTGTAAAAATCGTCGCACCAAGCGATGTTGAGATAAAGCTCAATTCGAAAGAATTGAGTTTTTTTGTCGTTTATGAAAGGTTGTGATGATAT
>CADBDE010000002.1 GCA_902793375.1 uncultured Erysipelotrichaceae bacterium | reverse complement strand
AAGGGTTGGGCTGTTCGCCCATTAAAGTGGCACGCGAGCTGGGTTCAGAACGTCGTGAGACAGTTCGGTCCCTATCCGTTGTGGGCGTAGGAAAATTGAGGAGAGCTATCCTTAGTACGAGAGGACCGGGATGGACCTACCTCTGGTGTATCAGTTGTCACGCCAGTGGCAGCGCTGAGTAGCTATGTAGGGAATGGATAACCGCTGAAAGCATCTAAGCGGGAAGCCAACTTCAAGATGAGTTTTCCCATATGTATATAGTAAGATCCCAGAAAGACTATCTGGTTGATAGGTTGGAAATGGAAGCATAGTGATATGTTGAGTTGACCAATACTAATAGATCGAGGATTTAATCATATTTGTTTATATTTGATTAGATCTTTACAAACACATTATCTAAGTTTTCAGAGAATTATTTCTCAAATATTTTTGTTGGTGACAATAGCTAAGTGGAAATACCTGTTCCCATCCCGAACACAGAAGTCAAGCACTTATACGCCGAAGATAGTGTATGCGAAAATAGGAAGTTGCCAGCAATTTTTTTTTTGCAATAAATTCACAGTTTTTGTGAATTTTTTAATTATTATGTTATACTTATACTAGGTGATAATATGAATAAAAAAGGATTCACATTAATAGAGTTATTAGCAGTTATAATTATTCTAGGAATTCTTATGATTATAGCAATACCAAGTGTAACAAAGTATATAAGTGATTCAAGAAAAAATGCTTATGTAGATACTGCAAAACAGTTAATTGGTAGTGCAAGAAACATAGTTAATTCTGGAGAGTTTGAAATGTATGATACAAATACTACATATTATATAGATGTTGTATGCATAAAATCTGAAAATGATACTAAGTCACCATATGGAGATTTTGTAGAAGGAGGAGCTTACGTAGTAGTAACATATGATGGTAAGGGATATACTTACTACTGGACAAGTGTGGATGACGCTGGACAAGGAATAAAAGAAATAATAAGATTTGATAAATTAGATACAGATAATATTGAGAGTGATTTAAGTCCATCAGACATAACAACAACAAGAGGAATAGATGGAAGAGAAAATACTGTATTAATAAGAAAAAACAGTAGTGGTAGTTGTTCTAAAGATGGATCAAACGAAGCATTGTCTCAAATAAATGGTGAAACTGGAGAAGAAAAAAATCCCGTTATATATCCAGAGGGAAAAGATAAATCTACAGTAGTAGTTGGTGATTTAGTAAAAATATTTGATGAAGAATTTTATGTTGTAAGTAATGATGGAACTAATTTATTACTTCTTTCACATTACAATTTGAAGGTAGGTAGTATTTATGATCATTATCAGCATAAAGTAAGAGATTATACAAGTAATGATTCAGGATTTGGATTACAAAGTGAAGAAACAAAACGACCAACCTCTGTCACTGATTCACATTATGGTATAATAGCATTTTCAAATTCATTTTATTGGGATAATAAAGTAGGAGATGGTCTTACTTATCCTGGTAATTATTGTAGCTCTAAATCAGATACAAATTGTGCATATATATATGATTCTAATAGTAACTTATATATTCATATTCAAAATTACAAAACATATTTAGAAAAAAGTGGAGTACATATTAAAGAGGCTAGAATTTTAAGTTTAGAGGAAGCATATCAATTTAGTCAAGGAAATTCAATTAAGCTTATGGAAACACAATTTTGGCTTGGTACTGCTACTAATCAATGGCATATATGGAAATCACATGTATATTTAGACCCTGGTACAACTACTCCAACTTCAGAACTTGATTTTGGAGTTCGTCCAGCAATAGTTATTTAAAGTATGAGTAATTCATGCTTTTTTATTTTACATTTTAAATGTGTAAAAATATACAAAACTATTGAGCGAATATATTTATATTTGCTATAATAATTTTGGTGATATTATGGATTATAGAATTACAACTCATGACGAAAGAGAAACAATTGAAATAGCACAGAATCTTGAGTCAGAAAAATTTGAAAATATGATTATTTGTCTTGAAGGAGATCTTGGAAGTGGTAAAACAATTTTCACAAAGGGATTTGCTCAAGCTCTAGGAATAGAAGAGAATATTACTTCTCCTACTTTTAACATTATTAAAGAATATCTTAATGGTGAAATGCCTTTATATCATATGGACGTATATCGTCTTGATGGTAAAGTTGATGGTATTGGTCTTGAAGATTACTTTAAAAAAGGTGGAGTGGTTATTATTGAATGGGCTGATATGATAAGAGATTATCTACCAGAAGAAAGACTTGATATAAGAATAAAAATAATAGATGAAGAAACTAGAACATTAATCTTTTATCCACACGGACAACAATATGAAGAAATCTGTGAGGCTGTTTTATGATAACGTTATATCTAGATACTACATCTAGTTTTTTATATACAGCAATAATTGAAAATGATTCTGTTATAGCTGAAATAAAAGAAGAATTAGGTAATAACTTATCAGAGTATACTTTACCTAGAATTGAAGAAATGTTTAGTGTTAAGGGAATACAACCTGACGATATAGGTAAAATTATAGTTGTAAATGGACCAGGGTCTTTTACGGGTATTAGAATTGGATTAACTATTGCAAAAACTTTTGCATGGGCTAAGAATATACCAATAATACCTATTTCTAGTTTAGAAGCTATGGCCATATCAATTGATGGCGATTATGATTATGCTGTACCAGCAATTGATGCAAGACGAGGCTGTTTATATACTTCTATATATGATGTAAAAAATAATAGTTTTATCATGGATGAAAAGTATGTTTCTAATGACACTTTAAATGCAGTATTGGATTCAATGATTGGTAAAATCGGTTTTGTAACAAATGATGTTCTTGATGTTAAGTATGATGTACAGCCATATGATCCTAAAATAGAAAAAATAGTTAGTTTGGTTAAAGATAGAGATTCAGTGAACCCACATTCTATTGATGCTAATTATTTAAAGATGACTGAAGCAGAAGAAAAAAAGATGAGTGAAAAGGAAAATGATTAAAGAATTAAGTATTGATGATGTTAAATTAATAGAAAAAGTTGAAAACAATTTTCCAACTTTTTTTTCTAAAAATAGTATTTTTAGTGATTTTAAGCAAAATGCATTCACTAAATACTTTATTTATATGGAAAAAAGTAATATAATAGGAGTAGTTAATTATTATGACTTATATGAGAGATTTGAGATTTCTTATATTGAAGTTTTAGAGGTGTATAGAAATAAAAAAATAGGTTCATTGTTACTAGAATATTTAATTAAAATTGGCAATGATAAAAAAATAGATAATATTACTTTAGAAGTAAATAAAAAAAACGTGTATGCAATTAAGCTATATGAAAAATATGATTTTAAAGTAGTAGCAATAAGAAAGAATTATTATGATAATGAAGATGCTTATTTGATGGAAAGAAAGATGATGTAGATGAAGGATATGTATATTCTTGCAATAGAAAGTAGTTGTGACGAAACAAGTTGCTCTATAGTTAAAAATGGTTGTGTTGATGTTTCAACTGTAATACTATCTCAAATAGATATACATACTAATTTTGGTGGAGTAGTTCCAGAAATTGCAAGTAGGCATCATTTAAAAAATATTACAATGGTTATAGAGGAATGCTTAAAAAAAGCAAATTTTACTATGGATAATATAGATGCTATTGCAATAACTTATGGTCCAGGTTTAATTGGATCACTTCTTGTTGGAGTGGAGGCTGCAAAAACACTTGCATTTATCTATAATAAACCACTTATTCCAGTACATCATATTGCAGGTCATATTTATGCAAATAATTTATGTAAAAAAATGGAATATCCATTAATAGCACTTGTTGTAAGTGGAGGACATACTGAACTTGTATATATGAAAGATGAATATGAGTTTGAAAAACTTGGTGAAACTCTTGATGATGCAGTTGGAGAAAGTTATGATAAAGTAGCAAGAGTTATAGGTGTTGGATATCCTGGAGGACCAGTTATAGATAAAATGGCTAAAATTGGAATCCATGAATATAATTTACCAATTCCTTTGAATGATGATAGCTACAATTTCAGTTTTAGTGGATTAAAAAGTGCTGTTATAAATTTAGCACATAACTATGATCAAAAAGGAATAAAGTTAAATAAGGAAAATCTAGCTAAATCGTTTCAAGATGTTGTTGTTGAGACAATAACAAAGAAAACAATAAAAGCACTAAAAGATAAGAATGTAAATAGACTAATAATTGCTGGAGGAGTGGCAGCAAATAGTGGTATTAGAGAAAATTTGAAAAAAGAATGTGAGAATAATAAAATAGAATGTAGTTATCCAGAACTTAAATACTGCACAGATAATGCTTCAATGATTGGTGCAGCTGCGTACTATGCATATAAAAAAGGTATAACTGCAGACTCATCACTTAACGCTAGATCTAGTGTTAAATTATCGTAAAAAATATACTAAATTGATAGAGAAGGAGGTGTCTTAATGGCAGAGGAAAAAGAAAAAAAGACTAAAACAACATCAGCTACAAGAAGTACTAAAACTATTAGTATAAAAAATAAAAAAGTTGCTAAACAAACATTAGCCAAAGCTTCTATAAAAGGGAAAAAAACAACAACCAAAACAACTACTAAATCCTCTACTGTTAAGAAGAAGCCTAAAACTTCAATAAATAATGAAGTAGTTATAGAAGAAAAGAATTTATTAATTAATGATAAAGAAATAAAGCCTGAGAAAAAAGATACTAAAACACTAAAAGAGAAAAAAACTAGAATTGTTAAAGCACCAAATAATATAAAAAGAAAACTAAAAAATGATAAGAAAAAGGAAGAACCAAAGCATAATATTGATGAAAAAGAATTAGTAGGTATTGACGAGTTACTTATTAATGAAAAAACGACTATTCCTAATAATATTATAAAGGTTGAAAAAGAAGAAAAAGATGATACTTCAAAAGAGTTAGTATCTTTAAAAGAACAGAAAAAGTTAGATAGAATAAAGATTAGAGAAGAAAAAAGAAAAAAGAAGAAAGAAAAAAAACAAAAGGAAAAGGAAGAAAAAAATCGCCTTAAAGAAAAGAAGAGAAAAGATAAGCAAAAACTAAAAGAATTAAAAAAGAAAAAAAGTAAAATAGAGTTTCCAAAAGAATGGAAAACAATTAATACTAAAAATAATAAAGTAATAAAGAGTAAAGAGGAAATTCCAAAGACTTTTAAAGGAAAAATAAGAAGTTCTATTTTTGAATCAATTGATGAAAGGGAATTAGAAGAAAGAAAGAAGAAGAGTAAAGAGAGTATAAAGAAAACCTTTATAATACTTTTAATTATAGGTATAATTATTACTGTGACAGTATACTCTTTGATTAAATATAATGATTATGTTAGAAAAAAATTGGCAGTATATGAATCTTTTAGAATAGGTGATAGTGTTATATTAAATGATAACACAACATGGCGTGTTATTGTTGATTCTGATTCTAGCGAGGATACTATAAAATTGCTTGCTAATCATGTTGTAGATGTTGATAATAATGGAGTTATCGATTCAGGAGATGTTGTACCATATAATAGTACTGGTAAAGCACAATATGATTCTTCTATTGAAAATTCTGTTGCTAACTTATTAAGTGATTCATACAAAAAAAGATATGAACCAGGAGTTGGAGAAATTGAAGAAATGAGCATATTAACTTCTAAGGAATATGTTAAGATAAGAGAAAGAATGAACTATGGAGATGAGTGGAATCAAGATAATTGGCTTGCAGGTGTTTATATTCAACAATGGTGGATATTATCAGAGCAAAACGATAAAGTTTTTGTTGTAACATCTCGTGGAACATTTATTCTAACAAGCCCAACAAAGTCTTATTATATTAGACCTACGATTGTTATTAAAAAAGATCTTGTTACTAAAATAGATGATACGAAAGAAATAACAATAGATTTAATAAATGGATTAAAAAGAAAACAAGGCTAGTAATAGTCTTGTTTTAATTTTTTAATAAAAATATTATTTTTTTCACATATTTTTCATCATTAAATATTACTATTATGGTATACTTATTATGGTGATACTAATGAGAGATAAACAATTTAAAAATCTCGACGAACAAATTGAAATATTTAGGTATAAGGGGTTAATTATTGATAATGAGGAATATGCTAAGAATGTTCTATTAAGGGAGAATTATTTCTTTTTAACAGGATATAGGCATTTACTTATGCAAAAAAATAATCCTAAAATGTATATCAAGGGTGCTACATTTGAAGAATTATATAGTATATTTTTATTTGATAGGCAATTTAGAAATCTAATATTTAAGAATTTGTTAATTGTTGAGAATAATGCTAAATCTATTTTTTCATATCAATTATCAAAAAAATATGGTTATAAAGAAAATGATTATTTAAAACCTGCAAATTTCGATATGTCGCCAGAAAAAAGTAGACAAGTTAATGATTTAATAAGAAAAATGAAAAGACAGGTTAGAGTTAATGGATATCAACATAGTGCAACTATGCATTACTTAAATAACTATGGTTATATTCCTTTATGGGTTTTAGTTAAAGTATTATCTTTTGGTATAATTAGTGAGTTTTTTACTATACTAAAACATGAAGATAAAATAGCTATTTCAAGAGTATACAATATAGATACTGATGAATTATCAAATTATTTTTCAATATTAGCTAACTATAGAAATGTATGTGCACATGAAGATATATTATATGAAAACAAAACTCAAAGAACTATTAATAATACTGTTTATCATATTTTGCTTGGAATTCCTAAAGAGGATGGAGAATATACAAAAGGAAAAAATGATCTATTTGCTTTACTTATAATTCTAAGGCAAATACTATCAAATGATGATGTTAAGAATTTTATTTTAGAATTGGATAAAATAATTGACAATTTATCGATTAATCTTCATACAATTTCAATTGATTCTGTACTTGAAAGAATGGGATTTCCAAGTAATTGGAAGGAAATTGCAAATATAGAAAAGAGGCCAGTAAATGAAGAATAGAATATTAATAACTATTACAGTATTACTTTCATTTATTGCCGGAGGAGAACTTACTTATTTATTATTTTTTAATAATAGTAATAAATTAGTTAACGGTAATGAAGAATCAAAAGTATATAATAGTTGTTCTAATTGTATGAGTGGGACAATGGTTGTAGAAAATGGTGGAATTAAAGAAACTGTTAAAAAAGTATATGATTCAGTTGTAATGGTTAAAAATTATAAAAATGGACAATACAATGGATCAGGTAGTGGATTCATATATAAGGTAGATGATAATTATGGATATGTTCTTACGAATCAACATGTTGTAGATAAATCAACTTCTCTTAGTATAGTAAATGCTAGTAATGAAGAAATAGATGCTGAATATCTTGGAGGAGACAAATATTTAGATGTTGCAGTATTAAGAATATCAAAGGATAAAGTTATATCAATAGCAAAAATAGGATCTTCTGAAGAAGTTGAAATAGGTGATACTGTTGTTGCAATAGGTACACCAGTTGATGAAGAATACTATAATACGGTAACTGGTGGATATGTATCAGGATTAGATAGAAAAGTTACAGTTTCTGTTGATTCTAAAAATGATTGGGTACAAGACGTTATACAAATTGATGCTTCTATTAACCCAGGAAATAGTGGAGGAGCACTAGTAAATGTTAATGGTGAAGTAATTGGAATAACATCACTTAAATTTGTTAATAATAGTATAGAAGGTATGGGCTTCGCAATTAAAATTGATGATGTTATGAAACATATTGATGAATTAGAAAAAGGTAAAGAGATAGAAAGACCTTTCTTAGGCATTTCTTATGCAAATGTAACTGATACATTAGTACTTTCAAGATATCAAATAGAATTGGATAGCTCTATAACTGATGGTATAGTAGTTGTTGATACTACAAAGGGAAGTGCTGCAGACGCTGCAGGATTGAAGGCTGGCGATGTTATCATTAAAATTGATAATGATAGAGTAAAAAATGTAGCTCACCTAAAATACTTACTATACAAACATAAAGCTGGAGACGAAATAAAAATAACTTATATTAGAGGAACAAAAGAAAAAACAGCTGAGTTGACACTTACAGAAAGAATAGAAGAATAGGAATTATATAAGTAATTCCTATTTTTATGATATAATCTATATATAGGAGATGACATAATGGAATTTGTTGAACTAACTGAAAAAGAATTTGAAAAATTTGCGAGTACTCACAAACAAGAATCATATATGCAAACACTTGATTTAAAAAATTTTAAAGAAAATAATAATATAAAATGTTATCTTGTTGGTGTAAAAGAAAATAAAAAAGTAGTTGCAGCAACTTTAATGTATTCTATTGGAACGTTTATGAAGAAAAAAAGATTTTATTCATCTCGTGGATTCTTAATAGATTATAACAATAAAGAATTATTAACATTTTTTGTGGATAAAATAAAAGAATATATTAAGAAAAAAAATGGAATGAGTTTAACAATAGATCCAAATATAATATATAGAATTAGATCATCAAATGGTGAAATAATTGATGATAAAGCAAATGATGAAGTAATAAATAATTTAAAAGATTTAGGATTTATTCATTTTGGATTTAATAATTATTTTGAAACAATGCAAGTTAGATGGGTTTATAGACTAGAACTTAAAGGAGATTATGAAGAATTAAAAAGTAATTTTATTAAATCTACGAGAAAAAATGTTGAAGCTACATATAACAACGGAGTTCATATTAGAATAGGGAATGTAGATGATATAAAAAGTTTATCTGATATATTTAAAGAAACTGCAGAAAGAGATCAATTTAATACTAAGAGTTATGACTACTATAAATCTATGTTTGAAAATATGCCTAATAATATAAAAGTATATATGGCATATATTGATCCAAAATTATATTTAAGTAAAACAGAAGAAAAACTTAAAAATGAAAAAGAAAATAACAAAGATATTGAAGAAAAAATGAAGACTGGAATGGTTGGCAGTAAATTATTGAATAAAAAAGAAGTATCAGATAATTTAATAATTAAATATAATGAAGAAATAAAATATGCAAAAGAATTATTAAAAGAACACCCCAATGGAGTTGATATAGGGGCCCTAATTTCGATGAAATCTGGTACTGACTATATTTCACTAAGCAGTGGTACTTTAACGCAATACAAGAAGTTTTACCCTAAATATGCACTATATGATGCACATATAAAAGATGCAATAGATATGGGATTTAAGTATGCTAACTTTTATGGTATTGCAGGAGACTTTAATTCATCAAATAAATATTATGGTATTTATGAATTTAAAAAAGGTTTTAATGGTAATGTAGTAGAATATATTGGAGAATTTACTCTTCCAATAGGAACTACTTATAAAGTATTTAATTTTTTAAGAAAAGTAAAAAGAATAGTAAAAAAATAAGCATTAATTTTGCTTATTCTTCTTTTTACTTTTTATTTTAGATATTTTTCTATGAATAGGAACTAACATATTAAATAATTTATAAGTAAATCCTTTAAATATATAATCAAATTCACCAATAAACTCTGTATATTCTCCGCCAAGTCTCTTTTTAAACAACCATATTCCATATTCTGGATCATCTTTTGTTGGATTATATGATGTTCCAAAGAAATCAATTGTCTTATATCCTTCTTCCACAGCATCTTTAATAATTTCATAATATATTAAGTAATTTGAATTCATACTTCTTAACATTGAATGATTTCCACCATGTATTGTCCATACTTTATCACCATATTTTGCAGTAATAATTGATGAAAGAGGAATTTTATCTTCTTTAACTTCTTTTATTTCATTTATTAATTTTTCTAATTTATCTATTTGATTTTGTAATTCTTTCTTCTTATTTTCACTAGTTAAGTTTTCTTGATTTGTTTTCATATCTTTTAAATTCTTATTTAAAATATTTAATGTTTTCTTTTTATTTAAATAAACAATATAAATATCGCTATGATTGTTTTTGTGTAAATCTTTATAAAAATTTAAATAATATTCTTTTGAATAAATTGAAATATTTTCTCTATTAGCAGTATCTTCCATTGTTTTATAAAAATCATCAATATATTTTTCATCATTTTTAAATACTTCTAATTCATAAGGATTACCTTTATTGATTACTTTTTTTGTAGTAGAATGAAAATTATTTTTAATACTTTCTAATCCTTGTGTTAAGTCTAATCTAAAAGTATATCTAGGTTGATTATGTTCAAATGCTTTATTATATCCAAGATGTTTATAACCAAGACTTTTTAAATAATTAACTAATTCATAGTTATTATTTTCTTCTATTTTATTACCATCTATATCAAGATTTTGAAGTTTAATATCTGGATCTATTTTTAAGAATAAAGCTTTTTTCTTTTTAGCAAATTCTTTAATACCATTAGTTAATTCTTTAATAACATCTTTATTATCATAATCACAAACAAATCCTCTAGGAGAATAATAATATGAATATCCTAAATACAGTTTTCTTTGTAATAAAAGAGCTGTTGCAACTAATTTATTTTTGTCATCAACAAGACCAACATAGTATGGTGTAACATTTTTATTTTCTTTTGAAAAAGTTCCCCAATCATAACTTTGTAAGAAGTGTGATTTAGTTTTATGATTTTCAACAAACTTTTCATATTTATTTTTTTCAATATTTTCAACGAATTCCATTAAATCATCTCCAATACTAAAAGTATAATCTTTAAAATAATAAAAGTCAAATTCAGTGTGTTGACTGATACGAATTAATATAATAAAATAAAGATGGTGATAGTATGAAGAAAATAGTTCTTGTTCTAACATTAATAATTACTATAGTAGCAGTAGTATTTGCAGTTTTAGAATTTAGTAATTACTATAATAAGAAAAAGAAAAATGACGATAATACTTTGATTCAAGAAATAGAAGAAAAAATGAAAGAAACAAAAGAAAAAATTCAAGAAAAACAAGAAGAAGAAACTAAAATAAAAGAAGAAAAGAAAGATAAAATAGAAGAGTTAGAGAAATGGCAAAAGAAAGCAAAAGAAATGGCAGAAAATTTATAATTTGCGAGTTTCTTCTTTTGTTAATAATTATTGGATCAGCTTCTTTATGGTTTTATTATAGTAATAAGAAAAAGGACTTAGAAAAAAAGAATGAAGAAATAAATATAGAATATAAAGGAAAGCAACAAGAATATGAAACTGTTGAAAAAGAATTAAATGAACTAGAAGAAAAATTAAAATCATATGATAATTTAGATGGAGAAATCACTAAAGTAAAAAAAGAGTATTTTAATAATATTAAAAAACTTGAAGATGAAATTTTAGCGGGTACTTCAGATAAAAAAATAGCTTATTTAACATTTGATGATGGACCATATTATAATACTCATAAAATATTCGAAATATTAGATAAATATGATGTTAAAGCAACTTTCTTTTTAACTAATATAAATGGAGAAAATTGTTTTGATAAAAAAAGTGAAAATTGTTATTCACTTTATAAAGAATATCTTCAAAGAGGACATACGATAGCTAATCATACATTTACTCATGGAATATTTAAAGGTTTATATAATAATCCAAGTACTTTTATGGATGCAGTAAATAAACAACATGAACATATTAAAGAACAAACAGGAGGATATATAACTAATATATTAAGATTTCCAGGAGGTATTCCAACTGCAAAAGCAAAACTTGGAGAAAATGGTTTTAATATGGTAACTGAAGAATTAAGAAAAATAGGTTACGGATGGACAGATTGGACTGCCGAAAATGGTGATGGAAAAGATATTCAAAATAAACAACAAGCATGGAATATGTTAACATCTTATTTAAATGATAATATTGAAGTAATTTTATTACACGACTATAATAGCATTACAACATCTATGCTTCCAGAAGTAATAGAATATCTTCAAAATAAAGGTTATATTTTACTTCCACTATTCTATGAAAGTAATATGATAAACAAATAAAAAATGTCTTTAGGACATTTTTATTTTATTGAAATATCTAATATCATCATTACTACAAAACCAATTAAACTAAATAATGCCATTAAGTCTTTTCTTTTATTGGTTTGACTTGCGGGAATCAACTCTTGAATTACAACATATATCATAGCACCAGCAGCAAATGATAACAAAAATGGAAGAATTATTCTTATTTTTAATACTAATAACGCTCCAATTACCCCTGATATTGGTTCGACAATTCCACTTAATTGTCCCCAAAAAAATGCTTTTCTTCTTGATAATCCCTCTCTTCTAAGAGGAACACTTACTGCAGTACCTTCAGGAAAATTTTGTATTCCAATTCCAAGGGCTAAAATACATGCACTTCCAAGCGTAGCTCCATCAAGACCATATGCTATTGATCCAAATGCAACTCCAACTGCTAATCCTTCTGGTATATTATGAAGAGTAATTGATAAAACTAACAAAGCAATTCTTTTTCTATTATTTGATTGTTTACTTTTTATATTAAAATGCTCAAAAATTTTATCTCCAATAAAAAGTAATAATCCACCAAATATAAATCCCATTGATGTTATAAAAGGAACATTAATATTTAATTTATTAGACATTTCTATTGCTGGAGAGAGAAGTGAAAAAAATGAAGCAGATATCATAATTCCAGCAGCAAATCCAAGCATACCATCCATTATATTTTTATTTAATTTTTTAAATAAAAATACAAGTGAAGCTCCTAATAAGGTTATAAACCAAGTAAATAATGTTGCAAATAATGCTTGAGTAACTGGATTTAAGCTTTCAAAAAAACTAATCATTAAATCACCTAAAGTATTATATGTATTATTTATTAATGTGTAAAAAATAAATATTAAAAAAAACATATAAATTACTATATTCTTTTATATTTTTTGATATAATAAATACGTTATTAAAAGGAATGTGACTATTATGCCTTGTATGTCTGCTCATATGGCAATTGCAACAAAGTTAAGTAAATTGTTACCTGTAGATAAAGATGACTTTATTAAGGGTAATATTTTACCAGATTTATATGATGATAAAGAAAAAAGTCATTATAAAATAAAAGGAAAAATATATGAGATTCCTAATATTAATATAGCTGTTAAATCATTAAATTTAACAAATAGTTTAGATATTGGATATTTATCACATTTACTATTAGATAAATATTATTTTGATGAATATTTAACTAAGTATGATTATGACTTATTTAAAAATGATGCAATATATAGGGATTATGATATATTAAATATAGATATTATAAATCACTTTAATATAGATATTGATTATATAAAAAATGTATTATCTAATTATTTAAAAGAATTTAATAATAAAAAATTAGTGGATAATATTAGTTACTTAGATATTAAAAAAGAAGGTAATACAAAAGTATTAAATAAAATGGAATTCCTTGATTTTTTAGATAAAGCTTCTATTAAAATTGAGAAAGATATAATTAACATAATAAGTAAAAAGAATTGATGTTGATGTAAGAATGCTTGAATTAAAGAATATTAAAAAAAGTTATTATATTGGTTATAATGAACAACAAGTATTAAAAGTAATTAACGTTAAATTTAGAAGTAATGAATTTACTTCAATTTTAGGTGCATCTGGAAGTGGTAAAACAACTTTATTAAATATTATTGGTGGTTTAGACAAATATGATGATGGAGATCTAATAATTGATGGAAATTCTACTAAGAATTATTCTAATAGAGATTGGGATAGTTATAGAAATTATAGAGTTGGTTTTATATTTCAAAGTTATAATTTAATAGGACATCAAAGTGTTTTATCAAATGTAGAAATTGCTCTTACTTTATCTGGAGTTTCTAAAGAAGAGAGAAAAAGAAGAGCAAAAGAAGCTCTTATAAAAGTTGGACTAGAAGAACATATTAATAAAAAACAAAATCAGTTATCTGGAGGGCAAATGCAAAGAGTTGCTATAGCTAGAGCATTAGTAAATGACCCAGAAATAATTTTAGCTGATGAACCAACAGGAGCACTTGATTCTGAAACAAGTGTTCAAATAATGGAATTATTAAAAGAAGTAGCTAAAGATAGATTAATCATAATGGTTACTCATAACCCAGAAATAGCTAAAAAGTATTCTACAAGAATAATTGAATTAAAAGATGGATTAATTCTTAAAGATTCTAATCCAGTTAAAGAAAAGAAAGATAATAAAAAAGACAAAACTATTACTAAAACTTCTATGTCACTATTAACATCTCTTGGATTGTCTTATAATAATCTATTAACTAAAATGGGTAGAACAATATTAACTGCTCTAGCTGGATCAATTGGTATAATTGGAATAGCCTTAATTCTTTCACTAACTAATGGTGTTAAAGGATACGTTAAACAAATGGAAAGGGATTCATTAACAAGTTTTCCAATTCAAGTTGAAAAAGATAAAATTGATATTTCAAAATTATTTTCTATAGAAGAAGATAAAATAGAATGTGAAAAAGGAAATGTATGTTCTAAAAATGATATCGCAAAAAAATTAGAATTATAACAGATGGAATGATAAAAAAGAATGATTTAACAAAATTTAAAAAATATATCGAAGGAAATGATTAATTTAAAAAGAATGCAACAGAAATTTCTTATGGATATAATTTAGATTTACAAATTTATTCAACAAGAAGTATTAAAGTAAATCCAAATACGTTTAGCGTATTTTCTGGAATTCCTATTGAAAGTGATGATGTAAAAAGTGTAATGAGTTCTTATACAAAGACTGAAAGTGTTTTCACTGAAATGCTTGACAATGAAGAATTCTTAAGTAATCAATATGAAGTACTAGCTGGTACATTCCCAAGAGAATATAATGAAGTTGTTATATTAGTATCAAAAGATAATATTATTTCAGATTCAGTTTTATATGCATTAGATATAAAAGATAGAGCAGAAATGAAAAATAATATGGAAGAAATTGATAAAAATAGTTCAACAAAATATTCTTATGAGGATTTATTAAATAATAATTATAAACTTGTATTAAATGCAGATTATTATAAAAAAACAAATGGAATATATATTGATGTTTCAAATGATTATAATTATATGAAAAATCTAGTTAATAATGGAATAGATATTAAAGTAGTAGGAATTTTAAGAGCTAGGAAAGATGCTGTATATGATAAAGTTGGTTACAAACATTCTCTTACTGAATATGTAATTAATGAAATTAGTAAAAAGGATATTTATAAAGACCAAACAAGTAATAAAGAAATAAATGTATTAACTGGAGTTAAATTTAGTGATACAGATACAACATATGAAGATGTAACTAAACAGCTAGGAATTGCTGATTTAGATAATCCATCTATTATTAATATTTATCCAAAAGATTTTGATTCAAAAGAAAAAATAATTTCAATTATTGATAAGTATAATGAAGAACAAAAGAAGGATGGAAATGAACAATATGTTATTGACTATACTGATTCATTAAAAATGCTAGTTGATGGCTTAACTACGATAATTAGTATAATATCAGTGGTATTGATTGGTTTTGTTGCAATTAGTTTGATTGTTTCAAGTATAATGATTTCAATTATCACTTATATTTCAGTATTAGAAAGAACTAAAGAAATAGGTATTTTAAGAGTAATTGGTGCAAGTAAAAAAGATGTTTCAAGAGTATTTATAGCTGAAACAATTATTGAAGGGTTGTTTGCTGGATGTTTAGGAATATTTGTTGCTTTCTTAATATGTCAGCCAATAAATGCTCTAGTAGAAAAGTTTGCTGATATTTCTAATATTGCTGTATTATCTATTGGAGGATCAATTTTCTTAATTTTAATAAGTGTTGGTTTAAATGTAATAGCAGGAATAATACCTGCTAAGATGGCTGCTAAGAAAGATCCTGTTGTGGCTCTTAGAAGTGAATAAAAAAGAAAGATAGTCTTTCTTTTTTTAGAATTAATATTTTAATTATTAGAGGTTTGTATGAAAAATGAATAGTTGGATGAGAAAATAAATTAGATACTTTAAATAATATCTTTTTTTCAACTATCATGAGTCATAATGGATACTGAAAAAACCAAAAAAATAAATGATAATTAATCGTGATAAAATTTATGAATACATTTCATTAAATAAATATCTAGAATTTGAAATATGATAATAAAAAAGAAAAAGAATAATTACTTTTTCTTTTTTTATTCATCTACCCATATACTTTTTTAGAAATAGAATTATAAAAAAAATTTAACTAATTCATTAATATTTTTAAAATATTTAAAAAAAAATGTATTGACAAATATTATAAACGATAGTATTCTTATTTTTAACAAATCAAAAAAGGAAAAGTATGTATATGGGTAATTATGTTTTGTATAACATTTTTAATTTTATTGTAGAAAACATAGTTGGATGCTTGATTTGCTCTAGCTCATTATTCTTATGCTGCTTGATTAAAAAAATATTTAATGTGTCTCAAAACGGTAATTGATTGTGTATAATAATTGATTGCTGTTTTTTTGTACAATAATAAGGGAAATGATAATATGAGAATTGGAATTGATATTGATGATACTATAACAAATTCAAGTGATACATTTGTTAAATATGCTAAGAAATATAATAATGAAAAAAAAATAAATCATATAATTGATCAAACTACACTGGATCCCCAAAAATCATTTGGATGGAATAAAAAAAATATTAAAGAATTTTTAGATCAATATTTAGAAGAAGTATTAAATAATACAGAAGCAAAAAATGATTCAATTAAAATTATTAATAAATTAAAAAAAGAAGGAAATGAAATAATATTCATAACATCAAGAAGTGAAAATGAAATAAAAAATAATATGTTTAAATTAACAGAAATGTGGTTAAAAAAGCATAATTATAAATATGATTTATTAATAATTGATAGTAAAGATAAAGTTAATGATTGTATTAAATACAAAATAGATGTATTCATTGATGATAACTATAACAATTGTAAAAAAGTAGAAGAGAAAACTAAAATACCGGTATTAATATATTCGACCAGATATAACATCAAAGAAAATGATAATTCAATAATTAGAGTTAATGATTGGTTTAAAATATATTATTTTTTAAAAGGAGGGGAAAATATGAAAAAAAACAATAAACCGCTTGAATTCTACGATGTAGATAGGAGAGATGAATTTCCTAAAGAGCCGAAAGGAATGAGATTTGTATACTTTTATGGTGGTACAAAAAATTATAGAGGTTATTTAGTACCAGAAGACTTATCAAGAGCAGATTTTATGGAGATGTATCCGGAATATATTCCAGTGCAGAATATTCCAATATATGAACATAATGGAATTATTCTTAGAGCAGATCCTAAGTTTTCTTGCCCTGGATTTTATATATTGTCACTATCCAAAACATATAGAGCATTTGATTTACTTGATGATGTGACATTTCTAAGATTTTCATTTATTTTAAAAAAATCAAAAGAAGCAATGAGAAAGGCACTTGGATTAAATTATGCACACTTATTATCAAATGAGAAATCAGATCCGTTTGTAAATGTTCACTTCTGGTTATTACCAGTAAATGGAACAACATCACCAGATTTATTGGACTTTGATGTTAAGAGTTACCTAGATAGCTTTGTTCCAAAAGAAGAAATAAACAAGATTATAGACTATAACAACAAGATGAGAGAGTATTTTGAAAAAATAGATTTGAAAGGACAAGATGACATATTAACTAAAAAAATATCATATTTAAAATAAAAAATGAGGGGGAGATGATAATATGCATTTAAATATATTTGTCAGTCAAAGATGTTTTATCTATTGTAAAGGATGCTATAGCCATTCAAGAGAAGAAAAATGTGGTGAAATGTTAGAAACTGATAAAATATTAAATTTCTTAGGTTATGCGAACAAAAAGGGTATAAAAAAAATTACAATATGTGGTGGAGATCCATTAACTAGACCGGATATTATTGATTTATTAAAAGAAATTAAAAAAATTGGATATTATATATCTTTAGATACATTAGGAACATCTATATTAAAAGAGATTAAGGTTAATTCCAAAATAACAATTCCTCAAACTAGTGCTAAAGATCTTGCAAGAACAGTTGATATGATTGGTATACCAATAGATGGTTCGACAAATAAGGTATTTTCATTGTTTAGACCAACAAAAGATGAAATAGTTAATCAACAAATAGAGATATGTAATGAATTACATAAATATGGAGCAGATATTTGCATTAATACTGTACTTCATAAAGGAAATATTGATGATATTTTTGAAATAGCTAAGATTATTAAATCTTTAGAGTACGTAAAAAAATGGCAAATATTTGAATTTGAATCATTTGGAAAATTTGGAAAACTAAATAAACATTTATTTGAAATAAGTGAAAGTAAATTTTTAGAAATAAAAGAGAAAATTGAAAAAGAATACAATGATGAAAGAATTCAATTTAAAAACACAAAAACAAGAAATAAATTATATATTTTAATAGATAATTCTGGTGATGCTTATGTTTCATCTACTTGTAATTTGAAAAGAAATAATAGAAGAATAATAGGAAATATAAAAGAAGAAAAGGATTGGCCAAAAATTATTAGATACTTGAAGATGAAATAGGAGATTATTTATGAAACATATTGATATAAAAAATATATTAAAAGATGATGCATACTTTAATACTAACACTGTTGTATGTGGTTGGATAAAATCAGTTAGAAATTCAAAAAATGTGTGTTTTATTGAATTAAATGATGGAACATCATTAAAAAATTTGCAATTAGTTATTGATAAAGAGAAGTTTGATCAAGAACAAATAAATAATTTAAAGATTGGTTCATCTATTTCAGTAAATGGTACTGTTGTTGAATCACAAAACGAAAATCAAAAAGTTGAACTAAATGTTAGCAATTTAAAAATAATTGGTAATTGCCCAAATGATTTTCCAATTCAAAAAAAGAAACAAAATCTTGAAACATTAAGAGAAATGCCACACTTAAGAGCAAGAACAAATACATTTAATGCAGTATTTAGAGTGAGAAGTGTTTTGTCAAAGGCAATTCATGATTATTTTCAAGAAAATGGTTATACATATGTAAATCCACCAATAATAACTGCAAGTATGTGTGAAGGAGCAGGGGATTTGTTTAGATTAACAACATTAGATATAAATGATATATCTAAAAAAGAATATAATCCAGATGTTGATAAAGATGATTTTTTTGGAAGAAAAGTATTTCTATCTGTTTCTGGACAATTAGAAGCGGAAGCTATGATTAATGGGTTTAATAGAGTTTATACTTTTGCTCCTTCATTTAGAGCTGATAACTCAAATACTAAAAAACATTTATCTGAGTTTTGGATTGTCGAACCAGAGGCTGCATTTACAAACATAAATGAAATAAAAGAAGATATTAAGGGAATGTTTAAATTTGTTATAAGAAGAGTATTAAAAGAGTGCCCTGATGAAATAGCATTTTTTACAAAATACTATGATCATAATTTAACTGATAAATTATTAAATTCATTAGAAACGGATTTCGTAGATTTAGATTATACTGAAGCAATAAAAATACTTAAAGATTCTATGCGAGAATTTGAATATCCTGTTGATTGGGGAAAAGGGTTGAAGGCAGAACATATTAAATTTCTAACAGAAGATGTTTTTCATAAACCAGTATTTTTAAATAACTCACCTAAAGAAATAAAACCATTTTATGTAAAGGTGAATGATGATGAAAGAACGGTTGCATCATCTGATCTTCATTTTCCAAAAATTGGAGACATAATAGGAGCTTGCGAAAAAGAAGCAGATTACAACAAACTATTAAATAGAATAAGAGAATTAAATATGGATGAAAATGATTATAAATGGTATTTAGATACTAGAAAATATGGTTCTGTTCCACATAGTGGTTTTGGTTTAGGTCTAGAAAGACTACTAATGTATACAACTAGTATTGATAATATAAGAGACACAATTCCATTTCCAAGAAGTAAGTGTAAAAGTTTAAAAATGTAAGGGGGAATAAAAATGAAACATGAAGATATTAAATTGGTTTTAAAAGATGGAAAATATGTAGGAGAAGATTTAACTATTTGTGGATGGGTAAAGTCTATAAGAAATTCAAAGAATGTATGCTTTGTTGAACTTAATGATGGGACCTCACTAAAAAATTTACAATTAGTTATAGATAAAAGTGATGATAAAGTAAAAGAGTTTTTTGATAGTCTTACAGTAGGATCATCAATTGAAGTAAATGGTAATGTTGTATTATCTCAGAATCAAAAACAAAATGTAGAATTGGTTGTTAAAAATGCAAAATTACTAGGTGACTGTCCACTTGATTATCCAATTCAAAAGAAGAAACAAAATTTAGAAACTTTAAGAGAAATACCTCATCTAAGAGTTAGAACAAACACATTTAATGCAGTATTTAGGGTAAGAAGTGTTATGACTAAGGCAATTCACGATTATTTTCAAGAAAATAATTATACATATGTAAATACTCCAATTTTTACACCTAGTGATTGTGAGGGTGCTGGAGAAATGTTTAGAGCAACGACATTAGATATTGATGAAATATCTAAAAAACAATATGATCCAGATGTTGATAATAAAGATTTCTTTGGAAAGAAAGTTGGACTTACTGTATCTGGACAATTAGAAGCAGAAGCAATGGCTTGTGCTCTAGGAAAGGTATATACATTTGGACCAACATTTAGAGCTGACAATTCTAATACAAAAAGACATGCAGCAGAATTTTGGCAAGTTGAACCAGAAATCGCATTTGCTGATCTTGATGACTTAATAGAAATAGAAACAGATGTTGTAAAATATGTTCTAAAAAGAGTGTTAGATGAATGCCCTGAAGAGATGAAATTTTTTAATAAGTTTTATGATCATGGCTTAATTGAAAGATTGCAAAATGTGGTAAATAGTGACTTTGCAAGACTTGATTATACTGATGCTATAAAAATATTAGAAAAATGTGGAGAAAAATTTGAATATCCTGTATATTGGGGATGTGACTTAAAAAGTGAACATGAAAGATATTTAACAGATGTTATATATAAAAAGCCTGTATTTATAACTAATTATCCAAAGGAAATAAAATCATTTTATATGAAACAAAATCCAGATGGAAAAACAGTTGCAGCAACTGATTTATTAGTTCCTGGAATAGGAGAATTAATAGGAGCAAGTCAAAGAGAGGATAATTTTGAATTGCTCGAGAAAAGAATTAAAGAATTAAATATGAGTGAGGAAGATTATAAATGGTATTTAGATTTAAGAAAATATGGTACTGTTCCTCATAGTGGTTTTGGAATTGGATTTGAGAGATTAGTAATGTATGCAACAGGAATGGAAAATATTAGGGATACAATTCCTTTCCCAAGAACAAAAGTTAAGAGATTTATTATGTAGGAGGAAAAATGAGAAAGATAGTTGCTATTGGTGGGGGAGAAAATGGTAGGATTGATGAAAATGGAAAAAAGTTAGACTATGAAACTTATGAAATAGATAAAGAAATAGTAAAATTAGCAAATAAAGAAAAACCAAACTATTTATTTATATGTCATTCATTTTCATTTTCTTTAGAAATCCAAGATAGTTATTTTGAAACAATGAAAAAAATATATGGTGATATGTTTGGATGTAATTGTAAACATCTAAGAAGTGATGAATTAAATGATTTGAATCTTGTAAAAGAAAAATTAGAATGGGCAGATATTATTTACGAGGGCGGTGGTGACACTGACTCAATGATAAAATTATGGAAAAAAACAAAGTTTGATAAATTACTATATAATGCTTGGCAAGAAGGAAAAGTAATTTGTGGTATATCAGCAGGTGCTGTTTGTTGGTTTAATTCATGCAATTCTGATAATGAAAGTGGATTTGAAATAGTTAAATGCTTGGACTGGTATAATTTATTTGTAACACCACATGTTAATGAAAAAGGTAGATATGAATCTACTAAAGAACAACTAAAAAATAATAATATGATTGGACTATTGCTTTCAAATAGATCTGCATTAGAAATCATTGATGACAAATACAGAATAATAAATAGTAAATATAAAAAGGAAAATGTTAAAAAGCCGTATGTTATTAAGGCATTTTGGAAAAATAATAAATATGTTAATCAAAAGCTTACAAACGAAAAACAATTTAAAAAATTTAAATATTTATTGATTAAATAACAATTTTCAGTAATAAAGAGTCAAAAAATGTTTTGACTCTTTTAATTACTTTCGCAACTTTTAATCAATTACATACATTAATGTAGGTGATTAAAATGAATGGAAATACTCAGAAAAGAGTAGTTGTTGATGCAGGTCATGGAGGACACTGAAAAGCCCAAAATGATAAATGGCTAATTAATCGTGAAATTTTAAACTAAACAATTGTAAAAAGAAAGCTGCGAAAATGCGAGTTATTGACATAAAATTAATACTATGTGGTAAAAATATGTTGATAACTTGCTTTTTCGTGAATTTTTTGATATATTTGTATTGGGTGATTTATATGAAGATATATAAAAGAGAAGATTATTTAAACCAAATAAGAGGCTTTTATGATGATTATGAAATGATTAAGGTTATAACTGGTATAAGAAGATGTGGTAAATCATCTTTACTGGATATGGTTAAAGAAGAATTACTAGATAGAGGAATTAATAAAAAAGATATAATAGATATAAAATTGGATAAAAGACCATATAAAGGAATTAAAACACCAGAACAACTTGAACAAGTAATAACTTCTTTATTAGTTGATAATGATTTTAAATACTTATTTATAGATGAAGTTCAAAATGTAAAAAACTATGAATCGGTAATTGAATCCTTTAGAAATGAAGGGAACATTTCAATATTTATCACTGGTTCTAATTCGTATTTATTATCTGGTGAGCTTGCTACAAAACTTACTGGTCGCAAAATAGAAATTGAAATGTTGCCATTAAATTTCTATGAATATGTTGAAATGAAGAAATATTTTGAAAAAAAAGTTGATGAAAACATATATAATGAATTTATTGATTATATTAGAAATGGTGGTTTTCCTGGAGCAATAAAGTATGATAATATAGATGATAAACATAGATATGTTCAAAATTTAATATCAGATATTTTTAAAAAAGATATTAGACCAAATGAAAAAATAAAAAATAAAGATTTATTCGATTCAATACAAAAATTCGTAATTAATAATTTTGGATCAATGATTTCAGTTAGTAGCATAAAGGAATATTATAATAGTAAAAAAATATCAATAGATGATAGAACAATTGAAAGATATATTGATATTTTAGTAAATGCTAAAATATTATATAGATGTGATACTTTTGATATAAAATCAAAAGAAGTATTAAATGGAGAGAGAAAGTATTATTTAGCTGATACAAGTATATATTTTTCACAAAATACTGATAATAGAATAAATTATGGACCAATACTTGAGAATGTTTTACATAATTATTTAATTAGTAAAGATTATAGTTTAAGTGTAGGAAAAATTGGAAAATTAGAATGTGATTTTATAGTTAGAAAAGACAGTGAAAATTATTATTATATACAAGTTTCAAAAAATATAGATGATGAGAAAACGGAAGAAAGGGAATATAAACCATTCTATGAAATTAGAGATATGTATCCAAGATATATGTTTTTAATGGATTTTGTTATAAATAAAAATGTTGATGGAATTAATAATGTAAATATAGTTGATTTTATGATACATAATAATAATCTTTAATAAAATAGTATAAAAAAAGCAACCAATTAATTATTGATTGCTTTTTTTAGCAGCACTTTGCGCTAACACGGGTTTGATCCAACAATCCTAACTGATGATAGACCAAAATTGACTATAATATAATAACAAATAATTATATTATAGTCAATGTTATGTTATAATTTTAATAGAATAGGAGATTACTATGATAGAGTTAAAAAATGTTAATAAAATATATAAATCTAAAAATACTAATTATACTGAAGCTTTAAAGAATATTAACATATCTTTTAATAATATAGGTATGACTTTTATCCTAGGAAAAAGTGGATGTGGCAAGAGTACACTTTTAAATATTTTAGGTGGACTTGATGTTCCAACAAGTGGAGAAATAATATTTAAAGGAAAAAGTTTTGACTCATTTAAAAGTAAGGATTATGATTCTTATAGAAATACAAGTGTTGGATTTGTGTTTCAAGAATATAACTTAATAGAAAAATATAATGTATTTGATAATGTATCATATGCTTTAAAACTTCAAAGTGAAAAAATTGATGATAATGTAGTACTAGATGTTTTAGATAAAGTAGGAATAAAAGATCTTGCAAAAAGAAAAGTAAATGAATTATCTGGTGGACAAAAGCAAAGAGTTGCTATTGCAAGAGCATTAGTTAAAAATCCCAGCATAATACTTGCAGACGAACCTACAGGTAATTTAGATAGTGAAAGTTCAAAAAATATTTTTGAAATACTTAAAAATCTATCACAAGAAAGGTTAGTTATAGTAGTATCTCATGATGAAGAAAGTGCTAATACTTATGGAGATAGGATAATAAGCCTTCAAGATGGAGTTGTAATAAGTGATACTAATTCTAATATTAATCAAGAAGAAAACAATTATACATTAAAGAAAAATCATTTACCATTTGGTGAAGCATTTAGATTTGCAATAAAGAATATGTTTGGTAGAAAAGGTAAATTAATACTTTCAATATTATTAATATCTTTTGCTTTATCATTTTTTGGATTTGCAGTAATGCAAAACAATTTAAGAAGTAGTAAAGAGATAGAAAGAGTAGCAAATGAATTTGATATGAAATTCATTGAGATAAATAAATTAACAACTAAATATGGAATGTGTCCATTAAGTGGATATTGGTTAAATTGTTATAACACTTCAAATTATATAAGTGAAGAAGAGTATAATAAACTATCAAATGAAAAAGAAACTAAATTACAGAAAAGATTTTATTTTCCAATAAACAATTCTCATTTAAAAAGAGATATGAATGATGAAGAAATAAATAGCTTAGGATATTTCTATTCTAATTATAGATTTGGAAGTGCTTTTGGTGAATTAAAAAAAGAAGAATTTAATTTTAAACTAATAGGAAGTATTCCTAAAGATTATAGTGAAATTGTAATAATAAAACCACTTGCAGATTTTATAATAGAATATGGAGTTAATCTTTATAGTGAAAGTGGAGAAACAGAATTATTTAAACCAAAGGATTATCAAGAATTAGTTTCAAGTAAAAAAGAATTACAATTTGGAAATAGTAAGGTTATTATCTCAGGAATTATTGATGATGATTTAAGTGAATTTGAAGAATTAAAAAGTCTAAGCCGTGAAGAAATAAGAAGAGATAATTTATCAATAGAAAAGAAAAAAATAATAAATAAATATATCTATCAATACCCAGTACATTTTTATGCATTGGAAGGATTTAAAGATAACATAGAATTAAAACAAAATGATATCAGATATTTTCGTTTTGAAAGAGAAGAAGAAATGCATAGTATAAAAGTATTTGAACCAATGAAAGTTTATACTGAAAATGGTCTAGAAGAACTTGGAAAACTTGATACAAATGGTGTAATTGTTAATTCTAGTTATTTAGATAAAATATCTAATGGAGAATTCACAAAAGACATGAATGATTACATTATAAAAAATAAAGACTTGGATCCAACTAAATCTAGTGAAGAATATAAGACGGAGTTTGTCACTAATTATATTAAAGAAAATGAAATTACTAATAAATTAATGACACTATCTTTGATAAAATTTTATGAAGAAGAAGATGAAAATGGGAATACTAATAATAATGATGAACTTTTGAGTATTAGAATAATTGGTGTTGTGTTAGATGATGAATTTTACTATTCAACTCCTGAAATATTAAATAAAAATAGTGATGAAAAATATAAAATTCAATTATATGTTTTAACTAAAGATATAAATGATTATAATGATTTCTTTAAGGAATATCCAATAGATGGAACACAATATATAGCTACAAATGATTTCATTGGTAATATTTCACAACATGAATTTACTATGAAGGTTGCTGCTAAATACATTTTAATAATTGGTCTTGTATTCTCATTATTTGCAATCCTAGTATTATTTAACTTTATAGGATTATCTATTACAGATAATAAAAAAGAAATTGGAATATTGAGAGCTCTTGGGACAACAAAAAAAGATGTATCTAAAATATATTCAATACAAGGATTATTAATAGGATTCGTTTCTTATTTAATATCAATATTATTGGTTATATTATATGCTAAAGGAGAAAACAGTCTATTACTAGGCAAGAATTTAATAGAAGTATTTGATGTAAATTTATTTGGAATAACATTTAATTCATTAATTATAATGTTTGTATTCTTTGTAGTAGTTGTACTATTATCGGTAATAAGTGTAACTCTTAAAATATCTAAAATGAAACCAATAGATGCAATAAATAATAAGTAAAAAACTATCTTGATGATAGTTTTTTGTTTTATAAAAATATAAATAATATTAATATTACGGAAACAAATATAGATAAAAATAATAATTTATAATCGATTTTATTTTGTTCAACAATTTTCTTAATAAGTTCTTCTTTGCTACATTTTTTAGAATTACTTAATAATTTTCTATATTTAGACATTATATCTTTGTTGAGCAAGCTACTTAATAATACTGGATGATATTTAACAAATAATACTACTAGAAATACTAATAATGGTCCGCTTAAAGGAAACATTCTTATAAATAATAGTATTACTCCATCCCATTTTTTTATACAGTATAATATGAAAAGAAACCATAATAATAAATAGATAGTTGTTCTAATCATTTTTTTAGATATTGCATAAAACCAACCAAATAAAAAATATTCATCTTTAGGATTTCCATTATTTTCAAAATTATATTGAATATATTGTTCTACATCATAGGATGCATATTTTTCTGAAAATTCATCTACTATTTTAGAATTAAATAAGTTACCGCATCTAGGACAAAAATTTAATTGTCCTTTAAATTTAGAATTACATTTCGGACATATCATATATACTTATCCTTTCATAAAAATTATATCATAAAAATAATTTATAATAAAATATCATGTTACTAGCAAGTACTGAATTTGTCATACAACCTCATTTCAGTACTTTCTATGTTGACTAGCAAGTACTGAATTTATGGCCAAGTGCCACAAACCAAAATATCTAATGGGAGTTTTTCCCCAATCCCCTTTGCATAAAAATTAAGTTTATTACTTAATTTTCTTTTTTTATTCTAATCTCTACTCAAAGTAGAGAAGCAATATTATTGACTTATTGTATAATTAATTTGAGGTGATTTAAATGGACTATGAAAAAATAGGTACTTTCATTTTAAATCTTAGAAAAGAAAAGAATATGACACAACAAGAATTAGCAGATAAACTTCATGTAACCGATAAAGCAGTATCAAAGTGGGAAACAGGAAGAGGTATTCCAGATATACAAACTTTAAAAGATCTTGGAAAAGAATTTTGTGTGACAGAAAAAGAATTATTAAATGGAGAGAGAGACTTTAAGAAAAAAGAAACAGATCCTAATCATCACTCTATTGTTCTTGATGTTCATAATTTATCGAAGTCTTTTGGAAAAAGAAAAATACTAAGTAATGTTAATTTGAAGATATATGAAGGAGATATAGTTGGGTTAATTGGTCCTAATGGTGCTGGGAAAACAACTTTAATAAAAACAATTTTAAGTTTATATAAAGCAGATACAGGAACAATAAAAATATGTAATTATTTAATAGACAATGAATTAGAAAATGCTTTATCAAAAGTTGGTTCAATAGTAGAAAATCCTGATTTATATCAAAACATTTCAGGATGGAAAAATTTACAAATTGTATGTTTAACAAATCATATAAAAGATACTAGTATTATTAATAGCGTAGTTAAACTTGTTGGCCTAGAAGATAGAATAAAAGATAATGTAAAGAGTTATTCTCTTGGTATGAAGCAAAGACTAGGTCTTGCTGCTGCATTAATACGAAAACCCAAAATACTAATATTAGATGAGCCGACAAACGGATTAGACCCATATGGTATTAAAGATTTAAGAAAAATATTAAAATATTTAAGTGAAAAAGAAAACATGAGTATTTTAATAAGTAGTCATATACTTGCAGAAGTAGAAAATATTTGCGATAGAATAATTATAATAAAAGAAGGAAAGTTATTAAGCAATTTTGGGATAGAAGAAATTAAAAATAAGCATATTAGTTTGGAAGATGAATTTTTAAGGAGAACTAAAAATGTAGAGGAGAATTTGTATAATGAAAATAATTGATTTAATAAAAGGAGAATTCATAAAGAATTTCAAAATTAAAAAAATTATAATAATCTTGATTATCTTATTAATTTCTATAGTAGGAAAAAACTATATAGATGAGTTGAAGATTACAAATAATAATAAAGTTATTTTAGAGCAAAGTGTTTCATATTTTAAAAATCAAATTGATTTTTACAAAAGTCATCCAGATACAAATCAAATAAAAAAGGAATGGTATTTATTCTCAAACCAAAAAAAATATGAAATGTATAATAAACTTTTGAAAAGTGAAAAATACAATAATTTATCAACACAAAGCTGGCAACATGAATTAAGTAGATTAATTGTTAAAATTGATACATTAATTTTTTGGATTGAAAAATATAAAGTAGATAAAAAAGTAGACATTAGTTGGATAAAAGATGACTATGAATTTACTTTGATGTATCAAAATTATTTGGAAAAGCTATCAAATATGAATATTGAAGAGTTAAATCAAGAACAAGAAATGATGTTAAAGACTAAATCTGATTTTGAAGATCTTTTTAAAGATAATAAATATTATAAATATATCGAATACATGTTAAATAATAAAATAGACGATGCAATTGGGATATATAATATTTCTGAATTAGAAGCAAAATATTATAAAGTAATTATTGACAACAAAGTAGAGGAAGAAAGTTATTTAGTAAAAAATATTGATCAACTAAGATCATTAGGAATCTTTACTTATGAAAGTAAAAGAGCAAATAATTTAAGAGATTCTATATTAAAAAAAGATAGAGAAATATTAGAATATTCAATAGATAAAGTAATAAAGCAAGATATTTCATATGGTGCAATTAGCGTAGGTGCAGAATCGATTTATATTAGCACCAAATCTTGTGTCAATGGAATATTAGATTTATCAATTGTAGTTATGATATTAGTTGTTTTATTAGATGGTAATATTGTTAGCAAAGAACATAATAAAGGTACTGAAAAATTATTACTAACAACTTCAAACAAAAGGTGGAAGATTCTCCTTAGTAAATTTTTATATCTTATTTTAGAAACATATATTATCTGGTTTACTGCATTACTACTTATATTATTATTTGCAGGATTAAAATATGGTTTTAATGATTTAATAACTCCAAAGATTTTATATGAAAACGGAAAAATTATTGAAGTAAATTATATTATTTATATAATAAAACAAATATTTTATTGTAGTATTCCAGTATTAGCTTTTATATCAATAGTTTTTATGATTTCAACGATTACCTTAAATTCTGGACTTACAAATGGATTATGTATGATTTTTGCAATTATTTCACCTTTTATGTGGCATTTTATTTATAATTATCATTTATCGTTATTATCTTTTTTACCATTTCCTTATTTTATGTTCAGCAGTGTTATCACTGTAACTGAAGATTATTTAGGTTCTGTTGATGTTTCATATGCGTCAGAAGTATATGGTATTATAATTTCATTAGTTACTTTTGTTACATGTTATATAATATCAAATATAGTATTTATAAAAAGGGATGTTAAAAATTAATTAAAAATATTATAATTCTACTTTTAATAGGTGTTATTTAATAGTTTTTTGAATTAATATTATTCACGAAAGGAGGAATATTCGTGAATCAAGAAAAAATAGGAAAGTTTATAAGTGAAAGAAGAAAATTTAAAAAAATGACTCAAGCCGATCTTGGAGAAAAACTTGGAGTAAGTGATAAATCAGTATCAAAATGGGAAACTGGGAAATGCATGCCAGACTTATCTTTATTTCCAGAATTGTGTAAAGTACTTGATATTACAATTAATGATCTAATGAGTGGGGAAAAAGTAGACAATGAAAAATATATCAACACACTTGAAGTCAATATAGTTAAACTAGCAGATTCCTTAAAAAAGAAAAGAAAAAATAAAATCAAATTGTGCATTATTACTGCCATTGTACTTCTGTTTGCCTTGTGGGGATATATTGCATATTATAATCTATCCGAAGAAACCATCTCATTTGATGTTGGGATGATGACTTGTAATGTATATAATAATGAATTAACTTTTAGTATAAATGGAACGTCAATTTTAAACGAGCATTATATTATAAAAGGACTGGATGGGAAAGACATCTATATCTTCAACTGTACATTACTAAAAAAACACAAAGATTTCTACGCTTGGGAATTGAAGAAAGGAATAAATCGTTTAGATGGAGATAATTATTGGCGACAAGGAACACATCATAACTTTAATCTAAAAAACGACAATATTGATGTATATTATACAGAATATTCTATTAGTAAATTTGAAAAAGCAAATGATGCTGAACTTAGAGAATTATTAAGCAAGTCACATAAGATAAAATGTTTTAGTGATGATAACTACATTGAAAAAATGTTAAGTGGTAAATTAATGAATTTAAACAAATAATAAGAATCAGTTTAACCTGATTCTTTTTGTTACTTTTTCATTTTTTCAAATTGCTTTATTCTTTCGGTATATTCTTTCTTGAACATTTCATTCATAAGAAGAGTTTGTTTAAATTGTTCATCAAAGAAATCTATATCTTCTTTCTTCATTGTCTTATATACTGGACCATCATGATATTTAAGAATATGTTTTATCTTTTTTATGTTGTTTTCAGCACGAGCAAGCACTGAATTTGTATTACATTTTCAAATTCTATATAATGGGTACTCCCAATCCCTTATTTTTTATAAGTGAACTAATGGTATGTTTGATTTTTTGATGATTGATGATACTATATACTAGGAGGTATCAAAATGAATCAAGAAAAAATAGGTAAGTTTATTGCAGAACTTCGTAAGGGGAAAAATCTTACTCAAGAAGAATTGGCACATAAACTTGGAATAACAAAAAATGCTGTAAGTAAATGGGAAAGAGGTTTATCATTAATGGATATGTCTCTTCTTAAACCTCTTTGTGAAATCTTAGAAGTATCCATTACAGAATTGTTGAATGGTGAAAGAATAGAAAATAGTAATATACAAATTAAATCTGATGAAGTAATAAAAAACACTTTGGATTATTCAAACAAGAAAATAAAGAAAAGTAGGGTAAAAAATATTATATATACAATTTTAACAATAGTAGTGTTATTTATATTAATATTTTTTGGATATAAGTATAGTTTATTGAATGATTACACTTATAAAAAACCAGATAATGTTGATGAGATATTAAAAGGCCTTAAAAATAATAAAGAAATAAAAATTTATAAAAGAACTATTCCTGAATCTGATTATTTTGTATTAGATAATTTTAAAATGAAAAACGTATTAGATGGATATGAGCAAGAAGGAGAAGTAGTTGATATACAACCATATTTATTCAAGAAAAAAGATGGAGACAAATCATATGGAATCACTTTCCAAAATGAAAATAGCAATTATCAATTAATAGATACATATACTTCAGACATTGCAGTTGGTGATGCAGGCGATGGTGATAGTTCTTTTGAAAAAAAATTTAATGCTGCAGATAGAAAGTATTTCTTATTAAAAAATGATATAAATAATGATGTAGATTTTTATAAATATATAGCTGATAATTATTACAAAGAAAATAATATATTTATGAGTAAAAGAGAAATGATGGAAAACTATTCATTTAATACTTTTGTTGCTATAGCTGTTCCACAAATAGATAGTATTACTTATATTAAAGGAGATTATTTGGGATATATATTAAATCTTGGAACTAAAAATGGAATAACTGTAACACAAGTAACTATATTAAGAGATGGAAGAAGGTATGGTTTTGTAACTACTGATTCTAGATTTGCAGATGAAGATTTCCTAATTGATTTAATTGGAACAATTGAAATTAAATAAAGTACTATTATTAGTACTTTTTTTATAATTATCTAAATTAGATAATCATTATCCTAATAAGAGATATTATATAAAAAAAATATATGTTATAATCTATTTAAAGAAAAAGGGATTTATTATGGATGATGATTCAAAAAAAATTGGTAATTACATAACTTATTTAAGAAAGAAAAAAGGATATTCTCAAAAAGAATTAGGAGATAAACTTTTTGTAAGCAATAATACTATTTCTAAATGGGAAAGAGGAAGTTTATTGCCAGATATAGATAATATTAAAAAACTTGCAGATATACTCGATACAAATGTTGAAAGTATTATTTATGGAGAAGATAAAAATATTAGAAAATCAAAAAAAATAAAATTTATATCAATTTTCTTAATAATTATTTCATTAATAATTTTTTGTTTAGTTGCAATTAAAATAATAAAAAATCACTATAAATGGACAATAAAAACATTTGATAACACAAAAATAGTTGGAAGTGTTAAAGTACGTGGTCAAATTGCTACAAATATGGAGAGAACAATAATATATATTCAATTTTTATCAGTTGATGAAATGTACTATGGAACAGATCAAGATAAAATAATTGACAATTATAGACTTCAATTATTATATAATGATAAACTTTTAACTGAGGAAGTAGGAATTGAAGATCATCCAAGATCTATATATAAAGTTTTTGAATATTATACTAGAAATTTTGAGATTAAAAAAATTGAAGAAAAAGAATATGACAAAATTGAATTAAGAATTATAGTTGAAAAAGATGGAAATAATTACATGTATAGTTTTAAACCAGCAGGATTTATCCAAGAGGAGCATTGATATGAAAAATGAAAAAGAATATAAAAAAATAATAGAACTATCATATAGTGATTACAAAAGGGTACGAAAAACTACTTTTCCATTGTATTTAAAGAAAGCATTAATAGTATTAGGAATATTTTTGGTATTAGCTTTACTCGATTACATTTTCGATGAAAAACCAAGTGAACACTCTGCAATAATAACTATACTTGCAGGAGGATTAGTTTTATCTTATCTCACATATATTATTACATTAATAATTAATAAATTATTATTAAAATCAAAGTATAAAAAATTAAAAAACTTATTCAATATTTCTTTAAATGACAAATACTTAATGATTGATAAAGATATATATGGGTATAAGAATGTTTCTAACTATTTTGAAAATGATTATATTTTATATTTCTCTGTTGATAAAAGAACCTTAGTATATTTTGATAAGAAAAAAGAAGATGAAAAATTAATAAATTTTATAAGATTAAAAATTATAAAAGAAAAGGAATACGTAGAGAGCAAAACAAAGTATAAAAAACATCTTGTAATACTTAATATTCTATTTGTTTTATCAATTTTATCATTATTTTTTGTTAATGTTATTCCATCAGTAGTTGCAAAAAGTCAATTACCAGAAGCTCTTTTAAAAGTATTTCCTGAAACTAAGCTTGAAATATTAAAAATATTCAAAGAAAATATTGATAGTTATTTAATTATTGATTATTATGAATACTCTTTGTTATTAATTATATTTCCAACTGCGTTATATATATTAGCACTAAGGCTTAAAAGAATAGGAATTAAGTGTAATTGGAGTATTGCTTGTGCATTTATAACAAGTGTTTTAATAGTATTTATTTCTTTAGGTTATGATAATTATAAAGCAAGAAGTGATTACAAAACATTTTTCGAAAAAAAGGAAATATTAAACTTTGAAATACCTAAAAATGGAATGTATTTTAAAGTTGTAGAAGACAAAGAAATGCTTTCAGCTGCTTACTTCAAAAATGGAAAAGATGCAGATATTATTTTAGAAGAAATTAAAAATAATAATAATTGGGGCAAAATATATGATTTAGATATAGAACTACATGATTATTTGATTAATAGTAACGGAAAAATTGATGATTGCTATTATTCTATCTATGATGAAACTACAAATAGTTATGATACTCCTATAAGAGAAAATGGAAATCATATTATTTATTCAATGAGTTATAATTTTAAAAATAATATTTTAGTAATAATAAAATTTGAGGAATATGTATGAAAAAATACAAAATAATTGGTATTTTGTAACAACAAATTATTAAAAAGTAATTTGCTTTATAGAGGTGATATCATGATTAATTTATTAATGTGTATTGATAATCGTTCATTTATTGAAAAACTATTCCAAGATTATATTCCAAATAGTTTATTCGTTATTTGTGGATTATGCATTCCATTTGTTTTATTAGTTCTATCATTTATATATATAATTAATTTTTTTACTACAAATAATAAAAATAGTAGAAAGAAATTAATTAAAAAGGCAATTGGTTTTATAATTATGGCAATAATACTATTTGTTATAGTTATGTTTGTTGGCTGGCTTTGGGGACAAGCTCGTAATGATATGAATAAGTGTATATAATTATATAAATAAGTGAGGTGATTGCTAGGATGGAAATAAAGAAAATATTAGATAAGTATTCAGATTATGATACATTTTCATTAACAGGGCAAATTTGTGATTATGATTGCAGTGACGAAGAATTAGATATGATTATGAATAGTACAAAAGGAGAAGAAAGAGAAAAAATACTAGAGAAACATTATATAAGATTTAAAGTAACAGAGGATGATTATTTGAATGCTTTAAATCAACTTGAAAAAAAACAAAAAAATAAATTAGAAAATTATTATGATAAAAATATTAAGAAGTTGAAAAAATATCCAAATTTTGAAGAATTATATAATGAAATAGAAAAAGAATGTTATGATTATTGCAATAAGAAAAACAAGAAGAAAATAACTGATATGTTTTTTCATAAGGAGGCAATCAATAGTTTTAAAAGAGAGGGATATAGTGATTCTGAAATTAAAAAAATTAAGGATGATTTTTTTAAATGCTCATTTATAGCAGATGATGTTGGAAAAAAAAACTAAATATGGTAAGGAAGATACTACTTTCTTTTGGAATTTTTATAGTGATGTTGGATTTATAATTGATAGAAAAAGAGAGTTTAATAAGTCAATTTGTAATGATGGTAAAAATCCTATATATAGATTGCCAAAAGAATTAAAAGATAATTTGATTAAGCATGAAATCCAGTTTTTTAATTCTGTAACAGTTTGTAATAGATTAATGATTAATTATTATTTTAAATTAAATAATGAATCAAAAAAGTATTTGTTAAGATATAAGAGCGATTTTGATTTAGATGATCTTGAAGATTTATCTATGTTCAAAAATAATAAATTATTATTTTACTCGTGTACTCATGAACAATATAATTCACTTGAGTTATAAATAGGAGGAGTTATTATATGTATAATTTTAAGAAATTAAAAAATGAAAAAATTGAACTGATTGAAGATAATTGTATACTGCTATATGAAGGTAAGGAAAGAGATGTAAGTGTTATATTAACGAATATGAGACTTATTCTTTTGGATTACCCAGATGGTACAGATTATCAAGAAACTTTAAGAATATCTAAAGGAGTTAATTATTTTAGAAATAAAGAAGAAATATTCTCAATAGATATTTCAGAAATAGATAGTATCAAAAATAATAAATATTTATTAAAAAATGGGAATTATTTCAATTTAAAAACAAAAGAAATAGGTAAAAAAATACAGGAGAATTAATATGAAGAATGAAATAAACCATGAAAAATTGGATCTTTCTTGTAGTAATCATAAAAAAGAAAGAGGAGTGATTGTTTTTTTGGTATGCATTTTTATCTTTGGATTATGTTTATATTATTTTTTTCCACATAAAATAGTGTCTCAATTAGATGAAGACTATAAAAAGAATATAATTGGAAATGATACAAATAACATTTTTAATCACGGGAGAATGGCCAAACAAGACGGATGGATTTATTATTCATTAAATGATGATGGTTTATATATAAGTAAAGAAGATGGTAGTAATAAAACAAAAATTGTTTCTGGAGATATTATTGATATAAATGTAATTGGAGAATGGATTTACTATGTAAAAGTATATGAATCAAAAGGCATTTATTATGATGATGTATATAAAATAAAATTAGATGGAACAAAAAAAGAAAGAATTAAAGAAAATTGTGTAAACTTAAATATTATTAATGATAAATTATATTGTACTGTTAATGCTGGTTGGTTAGGTGAACTTGAAGATCGAAAAGTTAAGTTTCCAATAGAAGATATCGGAATTATTTATCAGTGTGATTTAGAAGGAAAAAATTGTGAAAAAATAGTAGAAAGAAATAATTCTGGATTATTCCTTATAAAAGATAATGATTTATTTTATTCAAATGATAAAAAATTATATAATTATAATTTGCTAGACAAAACTACAAATTGTATTACTGATTTTCCAAGACATATGTATTTGAGTAATAATACATTATACTTTTTAGATGAAAAAACAATATATGAAAAAGGAAAAAAGCATTTTTATAAATACGATTTAAATACAAAACAAATAAGTGAAGTTGCAGTTGTAAATGATAATAATCTTAACGAAATGATATTCTTTAATAATAAAATTATTTACGCTAATGGTCAAGGTAGTACAAATAAGGTAGTTGATGTGAATGATTTATCAATCTCTGAATTTGTTGAATCAGGACATATGTATGTATTAGATAATGAATTATATTTTTTAAAATATGAAAATTTCAAAAAAATAAATAACAATGTGTTTAAATAATTTAAAATACTTTAATAATTAAAAAAATATAATATAGAAGAGTTGTGGAGGATAATTATGAAAACAGAAATAAAATCAACTGAAAGAGGGTCTAAAGATTATTATGATGAATTGTTATATATAGCTAAAAAACACAATAAATTACTTAGTAATCCAAATATAAAAATATATCGTATGACAAAATTTATTCTTTTTGTTAGTATCGTATCATTGTGTTTATTAATAGTGGGTATAATTTCATTCATATTAGATCAAACATTTATTAATATGTTTATAGTTGTTATAGCTTTAGCATATATATTTATTGCTAGTGCATCTTATTCAAACCATAAGAAATTAATAAATGATTATATTAATTCAGGTGGGACTTCAGTATTTGAAATGGATAAAAAAGGAATTAAAAATACTAGAATAATTAATGATTCAGAATCAAAACATGAAGTTAAATGGGATAGTGTTAAACATATTCTTATAAGTAAGTATTCTATTACATTTATCAATGATGATAAAATGGTTCCTTTATTATCTTTAGATATAAGACATAAAGATAAAGTTTTAAAAGGATTAGTAGATTTACAAAAAGAAAATGTAATTGTTCACAATAAATATTATAGTGGGGAGTAATATGAAAAAGATAAATAAAAGTTTAATAATTCTGGTTGTTTTATTATTAATTGTTGGATGTAATAAAAAAGAAAACAGTGAAAGATATGATGAGATAAAGAAAGAAGTAGAAAAAGAATCGTTAGCATATCTAAATCTAAGATATCCAATAAAATACAATGATAATGGAGAACAATGGCTTTATGAGGATGATTTAATTGATAAAAAAAGAAGAGGAGCAGATAAAAGTATTTTTTTAGATGTAGATGAAGAAAGTTATTGTGATACCGTTGTACATGGAAAAGTAATAGATAATGAATGGAAAGTAGATGTTTATCTTCATTGTAAAGATTATAAGGATTCTGAATATGATGATCAACTAGAATGGTTGATGTGTAATAGAGTAGTATCCCCAAAATATTATGAAAATGATTTTGAGAGTTTTATTTGCCCTGATGATAAAAAAACTAATTAATAATTGATATAGATTTAAAATCATGTGTAAGATTAAATTATAATTAATAATAGAGGTGATAACATGAATAGTGAATTTATTGCTATTGTATTAGTAGCATTCCTTTGCTCTTTTGGCGTATGTAGAAAATTACTATTAAAAGAATCAAAAAAAGGAATTATTATTACTATAGCTATTTGTATTTCGTTAATGCTTCTATCTATTATTATTAATTATAGAAGAGTTAAGTATCCATATATAAATGAAAATATATTTTCTATTTTTAAATACTTAATAACATACTTAATTCCAATTATTATTTGTATAATCTATTATTTAATAAAAAAAGATAATAAATACATAAGAGGATTATTTATCGTGTTGATGTCTATTTTTAGTTTAATAGTAGTTGTACAATTCTTTATCTGTATTTCAATTTATCCACTATTTGAATCAAGAACAACTAATATTGATGACTATTTAAAATTTGATTCTAACTTGTACAATACTTCATTTATGCCTAAAGATTTATCCTCTTATGAAGTTAAAGAATACAATTATAGATATAGACATAGTGTTTCAGATATTAGATATGATGTTTATTTAGAAGTAAAAGCAAACGAAGATGAATATCAACAAATCTATAATGATATTTCAAATAATGGACGAGCTGTAATGAATACTGATAAAGAGTACTTTTTAGTAGGAGAAGAAAATGGTGCTTTTAATTATGAAAGAGATTTAAAATTAGTGATATTTGATAAGTCTGATTATTCTATTATTTATCAAAGATCATATGATAAACATGATAATAAAGAACTGCCATATAAGATGGATGAGAATACTTATCAATTGTTATTAAATTCTATGTATAATAAAAAAGTAAAGGATGATATAAATGAATAATTTAATAATGTGTATTGATAATCGATCATTTATTGAAAAACTATTTCAAACTTATATTCCAAGTAGTTTATTTTTTATATTTACGTTCATTGTTCCTTTTACTTTAATTGTTTTGAGTATTTTAATAATGATAGATATAATAACTGATATTCTAACTGGCAAAATAAAAAAAGAATTATTTAATAAATTAATAAAGGCAATTTTATGTATAATTATTGCAATTATATTGTTTATCATTTGTAGAGAAATAGGAAAATGGTATTTTGGCTCATTAAATAAATCTTGTTAGAGTAGATTTTAATAAAAGGAGTTAATTTTATGGTTATAGATTTTTTTGTAATTTTTATAATTTTTTTATTATTGTTATCAATTTATATTTTGATAAGAAAACATCTTAATATAAAGCAAAAAGAAACAATTTTTAAGTCATTAATTATTATTTCTGTTTTAGGAGTAATAAGTTTAATATTATACTTTTTTCTATATAAAAGTGTATTTGTAAATTCTATTTATGTAGTTACAAAAGATGTAACAAATGAAGAAATATATTATTATGAAGTAAACGATAGGGAGTACAAAAGAAAAACAAAGAATTTTGATTATGATGAAAATGATATTTACTATCTTAATGGTTGTTTTGATTCATATATTGATAGACCATCAAACAAAATAGTAAATTATCGTCTAGATGCATGTACCATTGTTGATAAAAATGATAATGAAATTAATATTGATGAAACATTAAATAGAATAATAGATTTAATAACAGATGTTGATCATACTATTTTGAAATCAAAAATAATAAGACTAAAAAATGATTATTATGTTGTAGTAGCATTGAATGTTAATTGGCATAGTCCGTATGAATTATATAAGTTTAAAAACAATAGACTATCTTATATTTATACTTTTGAGTCAGAAGATGTAATTGCTATAAAAGAAAAGGAATAATAAAGGAGTAATAGAATGAAAAAATTAATTAGATTTTTGCATTATTTATTTTTTTACTTAACTATTATAGGATGGAGTTCTTTTATATTAGTTTATATTATCTGTCTAGTATTTCATATTTCTAATTTAATTCCTGTAATTTTAGGAATAATAGCCTTTATTTCTGGAGTATTATATTTAATTAGTTCTGCAATTATTGAGGAGAGAAAAATTGCCGTTAAAAAAACAAAATTAGAAAAAAAACTAACAAAAGCAAATGTGAAAATTGAACCTGATATATTTCAAAGTCCATATAAAACATATAAACAGTTCAGTAATGATATAAAAAGAATTATGGCTGAGAATGAATATGAATTAATTAATTCTAAAAATGAATTAAAAATGTATATTAAGTCTTATCACAATAGTTGCTATAGTATAGTTGTTATCTATCATTTAGATTTTATAGACTCATCAAACAAAGAAACAATAATAAACAAAATGAATAATTATTTTTCAGAAAGCATTGTAGGTATGAAAATTGGCGGATTACAATTAATATATGTTATAGTAACAAATCAAAATGGTAACTGTTTAAAAGAATTATTAAGTAAAGAAAAAATTATTTTTGATAGAGCATATACACATAAAGCTATAGTGTGTACAAGTATCAAAGATGGAGGAATATATTTGTCAAAAAATTATGAACCATTTATTAAAGGTTTATATAAAAAAATAAAAAAATATTTAGTAAAATACTATAAAAAAATCAATAATTAGGAGAAAATTTTATGATAAAGAATATTTTAGATATAATTTTGATAATTATTTGTATTTTTTATAAACAATCTATGGAATTTTCTTATAATCATAGTTTGTTAAAAAAAATAAGCCACTTTCAGAATCTTTATTTGAGAAAATACTATTTTATGTAATTGTTAGAACTTTTTTGTTCGTTGGAGCAGTGATAGACTTATTAATTGAATTAAAAATAATAAACTAATATTATTTTAAATTAAATAGGAGGTAATATGTCAAAATATATTGAAAAATATTTTAAACCAATAGTAGTATTATTAATTATAATTTTTTATACTATTTTTAAGTTAACTATAGGTCAAATAGAAATTGAAACGACTCATACATTTAATAATCCAATGTATAAATTACATATTAATAATTCATTAAAAGGATTAACAATGACAGTTAAAGAATATACGACAATATTACCATTTACACTATATAGAACAAAAACTGAAGTATTAGTTGAAGGTGATATGGTATCACACATAAATTTAGAAGATAATAATGTAATTAATATAACTGGGTATAATTGTTATACTGAAACATCATTAAGTAATGCTAAAACTAAATGTCTTGGGTATGATGAAAACAATAATAATATTGAAGAAATAGATAATATAGTTTTTGATAATCTGACTATATATAATAAGATGTTAAAAGGTTATGATAAAAAATATATTATTTATGACGGAGAATATATTACAGATTTAAGTAAAGTAATAAACGAGAAAGGTAATTATTCTTTTGTTGTAAAATTACATCATGGAAAAATAAAAACTATTATAGAATTTTTTGTTGTGGTTGAGTAGGTGATAGAATGATTTGTCCAAAATGTAATAATAAAATAAAAAATGATTCAAAATTTTGCCCTAGATGTGGTGAATTATTTGAATCAAATGACATTGAAAAGTTTTCTGAAATATATAATTTGGAATTATTAAAAGTGTATTATCCAAATAAAGGGGAAAGAATAAAAGTTAATGGTATATCTTTGCTATATATGATATTCAACTATTTTTATGCAATATATTGTAAGATGTATAAATGTGCTTTTTATAGTATAATTTCCTTGTTAATTTTTTTGAAATTAATGCCTAATTTTGAAGCATATGCATTAGCAAATTATGGATTTTACTTTTATCTATATTTCTTTATCTTAATTGCCTGTATAGCAGTTTATATATTTTATATATTTAGTTTTGAGAGAATACTACTAGATAATAGAAAATATAGAATAAATAAAATAATTAAAAATAATCCAGGTAAATCGTTTGAAGAAATAAAGGAACTTGTTATAAAAGATAGTAAATACAACTATAATGGTGTAATAATTGTTATGTTTTTATCATTTGCTTTAATTATGATGATTTTCTATTTTAAAATCTATTTATTTTAATTTTTGTACCATTTATAAGTAGTTAAGACTACTTTTTTCATGTTATAATATCATCAGCGATTATGATATGGCATTTGATAATAATTCTATGTGTAAGTAATAGATTAGAAATGTGCAAATATGCACATTTTTTATTAACATAAATAGCAAATATACATACACTACTATAGGTGATTATAATGAATGGAAATACTACTAAAAGAGTAGTTGTTGATGCAGGACATGGTGGAAGTGATCCTGGTGCAATTAACGGAAATATTAAAGAAAAAGATTTTAACTTGCAAGCAGCAAACTATATTTATAATAGATTACAAGAACTAGGAGTTCCTGTAGCAATTACAAGAACAGATGATGAAGATATTGGAAGAACTGAAAGATTAAGAAGAATGTTAAATTCATTTGGTAATGATGAAGACGTAATAATACTTTCCAATCACATAAATGCAGGGGGTGCCGAAGGTCAAAGTGTAACAAATATTAAGTATAACAATTAAAGCCTAAAAATAATAAGAAATGGAGAAATGTTATGAATATTAGTTACACTAAAAAAGGTGACTATTTATTACCAAATTTAATATTAAAAGAAAAAGTTCAATTTAATATAGAAAAATATGGATTATTAAGGCTAGAATATATTAAAAAATATAAACTTGGATTATACTTTGATTTACTAATGAATGACAATTTAAATGAATATCTACATGATATAGACATTACTGTTATGGAGAAGGTGCAAAATTTAATTAAAGAACTTGCTGAAAAAGAAAATATTAATGAAAAATTAAAACAAGATAATCAAATGCTTTGGGTAAGTAAAATGAATAATATAAAAAACGCAGTAGAAGAAATAATTTTAAAGGAGTATATCTATGTGTGATATTACTGATGAAGAATTTGAAAGAATATACTTACCTGTATGTATTAATTATGATAACTATCTGAAAGAATTTGTAATACCCAATGTAGTAGCCTTTTATATAGCAGATAATTTTTATAAGAGAGTACTTTCTAAAGCACCACTTTATAATCATATTAATTCAGCAATAGATATATTTAATGTAAGATGTGACATAGATAAATTAATACCATCTATAAATAAGATATTAAGAATAAAATATAATTTAAAAATAGTAAAAGATAATCCATTGATATTAAAGAAATTTTATTAAAAATAAAACACTATCTAACATTCATTTGTTAAATAGTGTTTTTATGTTTTTACAAACATATTTACCTTCCTATCTAATATTAAATACTTGTTTTACGTATTTTTTAGCTAGTTCATTACGAATAGTGTCATACAATACTTGATTAGGGTTTACTCTTCTTTGAGATATTAGAATCATGTTGTTATATAATTTGCATCTATCAATCATATCCCAATAATTCATTATTTGATATACCATATTGTCCTCCTTTCATTTAATATTTGTACAAATATCCTTGTACTTAAATGGATTATATCACTAACTTCTAATAGTGTCAAAATGCTGTTTAGGAGTCATTGCATTGTCTAGCCAGCACTGAATTTGTACTCCCGTATGAAATTCTTTTGTGGGATTACTCCCAAACCCCTTGATTAATTTTTTGAAAAATGATATCATCATATTATGATATAATGATATCAAAATAAAGAGGGATAATATGGATAAAAAGAAAGAAGAAAAAATTTCGATACCATTAAGAATGACTCCGGAGCTATATAAAAAAGTTAGTGATTTTGTTCACTCTCAAAAAAATAATAACAGAGGATATAGCATAAATAAATTTGTTGTGGAAGCCATTAATGAAAAAATGAATAAGGAGAGTAAGTAGTATGAGTAAAAGTAGCATAGAGGAACAAGTAGAAGATATTGCAAAAAAACAATTAGCAGAGATAAAATATTATACAAAAACTGAAGTTATTAACTCAGAAATAGAAAAAGCATTAAAAATTGCCCCATCAAAAAGTGGAGGCTCTGGCAAGAATTTTCCAGATATTAAATTATTTATAGAAACAAAAGATTTACGACATATACCTGTAATGATAGAAGTAAAAGGTAAAAAAGGAGATTTTATAAAACTAAATTCATCTGGTGAAATTGAAAATAAGACTAAAGATGGGAGTCCACATTTTAGTAATATTAATAAATATGCTGTTAATGGTGCCATTCATTACGCTGATGCAATAATAGAACATACTGAAAGTTATAAAGAGGTAATTGCAATAGGACTTAATGGATATTATCAATTAGATAAGATTAAACTTGAACTTGGGGTATATTATGTATCTGCTGAAAATTATTTTATTCCTAAAAAGATTGATGATTATGATGATTTAACATTTTTACTTCCAAACAATATTGATGAATTAATAGATAGAATTAATAAATTAAATTTGACTCCAGAAGAAATAGAAAAAAAGTCTAAAGAAGTTGAAAATGATATTGAAATCAAATTGAAAAATTTAAATCAGGTTATGCAGGATGACTTAAAAATATCAGTTGGATCAAGGGTTGAATTGGTGACAGGATTAATTATGGCAGGTCTAGGGGTGGATAACAAAGTATCCCCACTTGAAATAAATGATTTAAAAGGAGAAATTGGAAGTAAAGTAAATGATGGTACAGTGATTATAAATAAAATTGATTCTTTTTTAGAAGAAAGAAATTTGCCTCAAGAAAAAAAACATATGATTATTAATGATTTATCAAGAGTATTTATATATTCAGATTTATGGAAGCCGATAAATGGAGAAAGTAAATTAAAAAAAGTTTATACAATTGTAAAGAATGAAATAATGCCTATATTCACATCTGCAAGACATTTGGATTTTACTGGTAAATTATTTAATGTACTTAATGCTTGGGTTGATATACCTGATAGTGATAAAAATGATGTAGTATTGACACCTAGATATGTAACTGAATTGATGGCAAAATTGGCTCAAGTTAATAAAGACAGCTATGTTTGGGATTATGCAGTAGGTTCTGCAGGTTTCCTAATTTCATCAATGAAATTGATGATAAGAGATGCTGAAGAAAGAATAAAAAGTCCAAAAGAATTAAAAGAAAAAATATCTAAAATTAAATATCAACAATTACTTGGTATTGAAAAAAGATCTGATATTTATTTATTAGCAGTTTTAAATATGATTTTAATGGGTGATGGATCTTCAAATATTATTCATAAAGATAGTTTGACTGAATTTGACGGTAAGTACGAGCAAGGGGAATTAAATGGTGAAGATTTTCCCGCTAATGTATTTTTATTGAATCCACCATATTCTGCTCCAGGAAAAGGCTTCATTTTCGTTGAAAAAGCATTGAGCAAAATGAAAAATGGTAGAGCTGCAATATTAATTCAAGAAAATGCAGGTAGTGGTATTGGTATACCATATACTAAAAGACTTTTGCAAAATAATTCGTTACTAGCAAGTATTCATATGCCTGACATATTTAAAGGAAAAGCAGGTGTACAAACAGCAATTTATATATTTAATATTGGTATTCCACATAATGAAAAACAAATTGTCAAATTTATTGATTTCACAAATGATGGATATACTAGACAAAATAGAAAAAAATCTGGACAAGATGTTAATTTGAAAAATACTAATAATGCATATGAAAGATATGATGAAATAGTTAATTTGGTTTTATATGGTAAAAGTTACTTAAATTATTTCTCAGAAGAAGAATATATAGAAGATTCAATAAGCTTAAATGGCGATGACTGGACTTTTTCTCAGCATAAAAAAATTAATACGGTACCAACCGAAGAAGACTTTAAAAATACCATTAAAGAGTATCTTGATTGGAAAGTTAAATTTTATTATTAGTTGGAGGTGTTTCAATTGGAATATAAAAATTATAAAATTGGAGAACTTTTTGATATTCATCCAACTAAAAGATATGATTTGACAAATAATAATCTATTTAAAACAAGTGGGAAAATACCAGTTATAACAAATACAAGTATAAATAATGGAATTGGTGGTTATACGTCATTAGCAGCTACAGAAAAGGGAAATATGATTACGTTTAGTGATACAACTACTGGTGATGCAATATTTTATCAACCTAATGACTATATTGGATATTCACATATTCAAGGATTATATCCAAAAAGCAATAAAGATAAATGGACTGAAAAACCTTTATTATATTTTCTAACACTTTTTAAAAAATTAGCTAAAGGTAGATTTGATTACGCAACAAAATTTAATCGTAAAATCGTTGCTGACATGGTTGTTTTATTACCTATAAATGATTTAGGAGAGTTAGACTTTAACTATATGGAACAATACATAAACGATATGCAAAAAGAACTACTGATCTCTATAAAAAAAGAGCATGATGAACTTAAAAACAAATATAAAAATCAGATGAATTTAAATAATTTAGACATTACAATTGACGACAAGAATCTATTAGATATGATAAATAATAATAAAATAGAATATAAAAATGTTAGAATTGGGGAATTATTTGATGTAGTATCTTCAAGAAAGAAATTTAATGCTAATACAGTTAAATTTGATGGTAAATATCCATATGTAGTTAGAAGTAACATTAATAATGGTATTAAGGGATATATAACTGAAGATGAAATGTATTTGAATTCAAAGGAAACTATTTCATTTGGTCAAGATACTGCTACAATTTTTTATCAAGAGGAACATTATTTTACTGGTGATAAGATAAAAGTAATGAAATTTAAAAATGGTAAATTAAATAGACGATTAGGGTTATATTTTATAACTGCAATGAGAAAGGCATTTCAAAATTTTTCGTGGGGACAAACATCATTTAATGAAGATGTAATAAAAAATGTGGAAATAGTATTACCATTTGTTAATAACAAAATTAATTATGAATTTATAGAAAAATATATGAAAATTTTAGAAAAATTAACTATAAATGAAATAATGGATGAAAAACATGATAATTTATTAAAAATTTCACAATTAATTGCAGAAAGATGAAAATATAAATAAAAAATATGATATAATATCTGTTGTAATTTGAAAGCAGGCAATAACTGGATAATTACAAATAATAATGGCAGTTGAAATAATACTGTGTGCTCAAATTTATGGGACGTTGGGAGATTTGCAAGCAAATAAATGCTATGCTGGATGTTTGTGGTGCTGAGCCAGTCAAGCTGTCTCATCACCTACAAACATTATTCCATCATACCACTGGAAAGCTAAATGCGAAGAGGTTAATTAAAACATCGGTCGTGTCACCTTTTATTTATTTTTAAAAATTAAATAGGAGGTGAAAAAAGTGAGAAAAAATATGAGCAAAAAAGTAAATGAGATTATTATCTCTTTACGAAATAAATCAAAAATGATAAAGCCATTTGATTCTATAATAGTATTTATACTTATTATGGGTTATTATGATTTTGGAGTATTTCAAAGTCTAGCAATTATTATGTATATTGTTTATAAGATTCGTTCAAATAAATCAAATTTTAATAATAAGGTGGCATTCTCATAACGAGCGAAGTATTGTCTTTTAATTAACCGTTGAAGCGCATTTAGCGCTTTTTCCTTTTTTAGAGGTGACAATATGATAACAAATACAGTTTATAAAAATAGTTTATATGCATGTTATAGTAAAAGAAAATTAGCTAAATTATTATCAAATAAAGATTTAAAAGTACATACAAAAGAGATAAGAAATCCTGATTATCATTTTCTAAATAAAAAAAGAACATTCTATCAATCTAAGGTAACTAAAGAGATATTTGATAAAAAACCAACTGATTATTCACCAAGCAAGTATAGAGAATTTAGTGATAGTTGTGATAAGCATAAAAAAGTATTAAGGCAAATATGTTTTTATTTATCACAAATAAAAATGCCAGAATATTTATTTTCGAAAAAAGAAAGTGATTATAAAAGAAATGCTTTATACCATATAGGTAACACAAAATTTATTTTATTAGATATAAATAGCTTTTTTCCAAATTGTAAATTTAAACAAATTAAGAATTTTTTTGCTAAAGAGTCTGGATTACATATGGTAAAAGAGAAAAAAGATAAAGATGGCAATATAATTGTTTATGAAAGTGATGTTGCAGATAGGATGGCAAAAATTGTTACTGTGCCTATTGATTCTCCATCTACTGGAGCGAGGATTATTCCACAGGGATATCCAACTAGTCCTATAGTCAGCTTTCTATCTTATAAGGAAATGTTTGATAAAATAAATAATGTGGCTATAAAATATAATTGTAGATTTAGTACATATGTTGATGATTTATCATTTTCTTATAAGGATAGTACTTTTGATCCTAATGATTTAGTTGCTGAAGTTAGTAGTATCTTAAAAGATTATAATCATTCAATTAGCGAGAAAAAAATTAAGATAATTGACATTGAAAAAGAATTAGGGCCAAATGAGCAATTAATATTACCGTTAATTACAGGATTAACAGTTAAAAGATATTGCGTAAGAGCTTCAAAAAAGATGCATTCAAAAATGAATAAACTGTTTAATAAGTTTATTTCAATGGGCGAACCTAAAAATGAATTTGAATACATTAAAAAGTGGAAATGTTTTATTTCTTTGAATGGGATGTTTAATACAATAGAATATGTAGAACCATCATCAACAAAAAAGAATAGGAAACATATAAAGGAAGTAATAGATAAGAATAAAAAGAATTATGCTTTTCACGTAAAAGTTCAAAGAGTTGAACAAATAAAATGTGAAAGAAAAATATTTGATGCATATAAAAATGGTACATTAATGGAATTTATAAATAAAAATAAAGATAAGTTGATAAATTATAAAAAGTAATATTCATATGGGAGTATAGTTTGTATTCCTTTTTTCTTTTTTGTACAATATCTTTTAATTTTTATTTGATGTAAGATGAAAACACCTAGGAGAAGTAGTATGTAAAAGTGCACTTTTATAAAGATATATTTTATGTATGATTCTATAGAATGGATACTATGGAAGAATTTATAAATCCAATTTTACCAATATCGGTATTAAGTGATAGTAGAATATCATCTTTAGAAAAGTTATTATTGCTACACATAATTTCTTTGTGTAAGAATAAAAAATATTGTTGGGCTACTAATAGTTATTTTATGAATATTCATGGATATAGTAAGCAAACAATATCTAAAAGTATTAATCATCTCGCCTCTTTAAATTATATTAATTTGAAATATGAAAAGATAGTACTAATAATTCTAAACGTACAATTACACTTGACCATGTATTAAAGAATAAGATACAGGGTATTAAAGAAAACTTTAATTCTAGTATTCAATCAAACTTTAAACAATATAATAAAAGTAATATAAATAAAATATATTACAAGGATGAGTTGGGTAATGAATATTGGAATGGACAACTAATTAAAAGTGAATCACCAACTGAAGAAGAACTTGAAGAACTGAATAAATTATTAGAAGAATTTAAAAAAGAGGAGGAATAAAAATATTATGGGAAAAATTATCATAGAATTTTTTAAGAGGTGAAATATGTTTAATATTAAGGAATCCTTTAAAAAAGATGATAATTCTACTATTAATGATTTGATAATTGGATATATAAAATGTGTTTTAATAAAATCTTAGATTTGTTATATGTCTATTTTAATGGTAGACTGAATCTAGGCTTTAAATGTTATACAAAAGAAAGGAGTAGAAGCCGTGTATAACACTATATTACAACACCCTAGTTACTATAGAGTAGGATTATATATAAGATTATCTGAAGCAGATTCTGATAAAAGTTATGAATCAGAAAGTGAAAGTATTATTAATCAAAGAAATTTATTAATGAGTTTTGTAAAACAAAATGAATTTACCTTTGTCGATGAATATATTGATGATGGATTTACTGGTACTAATTTTGATAGACCAGGCTTTAAAAGATTACTTGAAGATATAGAAAATGGTAGAATAAACTGTGTTATAACAAAAGATTTATCTAGACTTGGTAGAAATTATGTTACTTGTGGTTATTATGTAGATGAGTATTTTCTTTTAAAAAAAGTTAGATATATTGCTGTACTTGATCAAGTAGATACTTTTTTAAATAATGTTGGAAATGAAATGATACCTTTTAAATCAGTATTTAATGATATGACAAGTAGAGATAATTCTAAAAAGATACGTTCTATTTTAAGAAATAAAAAAGAAGATGGAAAATTTATTGGAAGTGAGACTAGCTTTGGGTATATGAGAGACCCAGAAGATAAAGGACATTTATTACCTAATCCTGATACTGCCTTTATTGTTAAAAAGATATTTGAAATGGCAAATAATGGTGTAAGTGTAAGTGATATTGCAAGTTATCTCAATGGTTGTAAATATCCAACACCAAGTTTATACAAAAAGAAAGAAGGTTCAAAACAAAAATTCAATCCTATATGGACTGTTTCATCAGTAAAGAAAATATTAAAAAATCAAATGTACACAGGTGATATGGTGCAAAATGTACAAACTAAATTATCATATAAATCTCAAAAAAAAGTTGCTCTTAATAAAGAAGCATGGATAATTGTAGAGAATACTCATGAACCACTAGTTAGTAAAGAAGTTTTTAATAAAGTTCAAAGTAATGTTAAAAGAAAACAAAAAACGCAAACTGATAGAGAAAAAAGATTATTTGAAAATCTTATTTATTGTCAGGAATGTGGCAATACTTTAACGGTTACTTACCGAAAAAATCATGATTATTGGACTGTTAATTGTAATAGATATTCTAGGGATCCAAGAAGACATTTATGTTATCCACATTTTATGCCTTATGATAAATTAGAAGAAGCATTACTAAGTACTATTAAAAGTACTTGTAAGAAATATTTAGATGAGATTGACGTTAAATCATTAGCACGACTTATAAATGATAAAAATACTTCTAAAGAAAGCACAACAGAAGAAATTAATTTTTTGAATAAAAAAATTAAAGAATACAATGCTAAAATTGATATGCTATATGATGATAAATTTAAAGGTAATATTTCAGAGGATACTTATAAAAGATTATCAAGAGAAACAGAAATATTACTAAATCAATCTAAATTTAGAATAGAAGAACTACAAACATTGGATAAAAAGAAAAAAGAGTCATCAAAAGAAATGAAAAACTATGAAGATAAAATTAAAGAATTAATAAATCTAGATAATCCGAATAGAGAATTATTACAATCTATTATTGATAAAATAGTTATTGATAAAGATAGAAACATTGAAATATTTTATAAATTCAGTTTATTAAATGATATTGATTAATTGAAGTTAGTTTATTACTAACTTCGTACATATAGAGGCGAAAATACAAAGAAATTATGTGTAAAATTATTGAATATAATTATTATAACAAACTTGTGACCAACTTGAGCACAAGTTACTAATATGAATGATTAATTAACTTCCGTCCAATTTGAACCAAAGTTAGCATAATTGTACTATAACTTCCCACCCACTTGAATGGAAGTAGGATAATTAAACTTACGACCAATTTGGTCGAAGTTTATATAAAACTTCTGACCAAATTGAACAGAAGTTGCAATGTTAAATTTGAAGGAATAATAATTATTGCTTTGATTCTATTAATATTTTTAAAAAAACTAACTTTGTCGCAAGTGGCGACGAAGTTAAACTTTCTGACAAGTTGTCGAGAAGATTATTATTAATAAATTACTTGTAAAAGTGTTGAAATAAGAACAAATGTTTGATACAATATATACAACAAAGGAGGTATCTTATGAATCAAGATAAAATGCACTTAGTAAATAAAATATTTAATAATGAAACAATTAGAACTGTTTGGGACAAAGAACAAGAAAAATACTTTATAAGTGTTGTTGATTTAGTTGGAGTTGTTTCTGAGAGTAAGGATAAACAAGCCTATTGGAGAAAATTAAAACAACGTTTAAAAGAAGAAGGAAATGAAACCGTGACAAATTGTCACGCTTTGAAATTAAAAGCACAAGATGGAAAATATCGTATGACTGATGTTGTTGATATAGAAGGAATGTTTAGAATTATCGAATCTATTCCTAGTAAAAATGCAGAGCCAATAAAACAATGGCTTGCAAAACTTGGAAGTGAGAGAATAGATGAAACATTTGATCCTTCATTAGCGGCACAAAGAGCGATAGACTTATATAGAGCTAAAGGTTATGATGAAAACTGGATTGCAAAAAGAATTAAAGGAATTCAGGATAGAAAACAACTTACTGATGTATGGAAAGATGGTGGAATAACTGAATCAAAAGAATATGCAATTCTAACTAATGAGATTTATAAAGAATGGTCTGGCATGACTGCAAAACAATATAAATCATTTAAAGGCCTTAGGAAAGAATCATTAAGAGATAATATGACTGATGTTGAAGTAGCACTTGCAGATTTAGGAGAAATAGCAACAAGAGAAATTGCCAAAAAGAAAAACCCAAAGGGTTTAAATGAAAATATAGATGTAGCAAGACGTGGTGGTAAAATTGCTGGAAATGCAAGAAAAGATTTGGAAAGTGAACTAGGTGAGAGTGTAGTTACTAATGCAAATGCTTTAAACTATCAATATGTAGATGAAAGAGAAATTGAAATGAAAAATTAATTACTCTAAGATGTAATAATTTTGAAAAACAAAAAGTTATTACGTTTAACCGTAATAACTTTCTAAAATAAAAAAGTATTAGGTGATGTAAATGGATAATAAATTTAATAATATGATTAATGAATTTTTAGCAAATACTGATGCTAAAGATGAAAAAGAACTTAATGAAAAATTACAAGAATTTATGCAAAAATATAATGCTGGTGAAATAGATTATACTAATACAATACTAGATGACGCTTATGAGTTGTTGGAAAAAGCGGAAAATGCTAAATCAAAAACACAAGCTATAAAGTATGCAAAAGAAGCATATGATATGTGTCCTGATTGTTTTGATGCAATACTATTTCAAGTACATTTAGAAGATAATCCACTTAAAAGATGGAAACTATTAGAAGAAGGATTAGAGTTTGAAAAAGATAGATTAGAAGATGAAGAATACTTTAAAAAAGATAATATAGGACACTTCTATGGAATATTTGAAACTAGACCATATATTAGAGGTTTGTTTGCTAAAGCTAACTATTTAATTTTAGATGGTAAGATAAAACAAGCACGTGATGTATGTAAGGAAATATTAAAATTAAATGAAAATGATAATACAGGTGCTAGATATCTTATTATGGCAATATATGCATTTTTAGAAGAAGAAAATGATATGCTTAAGTTATATAAAAAATATCCTGAAGAAAACCTAGAAATGTTATTTCCACTATTTATTCTTTATTATAAACAAGGTAATGATAAAAAAGCCAAAGAATACTTAGATAGAATAAATAAAGCTAATCCTGATTTTATTAAATTCTTTAAAGGTACAATGAAAGAAAATACAAAAGTACCTGATGGATATTATTCTAAAGGTGATTCATCAGAAATTATAATGTATTTTAAAAATTATGATTTTCTTGTAGAAACAATACCTACAATAGATTATTACATATTAGAAAATAGTAAAAAGAAGAAATAGTTACATTTTGACTATCACGAGGTGGAGAAGGAGCTGAAGTTATTTACTCTTTAAGAAATGATGATACTTTGGCAAAAATGATTTTAAATGAAATTGGTAATAAAGGTCAAATTCAAAGAAAAGTTTATCAAAGAAGACTACCTGAAGATCCGTCTAAAGACTATTATTATATTATGAGGCAAACTCCAAACACTGAATCAGTATTAATTGAATATGGATTTATTGATAATCAAAGAGATTTAAATAAGCTTCAAAATAACCTACTTGATTATGCAGAAGGTGTTGTTAAAGCAGTTTCTAACTACATAGGAGTTCCTTATACTGCTCCAAATGAAAGTATTAGTGACTCAAACGTTTATATTGTAAAAAGAGGAGATACACTATGGGGAATAGCAAACTCTAATAATGTAACAGTAGATGAATTAAAAAGAATTAATAACTTATCTTCAAATGTATTACAAATAGGTCAAAGATTAGTAATTCCAACAAGAGAAGAAATACTTCAAAATGATTATACAATTTATATTGTTAAAAATGGTGATTCTTTATATTCAATAGCGCAAAACTTTGGAGTATCAGTAGAAGAGTTACTAACTCTTAATAGATTAAATTCTCCTGAAGTATATATTGGAGAACAATTGCTAATACCTACTAATGGAATTCAAATAGTAGGAGTAATTGATTATACAATTAAGCCAGGTGATACTTTATGGAAAATAGCAAACAATTGTAATGTAACAGTAGATGATATAGTTAAATTAAATAATCTTGATTCTACAATAATATATCCGGGACAAATAATAAAACTTTCAGAATCATGTGTTGCAAGACAAGATAATAATGAACCAACAAATCCAGAAAGAGATGATTTGTACACAGTAAGAAGAGGAGATACATTATATTCAATTGCTAGATTATTTGGAACAACAGTTCAAGAATTAATAAGATTAAATAATCTAACATCTGATTTATTAACAATTGGAAAGCAATTAATTGTACCAAGAAATAATTATATAGAATATTCTGTTCAAAGAGGAGATACATTATATTCAATTTCAAGAAGATATAATGTTCCAATTAATATTATTAGAGAGTTAAATAATTTAACAAGTGATTTATTACAAATAAATCAAATACTTCTATTACCTAAAGAAAATGTGTTATAAACACATTTTTTTAAATTTTACGTTAATAAAAATCTTTTATTTTACAAATATTTATAATAAAATATATATAGGTTGGTAGTTTATATGAAGAAAAAAGGTATTATAATTTCAACAATTGTATTATTAGTAGCTATATTAACAACAATATTAATTATAGGAACTAGTAAAAGTAATGATTATTACTATGATGATAGACTAATTAGTAATAAATATGAATATGAACAAACAATTACTGATGAATCAATTGAAAGTGATTATTATTATAGTGATTCTTATTTTAAGGATTCGAGTTATCTTGAAAATGAACATTTAAGAACATTTGCACTATCTATTGCATTATCTTTTAATCCAACTAATAGAAAAGAAGAAGTTAATTATAATTTAAATAAAATATATAATGAATTAGAGTTTAATGATGTAGAGTATTATGATCTAAATGATTTTAGTAAAGATACAATTGGAACTTCTATTGCTCATAAAAAATTAAATGATAAATATGAATTAGTAATTATAGTATTAAGAGGAGCAAGTTACCAAAGTGAATGGGAATCTAATTTAGATTTAGGTAATAAAGGAAATGCAAAGGGTTTTGATGATTCTTCTGTTATTGTATTAAATAGATTAAAAGATTATATTAATAATAATAAAATAAAAGATTATAAATTACTGGTAACTGGCTACTCAAGAGCAGCAGCTATATCTGGATTAGTAGGAGTTCATATTAATGAAGAATCAAAAGAATACAATATTGAAAAAGAAGATCTATATGTATATTCATTTGAATCTCCAAAATATTCAAATATAGATAAAAAATATAAAAACATTCATAATGTAATTAATAAGAATGATATAGTAACATATGTTTATCCAGAATCATGGGGATTATATCATAGTGGAATAGATGAGGATGTTACAACAAATAGTAAAAATATTAAAGAGAGATATTTAGATATATTTTCTAGTGAAAAAATAAAAGAATTAGAAGAAATTGACTTACAAAGATTTATAAAAAAATTTATTAATTCATTACCAAAAGATAGAACAGGATATGATGATATTTATAATTCTATTATAGATATTTATAGATTAATCAATAACAAAACATCATTTGAAAAGAATAAAATAATAAATCATTTTAAAAATAGTAAAATAGACTTAAACTTAGATTATTCAATAAAATTATTATCATTATTAAATTCTAATGATAAAGAATCATTAAAGAAATCATATAATTCTTTTATTTCTATTTTTGATAAAGATTATTATAAAATAAAAGATGTATTAAGTGAAAAAGAATATAATAGTTTAAAAGATGATATATTTAATATATTATTCTATCTTAAACCAATGATAAATGATGAGTATAAAAGTAATTATAAATTTAGTAATATATTAACTTTTGCTTTTAATTTAGAAGATATATTTAAAGAGCATTATTTTAATACTATATTGAAACAAGTTCAAAATAAAGATAGTTATTACAATGAAAATGCCTATTAAGGCATTTTTTTCTTGAAAAAAACATATTGTAGTGCTAAAATACTTATATGCGTAGGGAATTAGTTAAATGGTATAATAATGGTCTCCAAAACCACTGTTGGGAGTTCGATTCTCTCATTCCCTGCCATTAAGAATATTAAAACACTAACTATTTAGTTAGTGTTTTTAAGTTATGTTGTAATATCTTAATATTAAGATTATTTATTCTTTTTAATTAATAATATAGTAGTTAATATTATTACAGCAATAGGTGCTAATCTCATAAATATCCATTCAAACGCTTGATAGAATGTTCCTAATATAGCCCATTCGGTAATACTATAATCCCAAGTCTGATGAGGACTATCCAATATTGCTAACAATATGAATAACAAAATGATACTTATATCTATGATTATCAACACTTGAATTTTTTTCTTTCTTTTTTCCTTTTGATAATTTGATAATTGCTCATTAATTACTTCTAATTTTTCAGATATTACTTTTAAATCATCTTTTTCTTTTTTTTCAATATTTTCTCCAAGAATTTCACTAACCGGTGTTTCAAAAAGTTCTGATATTGCTACTAGCATTTCAGCATCTGGAACAGATAATCCTGTTTCCCATTTTGAAATTGTCTGTCTTACGACATTTAACTTAATACTTAATTCTTCTTGTGAAAGCCCTTTGTTTTTTCTTAATGTTTTTAGATTATCTTTCAACATAGTACAATTTCTCCTTTCATCAAGTTCAGTTTATTACAAATATGTCGTTGCTACAAGCAATGTGTTTTAACATTTACTTTTGCTATTAATTGCAAATGATAATTAACTTTTTATACCAATATTATAACACAAATTTTTATATTTAATTACCTGGTAGTATTACTAATTTACAGGCAGTTTTATTACTTTATTTTAAGAAGTATAATAATTATGGAAAGGTTTATAAAAAAGTTTTAAACCCCTATGATTATCGTGCCATTAGAAAGAAGAAGATTTAGGACTGTTTCCTAAATCTTTTATTTTTATTTAATAACTATCAGTATTTTTTAAATTAACATAAAATTCAATTTTTCCACAATTAGGACATACTCTAGTTTTTAAGTTTAATTTAGATGTTTTATTATATTTAATAATATCATCTTTAACATTATTTATAATTATACTTTTTTTCTTAATAACATTTCTATGCTTTTAAATTATTCATAAATAGCATCTTGAATTAATGCACATTCTCCATATACACTTGCATTTGTGTATCCTTCTGGACATTTCTTAGAAGGGACTTGTAATTGATAACATCCAGAATTCTGTGTTCCTCCAAGATCAGTTGCTGTTTTATATTCATATCCATTTTGACATGTTGTGTTTACATAAGTGTTTCCTCTATATATGTGTACCCAACAATGATTTCCTGGTGCTGCTGAGTCATATTCATATCCTTGATTTTTACATGTTTGTTCAGTTGGATAAGAATCTCTGCTTCCATATGCACATCCATATGCTCCATGAGTATTATCAAAATATACTCCATCATAACCATCATATGACTTACATGTTTTTGTTGGATTTCCTACCCACTTATAACATTTATTTGCCTTGCTAGAATAAGACATTCCAGTTGGGCAAGATGGTTCAGGCGACGCTAATTTTACGCATCTTGTTGTATCTTTTAATTCGAAACCACTTGGACATTTATATGTTTTTTGTGGTGTTGGTGGTGTATCTGGAACATTGTTTTGATTTGGATTTGCAACTGGGCCATCATATTCCCAAATAGCATATAATACTAAATCAGAATCACATGTTAGTTTAGCTCCATCTAAAATTGATTTTCCATGTTTATCTTCCCATGACATAAAATTATAAAAATCTTTTGTTGCTTTAGGAAGTTTTGTAATTGTTGCAACATTATCTACACATTTGACTGTCATAGGACTAACAGTAGATCCTCCCTTAGAATCAAAAGTAATATTAATTGAATCCTTAGTAATTTCTACTGGCTTTTTTTCTTCCCATTTTGCCGTTAAAACTATATTTTTATCAATTGTATTTGTGATTTCATCAGTATATTTAGTTTCTCCATTAAACCATCCTATAAATGTATAGTTTTCTTTTTCAGGTACAGGAAGATTGAATGTTGATCCCTTTGTTACTTTTAAATCTTCAATCTTATTTCCTCCATTAGCATCAAATGTAATAGTAATAATTTCTTTTGAATCACTTTCTTCTTTTGTTTCTTTTCCTTTTGTAGCAAATAATATAATAATTAATCCGATAATTAATAGTGCTGCTACGACACTTCCGATAATAATAATTTTCTTTTTATTCATATTGTTTTTTCCTTTCAATTATGTTATATCATTTAACCATTTTTTTTTCAAATATAATACTATTTTAATTTTGAAAAAATATTTCCTAGAGAGTCATTTATTACTAATTCTGCTAAGTAGTCATATGGTGTTTTTGAATCATTAATTATAACTAAATGCTTTCCATTAAATAGGCTCACTAATCCACTTGCTGGTTGTACAGTTAGTGATGTTCCAGCAACAATTAATAAATCAGCATTTGAAATATACTTTATAGCTTGATTATATTCTTCAGGTAACATTTCACCATATAAAACAACATTTGGTCTTACTATTCCACCACAATCACATTTTGGAATTCCTTTAGAGTTAAAAATATAATCTTTTGGATATTCTTTTTTACATTTTATACAATAATTTTTTGCTGTTGTACCATGTAATTCTAATACATTTTTAGATCCGGCTTTTTGATGTAATCCATCAATGTTTTGAGTAATAATTGCTTTTAATTTTTTTTTATCTTCTAATTTTGTTAAATAGTAATGTGTAATATTTGGCTTAATATTAGAACAATCTAAGTTATCTCTATAATAATCAAAGAATAATTCCGGTTCCTTAAATAAGCAAATATTACTTAACATATATTCTGGAGATTTTGATAAGTATTTTTTTTCTTTGTATAATCCATTTTTTCCTCTAAAATCTTTTATACCACTTTCAGTTGAAACTCCAGCACCTCCAAAAAAAACAATATAATTTGAATTATCAATTAATTCTTGTAATTTTTTAATTTTATCCATAGTCTTCTCCTAACTTTATTATATCATAATAAAAATACTTTCTTACAATTAAGATATCTATATGATATAATGAAGATGATATATATATATATATTAATAATTATTTGGAGAATTACTTTTTGGATTTGAAAACAACTTAACAAATAAAAAAGAAGAACATATACTATGATATAATATTTGAAGAAAAAGATTTAAATTTAGTTTTTTTAGTAGTTTTTTCAATAGCAAGAACAGATCAAATTACTTATGATTAAGAAAAGATTAATAATTAATTTAGTTATATTATCAATTTGTGCATTTTTGTTAGGATGCAACAAAAAAGAAAATAATCCAATAGTAGGTAAATGGGAATATCCTGGTGGTAATAATTATTATTTTTTTAATGATGATGAAACTTGTGAATACTATGTATATGGGACAAAAATGAAAGGAACATATAAAATAGATGGAGATAACATTTCGATATTATGGTAATTCTGCTCCATTTGAAACAACATTTACAATAGAAAATGATAAATAAAATATACTTGATTCATTAGGAAAAGATACAATATATGAAAAAAAGTAAAAAATAAGAAAGACTATCTTTCTTTTTTTTTATTAAAAAACTCGACAAATTCATACTCTTGTGTTATAATAGGGCACAAAAAAGGGGAGTGACATGTAGTATGTCTGAGATGGTAAAAATTATAGTATGTATAGTATTGATATTAATACTAGTTTTTGTATGGACATTCTTAATTGAATTAATGTACAAATTTTTAAATAATGACGGAATTGATAAAAAAAGTATAACTAAAAAGACAAATAGTAAAAATGTAAACTATGAAGTAATAAAAAAGGATAGTATCTCTAATAAAATAGCTATTTATAAATCAAAAAGAGAAGAAAAGAAAAAAGAAAAACTTGAAAAGAAAAAGATTAGAGATAAAGAACGTGAAAAAAGAAAAAAAGAAAAAAAAGAATTTTTAGAATTAAAAAATGAAGAAAAAAGATTAATTAAAGAAGAAAAGAATCGTTTAAAAGAAGAAAAAAAGCGTTTAAAAGAGGAAGAAAAACAATTAAGAGCTAAGCAGAAAGAACAAGAAATAGAAATAGAAAAGAAAAAAAGAGAAGAAGAAGCAAAACTATTAGCAAAACAAGAAGCAGAAGAGAAAAAGAAAAAAGAAAAAGAAAGGCTACTACAAGAAAAGCAAAGAGAAATAGAATTAAAGAATAAAGAAAAAGAAATAGAGGAAAAATTAAAACTAAAAAAATTAGCAAAAGAAGAAAAGAAAAAAGCAAAAGAAAAAAGAAAAGAAGAGAAAAGACTTGCTAAGGAAGAAAGAAAACGTTTAAAAGAAGAAGCAAGACAATTAAAAATTAAAGAGTTAGAAAAAGAAGAAAAACTATTAGCAAAACAAGAAGCAGAAGAAAAAAAGAAAAAAGAAAAAGAAAGGCTACTACAAGAAAAACAAAAACAATTAGAATTAAAAATAATTGAAAAAGAAAATGAAGAAAAATCAAAACAAAACAACCTTGTAAAAGAAAAAAAGAAAGAAGAAAAAAGACTAGCTAAAGAAGAAAAAAAACGATTAAAAGAAGAGAAAAGACAACAAATAGCAGAAGAATTAGCAAAAGAACAGGAAATAGAAAAGAAAAAAAGAGAAAAAGAAGAGAAACTACTAGCACAACAAGAAGCTGAAAAGAAAAAAGCAAAAGAAAAAAGAAAAGAAGAAAAAAAACTAGCTAAGGAAGAAAAGCGAAAAGCAAAAAAAGAAAAAAAAGAAGAAAGAAAGATCGCTAGAGAAGAACAAAAAAAGATAAAGGCTCAAGAACTAAACAAAAAACGTGAAATAGAAAAAAAACAAAAAGAAAAAGAAGATAAAATAAAAAAGGCTCAAGAATCAAAAGAAAAAAAGGCTAAAGAAAAAGCAAAGAAAGAAAAAGCAAAGAAAAAAGCTGAAAAGAAAGAAGAAAAGAGATTAGCCAAAATAGAATCAAAGAGAATTAAACTTGAACAAAAAAATCAAAAAAGGCAACAAAAGATTCAGAAAAAAGAACAAAGAATTTTAAAAAGAGAAGAGAAAAAATTAGAAAAAGCTAGAATTAAAAAGCAAAAAATTGCTAATAAACAATTAAAGTTATATGAGAAAAAAAGAAAAATTGAAGAAAAAGCAAAGATAGCATTTGTAAAAAAGCTTGAAAAAGCAAATGCTAAAAAAGAAAAACTTATAAATAAGGATTATAAGGGAATAAAACTATTTAAGAATGAAAAAAATGTTCAACTTGATAAAAATGAATCAGTTAGTGAAGAATATGTTCAAATTAAAGTATCTGGTTCAAACAAAGAACAAGTTTATTTAGTTCCAGAAAATACTGTTTTAATTAATGGTCAAAAAATATTTATGTTTACTGAACATGGAACTGTATCAGCAGCTATTGTAATAAAAGGAAACTTTGTTAATGAAAAATACAGAGCAGAAAATTATAAAAGAATAAGACTTGTTGATCCAGAATATTGGAGTTTATAATTAATAAAACGATAGACTTAATTGTTTATCGTTTTTGTGTTATAATTTGAATGGAGTGATATGTTGTGAAAAAAAGATGGATTATTTATTCATTGATAAGTTTATTATTTGTACTATTGTGTATTGGAATTTTATCAAATACAAATTTATCAAATAATGTTGAACTAAGTAAATCAATTCAAATTATACTAATACTACTATTAATTAGAGTATCTATTGGATGTAGTTTTTATATAAGAGATCAATATGAAAAGAAAAAATATTCTTATGGAATAGTAATGAATTTAGGTTTATTTATATTTATAAATGTAAGTATTTTAAGACAAATAAATCTATTAATTGTGAATTGGAATGTTCTTAATATTGCAGATATTTATAATAATACATTAAAATCATTTTCATTTTTTGCAATGCTTACTTTACCATGTATAATTATCCTTTCATTATATAGTATTATCACAAATATTTTTTTAATAAAAAGAGAAGGTTTTAGTCCGACAAGAATGCTTGGTGTTATAATTGGTATTTTTGCTCTTTTAGGTCTTGTTGGAAGTCAGTTATTATATTATTTAATTGAATATTTATTAGTAGGAACTGATAGGCAATTTATAAAATATACATTAGATATTTGTACAAATGCTACTTTAACATATTTGTATTCTTTAATTATTGCTACTCTTTATTGTAATATTAAAGCTGCAAATCATGTTCCAAAATATGATAAAGATTTTATTATAATTCTTGGATCAAAAATTAAAGAAGATGGAAATTTAACTCCGTTACTAAAAGGAAGAGCAGATAAAGCTATTGAATTTGGTAATAAGCAATATGAATTAACAAAAAAGAAAATAATATATATTCCATCAGGTGGTAAAGGAAATGATGAAAAAGTTGCAGAAGCTGAAGCAATAAAAAAATATTTATTAGAAAAAGGAATAAAAGAAAAACAAATAATAATAGAAGACAAATCAAAGAGTACCATAGAAAATATGAAATTTTCTAAAAACAAAATAGACAAAGTAAAGAAAGATGCCAAAATTAGTTTTGCAACAACTAATTACCATGTTTTTAGAAGTGGCATCATTGCAAATGAACAAGGTCTCGATTGTGAAGGTATGGGAAGTAAGACCAAATGGTATTTTTATACAAATGCATTAATTAGAGAATTTATTGCAAATTTAATGCAAGAAAAAGCAAAACATATCGGATTAATAATAATAATTAATTCATTACTTTTAGGGCTAATTGCTATAGGTAAAGTTTATAATTTTATAAGTATATTACATTAAAAGTAAATATTTAAACAATAAAGTAGAGTATAAATCTCTATTTTTATTTATTTTAATATTTTAAGTTTTTTATAATTATGATACAATATACATAGTAGGTAGTGGTAGTGTGGAAAAGAAATACTATAAAAGACTTGATTTAATTAGATTATTATCTTGTATCGGAGTATTATTATACCATATTGGTTATGTATATGGTGTAGATTTATTAAAAGGTGGATATTTAGCAGTATGTACTTTTTTTGTTATGACTGGTTATTTATCAGTTGTATCATCTATGAATAAAGATAATTTTTCTATTAAGGAGTATTACTCTAATAAAATAAAAAAAATATATTTACCACTTTTAATTGTTGCTTTTTCATCGGTTGCTATAATATCATTGCTTGAAAGTATTGATTGGTTAAATCTAAAACCAGAAACTACTTCAGTAATATTTGGATATAATAATTTTTGGCAAATCAGTGCAGGGGCTGATTATTTTACAAGACTTATTTCATCTCCATTTATGCATTTTTGGTATATTTCAATTCTTTTACAATTTGAATTAATCTTTCCTTTTATTTTTATAATTTTCAAAAAAGTAGGTAAAAAAATAGGCAAAGGAATACCATCTTTATTCTTTTTAATGTTGGGACTTGCCAGTTATGCATATTTTTGTACTTTAATAAAAAATGGAGAAATAAATCCGGCATATTATGGAACTTTTACTAGAGCTTTTTCTCTTTTGTTTGGATTGTCTTTGGGCTTTTTCCATTCATTTTATAAACCAATTGTTATTAAAGATAAAATAATAAATATAATAGTTTTTTACTTTTATATCATTGCAACTATATTAATGTATTTTGTTGTTGGAACAGATTTTTGTTCACTTAGTATAAGTATGATTATTTCAACTATAATTAGTTTGAGATTAATATCTTATGCTGCAAAAGATATAAAAGGAAAAAATAAAATTGATATCATAGTATCTTCATTTTCAAGTATTTCATATGAGATATATTTAGTCCAATACCCAGTTATATTTATATTACAAACGATAAATATGAATAGTATTTTAAAAATAGTGTTAACTATTCTTATAACAATTATTTTGTCATATATTATTCATTTTGCATTAAATATTAAAAAATCTAGAATAAAAATATTAAGTATAATTTTATCTATATTTTTATTAGGTATTTCTGTATTTGGATTATATAAATATATAACTACAGAAGATCATACTAAAGAGATGGAAAAATTAAAAAATGATTTGGCAGAAAATCAAAAACTTATTGAAAAGCAAAGAGAAGAATATTTAAACAAAAAGAAAAGTGAAGAGGATGAATGGCAAAAAGTATTAAATGATTTAAGTGTCAGTGAAGAAGAACTAAAAGAAAAGGTTCGAAATATGCAAGTTGTAGGTGTTGGTGATTCTATTATGGAACTTGCTGTTAGAGATTTATATAAAGAGTTTCCAAATGGATACTTTGATGCAGCAACAAATAGAACAGAAAAAGCTGCTAAAGAAGTGCTAAAGGATTTAAAAAATAAAGGGATGCTTGGGGATGTAGTTATTTTAAATATTGGAACCAATGGAAGTTGTTTAGGTGCTTGTAAGGAAGAAGTAATGGAAATACTTGGTAATAGAACAGTATTTTGGTTAAATGCTACAAATCCTGACTATAATACTTTTAATCCTAGTCTAATTGATTTAGCAAGTAAGCATGATAATCTTCATATTATTGATTGGATTACAGTAATGAAAGAAAACCCTGGATATTTAATTTCTGATAAAGTTCATCCAACAGTTAAAGGTTGTAAATTATATGCTCAAACAATTTATAATGCATTATATGATTTCTATTTAAAAGAATATAATAAAATTAAAGAAGAAAAAATTAAGGAACATGAAGATTTAGAAAAAGAAAAAATAACATTTATAGGTAATGAACTATTATTGGGATTATATCCTTATCTTCAAAATGATTTTGATAATTCAGAATATATTATTGATAAAGACTTTACTTATAATTCTTTAAAAGAAAAAATAAAAGAGAAAATAGATGATAAATCTTTATCACATAATATGGTTTTAGTATTAGATAAAAAAATAAATATATCTAACAATGACTATAGTGAATTAATAGAATTATTAAAAGATTATAAACTATTTATAATAGATTTAGGAAATAGTATAGAATTTAATAATGAAAATGTAATAGTAATTAATTTTAATAGGAAAATAAAAACTAATAAAGAATATATTTCTTTTGATAATATTCATTTAACAGAAGAAGGAAGTAAAGCATTAAAAAAAGAAATAGATTCAGTTTTAAAAAAATAGAATATTAGAGACATAATATTCTTTTTTTTTATTTATTCTTTAATATATATTTGTTATTATTATTTATGAGAGGTTATCTATGGAAAAATTAAAAATTAGTGGAATAAATGGTTCTATAGAATTGAATAGTAAATATGTTTACTTAATAATTAAAGAATTAAATACTGAAATATATTATGAACATATAATATGGTTTGAGGAAATAGAAGATATAGTATATAAAAAACCAACAAGAGATAAGTATGGTTTTATAACCTTTTATTTAATAACAAAAAGTATAATAACTAAAAAGAAAAATAAATATACTATTTTGTTAGACGAAATAGATGAAAAAAACATTGATTCAAATCGAAAAATATTTGATTTCATTAAATCAATTATTTCAAATAAAGAAGTGAAAGTAAAGGAAGTTATTGCTGATTCTAATACTAAAAATCAAGATGAAGAAAATCATGATATTATAATTGAAGAGGGTAATAATGAGATTAGATCAAATGAAAAAGATATTATAAAAGATAATAATATTGAAGTTTCTTTAATAATTGATAATAAATCAAATAATAATAAAAGCATAATTTCTATTGTAGAAGGAAATGCAATAGATAGTAATAACTATATTGAAAAAGAAATAGAAATTAAATCTACTTTTATAAATACTTTAGAAGAAATAAAAGAAGTAGATTCAACAATAAATGAAGAAAAAAATGTAGAATCAAATATTAAACTGATTGATATTACTGATGAAATAATTGAAAAAGAATCATCTTCTGAAGAAATCTTTACTAATGATTTAATTGAAAATACTACTTATGAAGAATATTTATATAGTGAAGATTTAAACGATAAAGAATTAGAAGAACAGTATGATACTAATTTAGAAAATGAAGTAATAGATAATAAAAAAAGTATAAAAACCATTGAAAAACTAAAAAAGAAAATTAGAAGTTTGGAAAAAGAATTACAAATAATTACTTTTAAAGATATTATTCTTAGTAACCATTTAGAAAATATAAGTGATAGATCAAAGTTGGACAAATTAATAATTGATTTAAAAAAAACCATTGAAAAATTAGAAAAGATAAAAAAAGAATTATTGATTCATGAAAAAGAGATAAATTTAAATGATTTTATTAAACTAAATAATGGAAATATTATAATAACTAATCTTGATAATGTATTATTAGATGATAAAAAGAAATTACAAAATTATTTATTAATATATAAAGAATCTTTTAATAAAGTTTCTATAATAGAACAAGAGACATATACTTTATCTATTGAATCTGAAAGAAAAAAGAAAGAACTAAAAATAACTGATTTAGAATATGAAGAAGAAATAAATATGTTTAGAAATGTAAAAAGCAATCAAGAGTTTATAAACAATTATATAAAAAAAACCAAAGAAGATTTAAAAAAAGTTAAGTGGAAGATAGAAAAAACAATAGAACCACATGTAAAATATAAATATGTTAAAAGAAGTATATCTGATCAAACAAAAAGACTTGCTTCATTAACCTTGTTAAATAATATGAGACCTAATAGGAGTAAATTATCTATGATAGCATTGTCTTTATTTACAGGTATAAGCTCTATTGGTGATTTGCTCGGATATGATTTAAAAAAAGAAGAATATGATGAAGTGATTCAAAAAGAAACTCTAATTGGATTTGACTATTTAGATACGAATAAAGCAAGATTAATGATAAATAATTCAAAAGATCAAATAGATGAGATCCTATATGAATGCGAAAAAAAATATAATAATTATCCAAAGTTTAGAGAATTAAGAAATAATGTTCTAAATATTAAAAAAATTATTGAAGAAGAAGAAAAAGAATTAAATAATATTGATGATAAGATATTTAATTATAAAAATGAATCTAAGGTAAAAGTATTACGTTATAATAGGGAGAAAAAGGACTGATGATAAAATATATAAAAAAATTAAAGATTTTTTTAAAAACAAGACAACAAAATTAGTTTTATCAATAATAGGATTAATTGTATTAATTATTTTAGTGTTAGATTATTATGTTATTTTATCTATAAGAAGTAGGATTATTAACTTTGAAGATTATAAAAAAATTGGATATACACAATGTATTATTGTTATGGGGCTGGAATAAACAACAATATTCCTAGCACTTTTATATAGAAGTTTATATATTGCTAATAATATAGTAATAAATGCTTATGGAGTTCCTGCTAGTGATTTAAGAAGAAATAATAAAATACTAGGTGAAGTTGGTGAAATATTTGCAAGAGATATAGATTTATTAAGATTAGTGTTTTTTCCAAAACCTGAGTATTATGGAAAGACATATGATATTAAAGAAAATGGAGATATAATAAATAAAAAATAAGACTACATTGTAGTCTTATTTTATTTCTTCACATTCAGCTCCCAAAGTTTCATAAATTTCGATTACACTTGATAATAAAACATTATCGTTACTATCAGCAAAATTAGTTAAATTATTATCTTTTACATATTTTTTAACATTCATTTTTGAATAATCAATAGTGCACTTAGAAGTTAAAGTATTTCCATTAATTGTTATCTTATAGTCGTATCCACCATATTCCTTATTATTTTCCTCATATAGTTGTTCTGATGATTTCTTTGCTTCTTCTAAATAACTTTCATCTTCAGATGTTATTACTTCTTTAGTATTAACTTCTTTGACTTTCTTATCACTATCATAAACTATTTCGTAAGTTGATGAATACTTAAGTTCATCTGTTTCAATTTTGTTTGTACATTTAAGAGTTTTGTTATTACTTCCACATCCAGTCATAAAAACAACTCCTAGTAATACAATTAATAAATATTTAATTTTTTTCATTTAATCCTCCTTAATAATAAATTAATCTATTTATTTATAAATGTCAAATTATTAATTTTTCTTTTTTGTTCTGTCAATTGTTATATCTTTTGCAAGAAACCACATTATTATGGATCCAACAAAATTTCCTAATATACATATAAAAATTGATGGATCGAATGTAGAAGCTACACCAAGAGTTATGATATTTGCTATACAGTGTTGGAACCCACAAAATATAAATAAAGGAATTCCAAATATAATACCTAATGGTGTTCCTTTTTTATACATATATACTGCTATATACATTATTATTCCACATAATAGTGACTTAATGAAAAATGCAAGGGAAATATCCCAAGTTGCAACTTTCTTAATTGCATTATCAACAACAGTTGTGTCACAAGTAGAAAACATTAAACCAATTAAATAACCAGCTAATAGATTTACAATCAAAATAATTAATAAATCAATTGGTTTAATATTATCTTGGAATAAAAAACCACATTTTCCTGTAAAAAGATTTAGCCCCATATAACAAACTCCTAAAAGTCCAAATGCAAATATTATTGGGCCAATAGGATCTCCAAGCTTTAATAGAGCATAGTTTCCAAGTGAAATTAATACAGCAGCTCCAATGCTTTTACTGATTAGTTCAATTTTTTTCTCCATAATTATTTACCTCCTAGATTATTATATCAATAAAAAAAGAATTATAAAATAATTCTTCTTATTTTTCTTTCTTTCTTAATAATGTTAAACAGAATAATATTATGTAAACAATTATTACAATAATATTAACTATTACTAAATATCTAACTGAATCAATTGAACTAAAACATACACAGTTAATAACTATACTCGTTATCAAATATAGAATACCACATGAAACAATGTCTGATGATTCTACTTTTTTAAGTATTTTAAGACTTGGAATTAATGCACTGATGTATGTAACAAGTTCAGCAAACATTAAAAAACCAAAAGCTATTAATTCCATGTCTGTTTTTTTGTCTTCGTTAAGCCCAAAGAAAACTAAACAAGAAAGCCCAACAACAAGAATAAAAATAATTGTTTTAATAATTGTATTTGAATTATTACTATTCATACTATCCTCCTTATTATTAATTATACAACAAATATTTTACAAATGCTACATACATTTTTAGCACTCTTACTTGACAATTGCTAAAAATAGTGATATAACAATAAATGAAAGGAAGGATAGATATGAAAATAGTACCAAGAAATTATTTCTTAGATGATGTTTTTGATGATTTTATGGGACCTGAAAAACCACATCATAATCCAATGAAATGCGATGTGTATGAAAAGGATGGTAAGTATAATATTGAAGTAGATATCCCTGGATATAACAAGGATGAAGTAAAAGTTGAAGCAAAGGACGGTTATTTAACTGTTTCAGCTGAAAAAAAGATAGAAAAAAATGAAGAAAAAGAAGATAAAAAATACTTTTATCATGAAAGAAGATATGGTAAAGTTGAAAGATCTTTCTATATTGGAGATATGGACACTGATAAGATATCTGCTAAAATGGAAAATGGTATTTTAAAAATTGATATCCCAAAAGTTGAAGAAAATAATTCTAAGAAATTAATTGAAATTGAATAAAAAAGAGCTATGCTCTTTTTTTCTTTTAGTTTCACTTTCAACATGATATAATATATTTATCTATTAAGGAGGAATTTATGGATTACAAAAAATTAAAAGGAACAAAAACTGAAGAAAATTTAAAAGCTGCTTTTGCTGGAGAAAGTCAAGCAAGAAACAAATATACTTATTTTGCTTCTAAAGCAAAAAAAGATGGTTATGAACAAATTGCAGCTATCTTTGAAGAAACAGCAAACAATGAAAAAGAACATGCTAAAATGTGGTTTAAGTATTTAAATAATGGTGAAGTACCAACAACTACAGAAAACTTAAAAGCAGCAGCTGATGGTGAAAACTATGAATGGACAGATATGTATGAATCATTTGCTAAAACTGCTGAAAAGGAAGGGTTCAAGGAATTAGCTGTAAAGTTTAGAATGGTTGGAGCAATTGAAAAACATCATGAAGAAAGATATAGAAAATTACTAAAGAATATAGAAGATGAATTAGTATTTTCAAAAGATGATGATAAAATATGGATTTGTAGAAATTGTGGACATGTTGTAATTGGTAAGAAAGCTCCAGAAGTATGCCCAGTATGTAATCATCCACAAAGTTACTTTGAAGTAAAAGCAGAAAACTATTTATAATAACAAATGTAATAACAAACGTTATTACATTTTTATTTTGTTTAAAAAGTAATTGTGTTATAATGTTAATAAGAAGAGAAAGTTGGTGGCTTTGTGGATATATCATCTATTAGTTTTACAATATATCTTGCTATAATTCCATCTATATTGCTTTGTTTATATGTATATAATATGGATGTAATTGAAAAAGAACCATTGCATTTATTATTTATTCTATTTTTTGTTGGAGTTTTAACAACTGTTCCAGCAAGGCTAATAGAACAATTGTTATTATCTTTAACAACATATGATTACTCAAATATCTACGATAGTTTGTTTATTTCTTTTGTAGTAATTGCTCTTGTTGAAGAAGGATATAAATTTCTTGTTTTTTTAGTATCCTTATGGAATAATAAAGAATTTGATTATAAGTTTGATGCAATTGTATATTGTGTGTTTATTTCACTTGGATTTGCTACTCTAGAAAATATATTATATGTACAAAGTTCTGGCTTGAATGTTGCTATTTGGAGAGGAATAATATCTGTTCCAGCTCATGCATTTTATGCAATTGCATCTGGATTCTTACTTGGATTAGCAAAAGAAAATTCACTAAAAGGAAAAAGAAAAAAAACATTTTTATTAATCCTTTTATCATATATAATTCCTGTATTAATGCACGGAACATTTGATTTCCTATTACTAACTGAAAACAATGTTTTATTTGGAGTATTTTTCTCATTTATAGCATTTTTATATATTGTTTCATATAGTTTAATTAAAAAAACTTATAAACTTAAAAAATTAACAAAAAAAAGAGGTAATTAACAATGAAAAGAAAGAATAATAATTTTAACAAATATATTAAAGATAAGAATAATATTTATTATATTTCAATTATTCTTTTTTTGTTGTTCTCTATATTATTAAAAATAATTCCGGGCAATATATCTAATAAATTAATGTTTATTATATTTCCAATTTCTTTTTTTATTTTAACAGTATTCCATATAAAGAGTAAACGAATTGATTGGGATTTTCCAGTTATTATGATGATTTTGTACTTAATAATTGGATATCTAGTAATACCATATCATATGAGTCCTTTAAGACTATTATTATCTTACTTTGTAAGTTTATTAACAATAATTGTTTATAAAATAATTTGCAAACATAATAAGAAAAAATTTTCTCTAGAAAAAAAGGAAGAAAATATAGAAGAAAGTAAAATGTTTATTTCTAATTCACTTCCATTTATGTTCGTTGTGACTTTAGAATTATACTATACGATATGTACATTTGGTGTAACTCATCTTCCAGGAAATCTATTAACAATAATGATTGGCTTACTTATCACATATTGTTTTTATACAATTCTCTTATGTATTTTTAGAAAAACAAGTATTGCTAATATTACCTTAGCTATTATATTTTTAGTTATTTTTATAATTAATGAAGGAAGAATTTATTATACAAGTGATACTTTACTTTTAACGGATGTAATCTTTTTACAAAATGCTGGAGAAGTTGCTGGATTTGCTGATGTTACATTTATTAATTGTTTAAACTTTATTTTATTTCCTACTTTACTAACAATAGTTATCTTTATTCATTTGTTTAGAGTTGCTTTAAGAAATAATATAAAAGTAGAAAATGTTAAGAAGCAATTAATAAAAGCATTTGTTTCAGTTATAATTATATCTATAATGGTTTTACCAACAGGAATAGTGGATAAATTTATGGTTAATAATGTATATAACATTTACGATGGAGAAGATCTTGCAATAACTGCAAGTAATACTAGATATTTTTATAGATATGGTGTTATTTCTGGCATGTATGGGAAACTAATAGAACAGAGAAGATTTACACCTAGTGATTATGATGAAGATAAATTAAGGGAATTACTTAATAGTTCTAAAAAGAATGATGGGAATTGGAAAGAACCAAATATAATAGTAGTTTTCTCAGAGTCTTTTTGGGATGTTTCAAAAATAGATAAAATAAAGTTTGATACTGATGTTACTCCTAATTTTCATAAATTGAAAGAAATTGGGAAATCTTTTGAAATGATTACACCTGCATATGGTGGAATGAGTTCAAATGTTGAGTTTGAAATATTAACTGGAGGAAGCCTAAATTATTTTAGTAAAGGATATACTCCATACATGCAATTATTTAAAAAAGGAATTAGTAATAATAATCCTAGTATTATTAGAGAATTAAAGAATAATGGTTATAAAACTAAAATTCTTAATTCTTCAAGCAAGAATATGTTTAATTGCAGTACAGTTTATGATATATATGGAGTTGATGAAGTTAATCACTTATTTGATGAAGTGGATTTAGGTGGACAATATGTTACTGATGAATATCTAACTGATAGAATGATAGAGTATTTTAATAATAAGCCAACTGAAGAAAAAATATTCTACTTTATGATTACAATGGGTGGTCATATGCCATATTTTGAAGGAAGATACAAAAACTATGATGTTAATATTATAGAAAGTCCATATAGTGATGATGTTAATGAAGTAATTCATTCATATGCTGAAGGTATTTTTCTTGCAGATAAAGAACTTGGTAGAATTTATGATTATATAAATACATTAGATGAAGATACAATTGTTATATTTTTTGGAGATCATTTACCACATTTATCTACACCTGATGGAAAAGATGCATTATTTACAACAAACTTTTTAAATGATGATTATAATCTTGAAAGTGTTTATAAACAATACAATACAACTGCTCTAGTATTAAGTAATTATGATATAAATTTTGATGATACTAAATATATAAGTCCAGATTTATTATTAACATATGTAATTAATAATATGGATATTAATATTTCAAAGTATTATCAATGGTTATATTCTACAAAAGAAGTATTACCATCATCTAATTTTGTAGTATCTCAAAATAAAAAAGGTGATATTTATTATACATTAGCTCTTCCAAATGAAATGAAAGAAATGTATAATACAAGGAAACAAATGCAATATATGTTATTTAAATAATTGCTTTTGGGGGTAAAAAAATGATATTAGATAAAATTAATAACCCAAATGATGTAAAAAAATTAACTATAAAAGAAAAAAAACAATTAGCTGAAGAGCTAAGAGTTTTTTTAGTGGATAAAGTTTCAAAAACTGGAGGGCATCTAGCATCTAATTTAGGAGTAGTAGAGTTAACTATTGCTCTTTTATCATGTTTTGATTTTGATGATGATAAGATAATATTTGATGTTGGACATCAAAGCTATGTTTATAAAATATTAACCGGAAGAAAAAAAGAATTTGATAAATTAAGACAGTATAAAGGTATAAGAGGATTCCCATATAGAAAAGAAAGTAAATATGATTTTTTTGAAACAGGGCATAGTAGTACTTCAATTTCTGCTGGACTTGGAATGGCAAGAGCAAGAGATTTAAAAAAAGAAAAATATAATATTATTTCATTTATTGGTGATGGATCTATTAGTAGTGGAGAAAGTTTGGAAGCTATTAATGATTTAGGTTTTAATAAAACAAAAATGATTATTGTATTAAATGATAATGGAATGAGTATTTCTTCAAATGTTGGAGGAATATCAAGTTATTTAAGTAGAATAAGTATTAATACAAAATATTTAAAAGTTAAGAATAAAATAAAACATAGTTTAGATGGAACAAAATTTGGATCATTTCCTCTTAAATGTATGTCTAGAATTAAAGATGGATTTAGAACTTTTTTAGTTCCTTCAAAATATTTTGAAACCATGGGATTAACATATATTGGACCAATTGATGGTCATGATTTAAAACTATTAATTAAAGTTATGAATCAAGCAAAAAAATCAGATAAACCGGTGATAATTCATGCAGTTACTAAAAAGGGATTAGGTTATTTGCCAGCAATGGAGAATCCTGATTTATACCATGGAGTATCGCCGTTTGATAAAGAAAAAGGTGTTGAAAGCACAAAAAAAGAAACATATTCTAGCATTTTTGGACAAACTATGGTTAATTTGGGTGAAAAAAATGACAAGTTAGTTGCAATAACAGCAGCTATGAAAGATGGTGTTGGACTTAGCGATTTCTTTGCTAAATATCCTGAAAGAAGTTTTGATGTGGGAATATGTGAAGAACATGCAACAACTTTTGCAGGTGGGTTAGCAAGTTCAGGAATGATACCAGTGTTTGCAGTTTATTCAACTTTCTTGCAAAGAGGTTTTGATCAAATAGTACATGATGTTTGTATGCAAAATCTACCAGTTGTTTTTGCAATAGATAGAGCAGGACTAGTTGGAAATGATGGAGAAACTCATCAAGGAATATTTGATTTATCTTATTTATCTTTAATTCCAAACCTAACCATTATGTCTCCTAAAACAATGAATGATTTACCTATACTTTTGGAGTGGGCAGTTAATTCTAATAGACCAGTTGCAATAAGATATCCAAGAGGTGGGGATGAAATAGAATTAAGTACTATTAAAAAGATAGAATATGGTAAGTGGGAAACTATTAGTAAAGGAAAAGATGTTGCAATAATTGCAACAGGTAAAATGGTTCAAAAAGCTTATTTGGCAAATAAGAATAATAAACTTAATGTTTCCATAATAAATGCGACGTTTATAAAGCCATTAGATGAAAAAATACTACTTGATTTAATAAAGAATAAATATAATATTATTACAATGGAAGATAATGTAATAAATGGAGGATTAGCCTCTCAAATATCATTATTTCTTGCAAAAAACAATTTTTGTGGTATAATAAAGCCCATTGGATTTGATGACAAGTTTATTGAGCAAGGAACTATAAAAGAATTATATGAACAAGAAAATATTACAGAAGATAGCATTTGCAAAATTGTCGCAAAACTTAGGGGGAATTATGAAGTATAGTAAAATGTACTCAGTAGATAGAGTATACAATTTATTAGAAAACTTTACGGATGAAGAAAAAGCAAAAGAATTATTTGAAAAATATTTATTAAGTGAACAAATTAATAATTCTACAGATGAAACAAAAACTAAAATTGTTTTTAAGGGTATAACAAAAAATGAAGTAATATCACAAATCGCAAGACATGCTTTAGTTTATTCTTGTGTAGGTTTTAATGAATCATATAATCAAGATTTTGTTAATTTTAAAAATAATTTAAAAGAAAAAAATATTGAATATGATAAAGTAATTGATTATTTATTAGATAATAAAGAAGAATTAAGAAAAATAATAAAAGGTTTTGTGGAACAAAGATATAATAAAATATATCAACATAGAATGAACACTGGATATAAAGATGAGGAAGTTAAAAGATATATTATGTCCTTAGATTCTTGTGGAAAAAGTGATTATAAACCTTCAGTAATAGGAAGAATACATAATTTGCTTCTTAATAATAATAGATATGATGTATTTACAAATAATCAAATTAATATTATGCATAAAAAATATTCTTTAGGAAAAGAGTTATATGCTTCTATTGATAGAGGAAATGGCTATTTATCACAAGAAGATGGAGTAATTATAGATAATCATCCAGACAATAAAAGATTTAAATTAATAGCAGTAGCAGATGGAGATAGTTCAAGAAAACATGGTGAACATGCAAGTAACTATGTGTTAAAAAAACTAACTAAATGGTTTGAAGGATTAGATCCAAATTATTATAATAATCCAAATGAGTTAAGAATACTTCTAATTAAAAAGTTAGAAGAATTAAATGTTGAATTGTTATGTAATGAAATGGATAATGCTACTACAATTGCAGTAGCACTAATTGGTAACGTCAAAACAGTTATTTCTACAGTTGGAGACACTAGAATTTACCAAATAAAAGATAACAAAGTAATTAGTGAAACAAAAGATGATTCTTATGTTCAAAGACTTTGCGATAGAGGATTAGTAAATCCTCAAAATGCTATGTTTCATAAAGCAAATAATTATGTAGATGAATTATTAGGTCTTGTAAAAAAAGATTCATTATTTATTAACAATACAATAATTATTGATAATGATTATGATAATTTATTAATATTAAGTGATGGTGTTACAAAAATAGTAAATAATGAAAAAATAGAAAAAATAATGGCAGATGAAGATATAGATAAAGTTACAGAAAAAATTATTGATGTAGCTGTGACAGAAGATGCTATTTTAGAAGATTCAGATAATTGGTGTAATAGAGTTAATAAGGCAGGACAAAGTAATGTTACTGCAGCAATGTATGTAAAAAGAAGGTAAAAACCTTCTTTTTTATATACTATTATAGTTACTAAAATCTGGAATAAAGCTTTCTTTACAAGTTTCCCCTTCTTGAATAAAAGCATTTTTAATTCCTATATCTATTGCATAATTTATTAATTCATCATATTCTTTTTCACTTACTGTATTATTAAGTTCTTTATACTTTTCAATTCTTTTTACTGGAGTATATTGATTCATGATACTTATATAAATATTATCTTTATAATTATCATATAAATATTTAATTACTTTTTTTGAATCATCAATATGAGTAGGAAGTAATAAGTGTCTTGCTATTATTCCGCTTATCATTTTATTCTTTTTAATAACGGGTTTACCAACTTGTCTATACATTTCTTTTAATGCATTTGATGCCACTTCAAAATAGTCATTTACTTTAGAAAATTTATCAGCAAGATTATTATCATAATATTTAAAATCTGGAAGATAAATATCAATAAGACCATCTAATTCTTTTAATGATTCAACTTTTTCATATCCACTAGTATTATAAACAACAGGAATATTTAATCCCTTTTCTTTTGCTAATAGTAATCCTTTTTTTATAAGAGGTATATATGTAGTTGGAGTAACTAAATTAATATTTAATGCTTTTTTATTTTGTAATTCTAAACAAATTTCAGCAAATCTTTCAGTAGTTATTTCTTTTCCAAGATTATTAAATGAAATATCATAGTTTTGACAAAATATACATTTTAGATTACAACCAGAAAAGAAAATTGTTCCAGATCCATTTTTTCCAGAAATACAAGGTTCTTCCCAATAATGAAGTGAATATCTTGCTATTTTTATTTTATTTCCAGATTTGCAAAATCCTAATTCATTTTTATTTCTATTTACTTTACAATTTCTTGGACAAATCATACAGTTGTTTAAGTTCATAAGAATCACCCGTAAAGTATTATATCACATATATTAAATTACAAAATAATATGATATAATGAAAAAGGTGATGAAAATGAATGATATAGAAATAGCAAAAGCAAGTGTAAAAAAACCTATAATAGAAATAGCTAATGAATTAGGTTTAGAAGAAGATCAAATTGACTTATATGGTAAATATAAAGCAAAAATTAACTTTAATGATATTATGAATGGTCATAATGGAAAATTGATTTTAGTTACTGCAATTAATCCAACACCATATGGAGAAGGAAAAACAACTGTATCAATAGGTCTTGTTGATGCAATTAACCATATTGGAAAAAAAGCAATTGGTGTTTTAAGAGAACCTTCTTTAGGACCCGTTTTTGGACTTAAAGGTGGCGCAACAGGTGGAGGATATAGTCAAGTAGTACCTATGGAGGATATTAATCTTCATTTTACTGGTGATTTGCATGCAATTACAAGTTGCAATAACTTAATATCAGCTGCTATTGATAATCATATATATCAAGGTAATTTATTAAATATAAATATTAATAAAATATACTTTAAAAGATGTTTAGATGTTAATGATAGGGCTCTTAGAAAGATTATTTATGAAGTAACTGAAGGTAATATTGAACATACTAGTTTTGATATTACAGCGGCTTCCGAAGTAATGAGTATATTTTGCCTTGCAAAAGATTTTCATGATTTAAGAGAGAAACTAGGCAATATTATTATTGCAGAAGACTTAGCTGGTAATCCAGTATACGCTAGGGATTTAAAAATAGAAGGAGCTTTAGTTACTTTGCTTAAAGACGCATTTAATCCGAATTTAGTTCAAACTTTAGAAAACAATCCAGTTATTATTCATGGAGGACCATTTGCTAATATAGCCCATGGATGTAATTCCATTGTAGCTACAAATCTTGGATTAAAATTATCTGATTATGTTGTAACAGAAGCTGGATTTGGTGCAGATTTAGGTGCAGAAAAATTTATGGATATCAAATGTAGAAAGGCTAATATAAAACCTGATTGTATTGTTCTTACTGCAACTACTAGGGCACTAAAACATAATGGTGGGGCTCCTAAGGAATCAATTAGTGAAGAAAATTTAGTATTTTTAGAACAAGGACTTCCTAATTTACAGGTGCATATAGAAAACTTAAAAAAATATACTTCACATATAGTAGTTACTCTAAACGTATTTGAAACAGATACACCTGAAGAAATTGAATTAATAAAAAATTTTTGTAGTTCAATGGAAGTAGATTTTGCTGTTTGTGAAACTTATTCAAAGGGTGGAGTTGGAGCAGTTTCTTTAGCAGATAAAGTAATTGATATTTGTAGATATGAAAATGATTTTAAAATGCTTTATGAAGATAATGAATCTTTAATTGAAAAAATAGAAAAGGTATGCCATGAAATTTATCATGCTGGTAAAATAACTTATACTGATCTTGCTAATGATAAAATTGAAATGATTAAAAGACTAGACGCAGAATATTTACCAATTTGTATAGCAAAAACACAATATTCTATTAGTGATGATCCAAAGAAACTAGGTTATCCAACAGATTATGAAGTAACAGTAAGAGACCTAGAATTAAGAAGTGGAGCTGGATTTATCACTGTATTCTTGGGATCAATTCTTACAATGCCAGGACTTCCAAAAAATCCTAATTACGAAATAATTGATCTTGATGATAATAATGAAATAGTTGGTTTATTTTAGTTAATAAAGTCCATAATAATAAAGGTGATATTATGGATTTTTTTGTGCTTGTAATTAAATCAATTGGTTCTTTGTTTGCACTTTTTATATTTACTAATGCATTAGGTAAAAAACAAATAAATCAGTTAAATATGTTTGATTATGTAATTGGAATATCAATTGGAAATGTTGTTGCAGAAATGACAGTTAATAAAGAAGTAGTATTTATAGATGGAGTTATTGTAATGGGAATGTATTCATTGATCTCTATTTTTATATCCTTTTTAACTACTAAAAGTATAATATTAAGAAGAATAATAAGTGGTACTCCAACAATAATTATTGAAAATGGAAAAATAATAGAAAATGCTTTAAAAAAATCAAAATTAGATATTAATGAGTTACTAGAGGAAGCAAGAATTGATGGCTATTTTGATATATCAGAGATAGAGTATGCAATAATGGAAGCTAATGGTAAAATTAGTTTTTTACCAAAGAGCAAATATAAAGCAGTTACTCCTAATGATTTAAAAATAAAAACAAATTATAAAGGAGTATGTACTAATGTAATAATAGATGGAAAAATAATGGAAAACAATTTAAAAAGTATTAATAAAGATAGAAAATGGCTTATTAAAAGACTTAGTAATTTAAACTATAAAAATATAGAGAATTTATTACTTGTAACTTGTGATACAAATGAAAAAATTGTTGTTTTTGAGAAAAATAATATAGGCAATAAGTATGGGCACTTTGAGTAAACTTGAATTTTTCATTAAAATATGATATAATATGCCAAACAATGAGGGGATTTTGTATGAAAAGTTTAGTAGTTAATTATAGAGTTTTTACTGACAAAATATGTGATAAAGATATTATCTTATTAACAGATTTACATGGCTTTCATTTTAAGAAAAATAAAGATATTATAGATAATATAAATAATGAAAAATCTGATATGATTATAATTAGCGGAGATGTGTTACATTCATCAAAATATATTGGTGATTCTAGAAGTAAAAAAGAGTTAGAGTATTTTTTAGGTGCAATTTCAGAAGAAAGTCCAGTATTTATAGGACTAGGAAATCATGATCTCTTTGGTTCTAGTGAAGATGCAAAAATAGGATACAAAAGTTTAGAAAATGCAAGAAATGGAAAAGTATTTCCTTTATTTAATGAAAGTGTAGTGCATGATGGAATCAGAATAACTGAATTTCATTCAAAACATGATACATATGCTCCTGCAGTTCAAGAAAATGGATTAGGGATATTAGGTTTTGATGAAGATTTTAATGATAGTAATATTGTGATTCCTTACAATGATCAACTATACAATATTTTAATTTGTCATAATCCAAAACATTTTGAACAGGCTAGATGTATTAGAAAACATTTATCTTTTGATATTAATCAAGAACAGTTTACGAGATTATTGGCTTTATCAAAAAAAATGAGTAGTTTTGATTTATGTTTATCTGGGCATTTACATAATGGGTATATTCCACTTTCTCTAACAACAAAAAATCCATCAAAATATATGGATAAAGGATATTGGGAAATGCCAATGGAAAAAGATATAAATGGAAGTGTTAAATATATTAGACCTTGGATTTTTAAGAATACAGATTTGTGTAGGGGAACAGTGTTTATTGGTGATACTGAACATAGAATAATAGAATTATGTGATGGATCATATTATTATATATATAATAGTTCAAAAGACCCTGTTAAAATATCAGAAAAACAAGCAATAGATATAAAAAAAATGTACAATTTGACACCAATTGTTATTAGTGGTGGAGTAAATAAATATTTTAATTTACCAATTGATAACGCAGAAATAACGAAAATAAAACTATTAAAAAAATAAAAAAAGGAAGTGCCCAGTACTTCCTTTTTTTAATCTACCTTATTAACATATTCGTTTAAAGGTTTAATTTTGAATGTTGGTTCTCCAATTTTATCTGTTGGAACATATCCAGGTTCGGCATTTATTACATCTGGAATTCTATTTACAACAGTAGCACATGTAAGTTCTACTGTTGCTGGTCTATTTACTACTATTGTTGTATCTGGTTCACCAAATATAGTCCATTCATTTTTGTCAAAATCATCTTTTGAATAAACTTTACCTATACATTCAGATTCAATTGTAATTCCTTCTTTTGTTGTTGTGGTTACTACAGCACTCATACCAGTGGCATTTCCCTGTGGGATAGTCATATTTAATGTTGTTGACTCTAAATCTTCACTGTGAGTTTGTGGTACACATTTTTGAGTTTGGCTTAATACTGTTAAACCAAGTTTTTCAGCAAGCCAACCATTAACGTTCCACATATAAGAAGGTATGAATTCACAACTATCTATTTTTTGTTTTCTTTCTTCTTCAGTCATCTCATCAAGAGATGCAACTTTTTCTTGGAATTCATTTAGGGTAAGCCCAGCTCCATGGGCTTCTGCAAGTGCAATACCATAATCTTCTACGTTATAACTTGAACTACCTTTTATTTTAGTTATTCTTTGAGTAGAAGCAGCTATAGCAGATATTAGTTCACCCCAATACACGTCTTGGTATCCACTTCCTGTAATTGTACATCCAGTTTCTTTAGCAATTGCATTAATTGCTTTAGTAGAAATTGGATTTGAATTAATTGGATAGAATGCTTCTTCACAAGTAGTGATTGCATTAATACCAAGTTTTGCACATAATTCAAGAGCTTGATAAACGTCATTAAATAAACTCATTGTTGTTACGATACATATATCTGGTTTTGTTTCTCTTAACATCCTTTCAGCATCATTAACAGATGTTACAACAACCCCAGTAGAATTACCTCCTAAAAAAATTGATAAATCTTTTCCAATTACTTCAGGATTAATATCAACTGCACCAACAATTTCACACCCTTTTTCAAGTGCATATCTCATCGTGTAAAGGCTCATTTTTCCTACGCCATATTGCACAACTTTGATTTTTCTGTTCATATCTCCCTCCTATTATCTAAAATATAAAACACATATATAAAAATATCAACAAATATTGGTGGATATTTTTTCTTCGAGTGTCAAAAAGTGTGAATTAAAAAAATGTTTTTTAAATAAAAAAAGGTTGAGTTAAATTCTGTTAAATAATATAATTTAATTAGATGGGGTAATTATGGAGGAATTGTTATGAAAAAAAGACTTTTTTTGGTGATGTTGCTTTCTGTTACTTTTTTATTTACTGCGTGTGGAAATAATAATAAATTAGTTTGTTTTGAAGAATTAAATGATGGGGAATTTAAACAGTCAATAATAATAAATTATAATAAAGAAAAAACAAAAGTAGAATCTACAAATATTGAAATTATAGTAAATATTGAAGAGTTAGATTTAAAAGTATATGGCTGTACAAAAGAAACAAAAGAAGAATGTATCGAAGAGTTAGAAGCAAAGTATAATGCTGGATGTGAAAATATGTTGGAAGAGTGTAATATTAAAGATAAAACAGAAAATGGATTTATTTTTACTGCTAAAGTTAAAGATGATAAATTGGAAGAATATTATGGAGAAATAAGTACAACACTTCCAATTAATCAAATGAAATCAAAAATTGAAATAAAGTTTGGAATGACTTGTGATTAATAAAGGAAAAATAATGAGAAACTATTCAGAATTAAATGAAGAGGAACAAAATGATTTGTTTAAACAATATAAGAAAAAAACTAAAAAGAAATTGAATATATCATTATTTATATATTTAATAGTAGTAGCAATAACAATTACTATTTTAGTAATAGCTTACAACAATTTTAAAAAGGATTATATTGTTGATGACATAATAACTAATTATATAAAAAATTATATTGTAATAGGTATAGTCTTAGTAGTAATTTTTTTCGTTGTAGTATTAATAATAAATATAGTTAAAAGAAAAGGATTAAAAAAAGTATATACTCTTGGATTTCAAAAATTTTTACTTAAAAAAAATATTATGTTAGATAATAACAAAAACGAAAGCATTTAATATGCTTTTTTTATTGATAAAATATTTATATAACTATATAATTAAAATATAAAATAGGTGAGTTATGAAAAAGAAAAATGGATTTACTTTAATTGAATTATTAGCAGTAATAATAATTCTTGGAATCTTAATGATTATTGCTATTCCTAGTGTAACAAAGTACATAAGCGATTCAAGAAAGAATGCTTATGTAGACACTGCGAAAGAAATAACTGCAGGAGTAAGGAATTTAGTAAATGAGGGAAAGTTAGAGATGTATGACACAAATACAACATACTATATTCCAGCAAATTGTATAAAGACAGAAAATGCATCAAAAAGTCCATATGGAGATTTTATAAAAGATAAAACCTATGTAATAGTAACATATGATGGAAAAGGATATAGCTATTATTGGGTAAGTCTAGATGATGCAGGACAAGGTGTATCAGAGTTAAAAAGTATAGATGAGTTAGATACTGATGATATAAAAAGTGATTTAACAAGAGATGACATTAAAGATAATATTGGAGTAGGTGGAAGAGACAAAGTAACAATTTTTAATGAGACATGTACAGCAAAAAATGATAAAGATGCTTATAAAGATGTAGTTTGTAAAAGAGCAACAATACTTCATGAAGCAACTTGTCAGCAAACAAGTGGTTATTGTGCAGCAGATGGATATACTGGTAGTAACAATACTATAACATATGGTGTATTATGGAGTGGAGAGGGTGAAATTCCAACAGGAGCTGCATTTGATTGTAAAGTAACTCAAGATGGAGACTACACAGAAAGATTTTATTACGTAAGTGATTATTTTGATACTAAAACTAAGACTTTTGATTCAAATACTGCAACTTTGATTTATTATAAAAATACCATTAATGGAGCACCAAGTTTTTCAGGATCTGGATACGTAGTAAAAGCTGATGCTTTAGTTGTTGATTCTAGTATAACAATTGATTATCCAAATTGGCTTGGACCTGTAACTGCAGTAAAGAGTTTACCAAGCATTGCTCAGTGGAATAATATTGAATTAAAAACTACAATGCGATCAATACTAGCAGAGAATCTAAGTAATCATAATGCAACAATGACAACTGGAGGAACTTTACCAATATCATATGAATACAAATATGATGGAGTTAATAGGGCAGCTAGATTATTAACTGCTCAAGAGGTAATGAAAGGTTGTGATTTAACTCAGGTTGGAAGCAATACAAATGGAGAGTTAAGTAAAACAATTATAAAAGCTGGAGTAACAACAAACTGTAGATTTTTATTTGAAGGTACTAATTACGAAAAATCTGCCAAAGGAACTTATGGTATATGGCTTGAAACTCCACGTGCCAATACTAATAACGATGTTTGGTATCTATATTCAGATAATCGATATTTTAGTGTAATCAATACAAATAGAATGTCTGTTATAAATGGCGGAGTTCGACCAACTATAGATGTTAAATTATCTAATATAGATTAATAATTTGCAATTCTTTAAGAATTGCTTTTTATTTTTTTAAAATATGTTATAATATTGTAATGAAAAAGAGGGATATTATGGAAAAATTGTCTAAAGAAGAAGTATTACATGTTGCAAATCTTGCAAGAATCAATTTATCTGATGATGAAATTGAAAAATACAGAGTAGATTTAAAGAAATTAATTGATGAAATAGATAAGATAAAAGATATCAAAGGTTATGATGATGATTTAATGATTTCACCAGTAGAATATAATACTGAGTTAAGACCTGATAAAGAGGGAAAAATGCTTGATTATAAAAAAGCACTTGAAAATGCTCCTCATAAAACAGGAAATTTTGTGGAAGTACCGGTGATGTTAAATGAGTAAATATTTAGATTTAAGTATAAAAGAAATTAATAAACTTCTTAAAGATAAAAAAATAAAACCTATTGATTTAGTAAATGAAGTATTTGAAAGAATTGAATCTAATTCTGATTTAAATTGTTTTATTACTTTAAATAAAGAAGAAGCTATTAAAAAAGCAAAAGAATTAGAATCAAAAGAAGTAGATAATATATTCTTTGGTATTCCTATTGCTATTAAAGATAATATTTGTACTGAAGGGTTAAGAACTACATGTGCTTCTAAAATACTTGAAAACTTTGTTCCTATATATAACGCTACAGTAATTGATAAAATAAATGAAAAAAATATGATTATTGTTGGTAAGACAAATATGGATGAGTTTGCAATGGGATCTTGTTCTAAAACAAGCTATTTTAAAGCACCTCATAATCCATGGAATAAAGATAAGATAACTGGTGGATCTAGTGGAGGAAGTGCTGCTTGTGTATCAGGAAGATTAGTCCCTTTATCGCTTGGAAGTGACACTGGTGGATCAATAAGACAACCAGCTGCTCATTGTGGAATTGTTGGAATGAAACCAACATATGGAAGAGTATCTAGATATGGATTAGTAGCTTTTGCATCTAGTCTAGATCAAATAGGTCCAATGACAAGAAATGTTGAAGAAAATGCAGAACTTTTAAATATTATATGTGGAAAAGATGAAAAAGATTTAACTAGTGCAAGAAAAGATGTGGAAGATTTTACAAGATTAATTGGTAAAGATATTAATAAGATGAAAATCGCAGTACCTAATTATTTTGTATCTGATATAGTATCAAAAGAAGTACTAGATAACTTTAATAAAACAGTAGAATTATTAAAGAAAAGTGGATGTACTGTTGATTATATAGATATTAAATATCTTGAGAATGCAGTTACTTTATATCAAATAATTGCTATGGGAGAAGCAAGTGGAAACTTAGCAAGATTTGATGGAGTTAAATATGGATATTCTTATGAAAATCCAAAAGATTTAGAAGAATTATATACTAAAACTAGACAAATTGGTTTTGGTGATGAAGTTAAAAGAAGAATAATGGTAGGATCATTCATATTAAGTGGAGAAAATGCAAAAATTTATTATGATAAAGCACTAAGTATTAGAGATGATATAAAGAAAAGCTTTGATAAAGTATTTGAAAAATATGACTTTATTATTGGACCTACTACTACAACGCCTGCTTATGACATTAAAGAAGATTCAACAGATCCATTAAAAGCATTTATGGATGACGTGTTAGTAATACCTGTTAATATGGCTGGACTTCCTGGACTAAATCTTCCAATAGGTTTTTCTAAAGATAAATTACCAATTGGAATGCATATAGTATCAAAAAGATTTGAAGAAGCTAAAATTTATCAATTGGCATCTTTCTTAGAAAAAGAATTAAAATTAAATCTAGATCCAAGAGGTGATAAAAATGAATAATTATAAAACAACTGTTGGAATAGAGGTACATGCTGAGTTAAAAACAAAAACAAAGATATTCTCTGATAGTGCAAATCATTATGGGAAAATGGCAAATACATGTACTAATGTAATTGATTTAGGATACCCTGGAACACTTCCTACAATGAATGAGGAAGTAATAAGATTAGGACTTAGAGCAGCACTTGTGTTAAATTGTGAAATAAATAAACATATGCATTTTGATAGAAAAAATTATTTCTATCCAGATAATCCTAAGAATTATCAAATTACTCAAAATAGAACTCCTATTGGAGTAAATGGATATGTAGAAATTGATACAGATAATGGTAAAAAGAAAATAAGAATTCATGACATTCATATAGAAGAAGATACTTGTAAGAGTATTCATGCTGAAAAAAAATCAATGCTTGATTATAATAGAGCAGGAGTACCTCTTGTAGAAATTGTTACAGAAGCAGATATGAACAGTGCCGAAGAAGCAGTAAAATATCTGGAAAAACTTAGAGAATTACTTTTATATGCAGATGTATCTGATTGTAAGATTGAAGAAGGAAGCATGAGATGTGATTGTAACGTTTCAGTTAGTAAAACAGATAAATTAAATACTAAAGTTGAAGTTAAAAACATTGGATCCATTTCAAATGTTGGAGTAGCAATAAAATATGAAGAAGATAGACAAATAGCACTTTATGAAAAAGGAGAAACATTTAAAGAACAAACAAGAAGATTTGATGATAAAACAATGTCTACAATTCTTATGAGGGTAAAGGAAACCGGAAATGATTATAGGTATTTCCCAGAACCAGATATTCCATTTATAGATTTAACTGAAGAATATATTAAAGAAACTAAAGAAAATATTCCAATGTCAGCAGATGAAAGAAGAGAAATTTATAGAAAAGCAGGAATAAATGAAATTAATATTGGAAAGATAATTCAAAATAGAACAATATCTGATTATTTAAATAAGTTTAATAATAGAATTAACTTAGTTATTGCTAGTAATTTATTATTAGGAGATATAGCAGCATATCTAAATAAATATGAAATGGTTTTAGAAGATACAAAATGTACTGACGAAAAGTTTATTGATGTTGTTAATTATTTAGATAAAGGAAAAATAAATAGTAAAATATTTAAAGTTATTCTTGATGATATTATGGAAAGTGATTCATCAATTGATGAAATACTTGAAAATCATAATATTAAAGAAATGAGCGAAGAAGAACTTATTTCAATTATAGAAAATGTTATTGATAGTAATTCAAAGATGGTTAATGACTATAAAAATGGAAATGAAAGAGTTTTAAAAGGATTAATGGGATTAATTATGAAAGAAACTGGTGGAAATGCTAATCCAGAATTAGTAACAAAAAAATTAGTAGAACTATTAAAAAAATAATCCATTATTTTGGATTATTTTTTTTAAAATAAAATACACAAATATTTCATAATATATTTGTAGATTTTACTACAAAATAATTTGTTTTTGTTGTATAATTAATATACCGAGGTGAAAAAGATGAATTATATTAAAAAACATAAGTTGTCTGCATTTGTAATACTAGTATATATAATAGTAGTAGGATTTGCATTCTTTATTTATAAATTATTTATTGGTAGCAGTGGACTTCCAGTATATGGAGATAGACTAGATGGTATTGAAAATGTACCAATAACTGAGGAGCAAAAAGAGAATATTGTTAACAATATATCACAAAAGGATTTTGTTTTAAAAGTAACTAAACCATATTTAAAAGGAAAAATACTAAAGGTAATTGTTTATGTTGCTGATAACGCTGATATGATGGCTTCAAAACAACTTGACAGTTTGGTTACTGGAGCTTTGGATGCAGATCAAATAGCATTTTATGATGTAGAATTGTTTTTAACTAAGAATTATAACTGTACTCTTGAAGCAACAGGAAAAATGGATGAAGATGGAAATTTTGTTGGAGATGTTGATGTTAAATTTTTAGATGATTTATCTGAAAGTGAGTTTGCAACTGATTATGGAATATCAACTACCGACGCTGTAACTTATAATAAAGAACAATCTATTAAAATAACTGAAGATGGAGAACATATAATATATGGATTCACAAAGGATAAGATTGGTGAAAGTAAATGTAGTATTAAAATTGTCAAGAAAACATCAGAAGCTGCAGCAAAAGAGACAACAATAAATACAGTATCTGTTGATAGAAATTTTCCAACTATTGGATATTTTAAGGCTGGATCTAACCAATTTGTATGGGCAAAAACATGGTAGTTTGTAGGTGATTAAAAATGAAATTAAAGAAAAAATGGGTTGTAACGATTCCAATTATTATTGCACTGTCAGTATTAATTGGATTATATTACTACTTAAATAGAGCAGATAAAAATTCATTTACGCCATCTGATAAAAAATGGATTTCAGATCATTTATCAAATGTTATTGATTTTGAAATACTTAATGATTATCCAATTTTTGGAGAAAGTGGTGTTTTTAGGAACTTTATAAATGATTTTAGTGAAGCTACAGATCTAGAATTTAATATAGTTCAATATTTTAAAGAATCAGAAATAGAATCAAAAGGATATCGTTTTAGAGTATTAGATTTAGATGAAAACTTAGATGATAATGACTTATTACTACAAGATGATGTATATGTTTTGTATGGAAAAGAAAATATAAGAATTAATTCAATAAATGATATAGGAGCCAAAACAGTAGGTGTTTTAACATCTGACTCAGATGAATTATTTTATTATCTAAAATCATATACATCTTTAAAATATAAAACATATGAAAAATCAGATGATTTATTTAAAGATTACGAAGATGGTAATATAGATATGATTATTATTCCAAATACTATGTATTTGAATAAAACGATAAAGAATGATAAATATAATATTAACTATGTATTTGCTGAATTAAGTAAAAAAATAGTACTTTCTTTGTCAAATGACAATAATAATGAAAGAATGAATGAAATTGTTAAAAAATATTTTAATAATTGGAAAGAAAATAAGTACATAAATACTTACAACAAAACTTTATTAGATTATTATATTACAAAAGCTAAAACAAGTGATAAGGATAAAACTGAATTCTTAAATAAAACTTATAAATATGGATTTGTAGAAAATCTTCCATATGAAAATCTTCATGGTAATGAATTGACAGGTATAGCAGCAGAATATATAAATAGAATGATTCGTTTAACCGGTGATGAACTTGATATAATTGAATTTGTTGAATATGACAATTTAGATGAATTAAAAAAAGCAATAGATAATGAGAAAGTAGATATTTATTTTAATTATTATGATTTTGAAGATAGTAAGTTTAATATGACAATCTCTCCTTTTGTTGAAAAATATGTTGTTCTTGGAAAAACAAAAGATGGATATGTTATTAATAGTTTTGAAGGAATGAAAGGCCAAAAAGTATCTATTATTGAGAATAATGCATTATTTAATTATTTTAAAGATAATAGTAAAGCTCAATTAGTTCCATCAAAAGATATTAAGGATTTAATTAAAAATGCTGATAATAATTTAGTAGTTGTGGATAAAGAAATATATGAATATTATAGAACAAGTAAATTGTCTGATTATGAAGTTTTATATGAATCTACTATTACTAAAGACTATAAGTTTATGGTTAGAAATGATGATAGTAATAAAGTGTTCTTTGATGTATTCAATTACATAATTGGAACAAATTCATATTACAATTATAGAAATAGTGGTATTAATAGTTTAAATACATCAATTCTTGATAAAACTACATTTGAAGAACTATATTTTATAATATTATTAATTGTATTAATTCCACTTTTTGCACTATCAATATTATTTATATTCTTTAAAAAGAGAAAAGTTGTAAAAGTAATAAAAAAAGAAGAAAGAAGAAAATATACAGATATGTTAACTTCTTTAAAAAATAGAAATTACTTGAATCACAATATAAAAATATGGAATGAATCTCAAAAATATCCACAAGCTATTATTATAATTGATTTAAATAATATTAAGTATGTTAATGATAATTATGGACATGAACAAGGAGATAAACTAATTGTTGATGCTGCTAGTACATTAATAAATACTCAACTTGAAAATAGTGAGATTATTAGAAGTGATGGTAATGAATTCTTACTATATCTAGTTGGGTATAGTGAACAACAGGTATCTACATATTGTAAAAAACTAACAAAAGAATTTAAATCACTTCATTATGGATTTGGAGCAGCAGTAGGATATAGCATGATTCAAGATGAAATAAAAACAATTGATGATGCTATAAATGAAGCAACAATAGAAATGAGAAAAGATAAAGCAGAGTATAATTAGAGGGATTATGAAAGAAAGAATAAAAAACTTTTTACATTATCTATATATAAGTATTAAAAGGCCAGAAATGGAAGTCCTTCCTGGAAATCTGGCTTTTTTCTTTATGATGATGATTATTCCATTATTAACAATACTGGGTATTGTTATATCTAATATAGATGTTGGAAAAGCTAGTGTGTATGATGCATTAATATCTAATTTTCCACCTAATATTGCAAATATGATAATATCTATTTCAGGAGATAGTTCTTCTTCAATAGGTATGTGGGTTCTATTTGCAGGATCACTTTTACTTGCATCTAATGGTACTTACTCGATGATTGTTACATCTAATTCTATATATGGTATTAAAAAATCAAATTTCTTTATTAATAAAATAAAATCTTTTCTTTTATTAATAATACTTATAGTTTTATTTGTAATACTCTTTTTTGTACCAATTTTTAATAATAAATTATTTATGTTTATTGGTGATTTAACAAAGTCAGATTTAGCTACTAATACATATGTTACAATATATCATATTTTAAAATATCCAGTAACATTTTTATTAGTATTTATATTCATCAGTGTACTATATAAGTTTTCTCCTAGTGGTAGAGGAAAAAGAAGAATAGTTTATGGTGCTATTTTTGCATCAGTTCTTCTTGTAATAGTTACTTGGGGATATTCATTCTATTTAGAATACTTTTCAGATTTTGAAAACTATTATGGTGGTATATCTAACATATTATGTTTAATGTTTTACTTAAACATAATATCTTATGTTTTTGTATTAGGAATGAGTCTAAATTATGCAAGAGATAAAACAAGAGAAGACTTAGAAAAGGAAAATAAAAAGAAACAATAATTGAATAATCTTATTTCATTTGTTATAATTGTTTGCGAGGTATTAATATGAGTAAAAAAGTTGATAAGAAGCTTGATAAAAAAACAAATAAAAAGAATAGCATATCTAAAAAAGAATATGAAGAAAAACATATAGAAGAAAAAAAGAAGATATCTTTTAAAGAAAAAGTAAAGAATGTAAAAGAAAACCCCAAAAAATCAACAAAAGACTTTTTTTCAACTATCAAGGATATATTAATTAATAATAAATTATTTTTATTTTTTGTAATTATAAATGTCATAAATGGTTTGATATTAAGAATGTTTACCATTGGAAGTGATAGTCTTTTTGCATTAGATGCTTTGTTATCAGATTTAGCATTTGTTTTAATAGTTGGTTCGTTTGGATATTTATTTAATGAAAAAGGAAGATTTATATATTTATTAATTATTACAATCTTTTTATCTGCACTTTGCGTATTAAATTCAGCTTATTATACTTTCTATACTTCTTTTTCCTCAGTATCGTTATTATCAACAGCAAGATTTATTACAGATCAAGGAGATGCTGTTGTTGAAAATGTATTACAACCTAAGGATTTAATATATGTAATAATGCCTATAATATTTATTATATTGAGAATGAAATATAAAAGAGAAAAAAATTATATTAATTCAAAGTTTTATACAAAAAACAAAAAAAGTTTTAAAAACACAATTATTTTTGCTGCTGTATGTGAAGTTATTTTTTGCTTAACATTAACAGGAACAGATGTAAGTAGATTAACTAAGCAATGGAATAGAGAGTATATTGTTAAGAAATATGGAATATATGTATATCACGTAAATGATTTAATAAAAAGTTTAGAGCCAAAATTTGCAGCACTTTTTGGATATGATTCAGCATTAAAAGAGTTTAATGAATATTATAAAGATGCTAAACCTTCAAAATCCAATGAATATACAGGTATTTTTGAAGGAAAGAATATTTTGGCAATACATGGAGAAAGTATACAAAACTTTTTAATTGGATTAAAATTTAATGGAGAAGAAGTAACTCCAAATTTAAATAAATTAGCAAGTAAAAGTATGTATTTTAATAACTTTTATACACAAGTTAGTGTAGGAACAAGTAGTGATACTGAATTTACTTTAAATACTTCACTAATGCCTGCAAATATTGGAACAGCTTTCAGTGATTATGCTGATAAAGAGTATGTTTCTATTCCTAAACTATTAAAAGAAAAAGGATATTACAGTTTTGCAATGCATGCTAATAAAGGTGATTATTGGAATAGAAGAATAATGCATAAGAATCTTGGTTATGATGAGTTAATAGCAAAAGATAAATATGAAATAGATGAAGTAATTGGGCTTGGTTTATCTGATGTATCATTCTTTAGACAATCTATTCCTAAATTAAAAGAAATTGTAGAAAAACATGGAAAATATTATGGTACATTTATAATGCTTACTAATCACACTCCTTTTTCTGAAACTGATAAATATGGTGAATTTCCAGTTGATTTAAAGACAACAAAGACTAATGATGATGGAACTGTTGAGGAAGTAACTTATCCTTATATGGAAGATACTAAGTTAGGTAACTATATTAAATCGGCTCATTATGCTGATTATGCTTTAGGATTATTCTTTGAAGAATTGGAAAAAGAAGGATTACTTGAAAATACTGTAATAGTATTCTATGGAGATCATGATGCAAGACTTCCAATGAGTAACTATATTAGACTTTATAACTATAATCCAGAAACAGATGATGTATTAGAAGAAGATGATCCTAATTATGTTGATTTTAATGATTATACATACGAATTAAATAGGAAAGTACCACTTATAATATGGTCTAAAGAAATAGAAAAAAGTCCAAAAACAATAGATTATCCAATGGGAATGTATGATATGATGCCTACTTTAGGTAATATGTTTGGATTCTATAATAAATATGCTTTAGGACATGATATATTTGATATTAAAGAAAATAATTTAGTTGTTTTTCCAACTGGAAATTGGTTGACAAAAGATATTTATTATAATAATCAAAAAGAAGAGTCTTATATAATATCTGGAACAGTTGTTAGCAATGAAACAATTCAAAAAAATAGCGAATATGCAGATAAATTACTATCTGTATCAAATAATACTTTAGTATATAATTTAATTAAAAATTCAAGAGTTGAAACAGTAAATGAGAGCAGTGTTATAAAGGGGCAATAAATATGAAGAAAAAAAATGTAAAAAAAATATTAATAATTGTTTTAATAGTTGTTGCAATCCTATCATTTGGAATAGTTTTCATGAAAGCAACTAAGAAAGAATCTAAGCCAAAAACTGATGAAGTAAAAAAAGAAGATGAAATTCAAACAAAAGAGTTTGACTATACTTTATATGATAATAAATCTGATTTATATAAAGAGTATTTTTCTAAATTAAAAGAAGAATTATTAAAAGAAGTAGTAAATGAAGATGAATATGCAAAAATTGTTTCAGAATTATTTTCAATTGACTTTTACTCATTAAGTGATAAATTAACTAGTACAGATGTTGGTGGACTAGATTTTATCTATGAAAATATTAAGGAGAATTTTATACTTAAAGCAACTGATACAATTTACAAGTTTGTACAGTCTAATGTTTATGGTGATAGAAATCAAGAACTTCCAAAAGTTACAGGAGTTGAAGCTAAAGCAGTTACTAAAACTCCAGTGGCAATTGGTGAATTAAATGATCAAAATGGTTATGCAGTGTCACTTTCTTTAACATATGAAAAAGAAATGGGATATCCAAAAGATATTAATCTAAAACTAGTACATGTAGATAAAAAATTATTTATCGTAGAAGTAAAATAGGTTTATTATAAACCTATTTTTAAAGCAGGTGATGATTATGAAAAGAGTAGTATTAATTAAATATGGAGAATTAACAACAAAAAAAGGAAATAGAAATTTCTTTGTTAATTTGTTATATAAAAGTATTCAAAATAAGTTAAAAGATTATAATGTAGTAATTTTTAAAGATTTATCAAGAATGTATATTGAATTTAATGATAATGATTTAGATGAAATATTAAAGAGAGTTAATAACATATTTGGAATACATGAGTACTTAGTTGCTTATAAAATAGATACTAATGAAGAAGAAATAAAAACAAAAGTACTTGAAATAGTTAAAAAAGAATCTTTCAATTCATTTAAAGTGGAAACTAAACGAAGTTATAAAGAATTTCCTATAAATAGCCAAGAATTTTCAAAACAACTAGGTGGTTTAATTCTTAAAAATATAGACAATATAAAAGTAGATGTTCATAATCCTGAATTACTTGTTAATGTAGAAATAAGAAAAGATTATACTTATATATATACTAATTATTATTATGGATTGGGTGGATATCCAAATAATACTTTAGGTAAAGGAATGCTTATGTTAAGTGGAGGAATAGATTCTCCAGTTGCAGGTTATTTAGCTATGAAAAGAGGAATACATGTTGAAGCACTATACTTTGAAGCAATTCCTCATACAAGTATTAATGCAAGAAATAAAGTAATTGATTTATGTAAAAAGTTAGCTGTATATACTAATAGTATAAAACTTCATATTGTTCCATTTACTGAGATTCAAGAAAATATTTATAAAACAGCTGATCCTGATTATGTAATTACAATTATGAGAAGAATGATGTATAGAATTACTGAGAGAATGGCAAAGAGAAGAAAATGTTTGGCAATTATTAATGGTGAATCTGTTGGACAAGTGGCTAGTCAAACATTAACAAGTATGCATGTAATTAATAATGTTACTAATTATCCGGTGATTAGACCAGTAGCTTGTCTTGATAAGTTGGAAATAATGGATATTGCTAGAAAAATAGATACATATGACATCAGTATTTTACCTTTTGAAGATTGTTGTACTGTTTTTGTTCCAAAACATCCAGTAATTAATCCAAAATTAAGTTTATGTGATGAAATGGAAGAAAGATTTGATTATAAAGATCTAATTAATAAGTGCTTAAAAAATATTAAAACGATTACAATTACTGAAAATAATGATAAAGAATTTGATGATCTGTTATAAAGTATAAAAATTAAAATTATTCACATCCTATAAATGTAGGAGGTGAAACTATGAAAAGAGGGCCAAAAAAAGGTAGTACTACAAAAAGAAGTAGAAAATCATCTACACCTAAATCAAATACTACATCAATGGATAACATGAAGTATGAAATTGCTTCTGAATTTGGTGTACATTTAGGACCTGATGCAACATCTCGAGCTAACGGAAGAGTTGGTGGTGAAATTACTAAGAGATTAGTTGATAAAGGAAAGAATAAATAATAATATAACCTAGTAATAATTGTTTATTACTAGGTTTTTTGTTATACTAAATAATATAGGGAAGTGTTTGAAATGAAAAAAGTAATAGTTCTATTGCTAATGATGTTTATTTTTCCAATAGTTGTTTATGCTGAAAGATCAAATTCAGTTTCAATTAAAAGTACAAGTAATATGAAAGTTGGAGATATATCTAGTCTTGATTTTACTGTTGACTTTAAAGATATAAATAGAGCAAGTAGTGAAGATCAACCATCAAATGGATTTTTAGTGTATATATTTGAACTTGAATTTGATGATAGTACTATTGATATATATGATATAGTAGCAAACGATTCATGGGATGTTACAATGTATAAAGATGCAAACTCTGGAAAGTATTATGTTGAAGGACATTTAAATGGAAATATGGATTCAAAATTCTGTCCAAATAAAGTATCTTATTGTGATAGTGCAACTGTATCATTATCATTTGGTATTAAAGAAACTGATAAAACAAGTACTACTGTTAAAGTTACTAAATTAGCTGGAATATTTATTAATACTGATGGTAAAAATCAAATATCAGAAAGTGATTTAAAAACAACAGTATTTTCAATAGATACTAACTTTACTATTTCTATTTCAAAATATGAAGAACAACCAAGACCAAAGGATAATACTCCTAAGTTTGTAATTGAAGAAAAAAGTAATGTAAATCTACAACAAGAAATAAAGAAAGAAACTGAAACAAGTGTTAAGAAAAAAACTACTACTACAAACACAAATACTAATTCAAATCCAAATAAAAAAGATGATGATTCTACTGATATTTCTAATAAAGCATTTAATAATTATTTAAAGAGTCTAGAAATAGAAGGATATTCAATAGACTTTAACAAACATCAATCTATTTATTCAATTGAAGTACCTCAAGAAGTTAATGAATTAAAAGTAAATGCTATAGCTGAAGCAACAAATGCTAAAGTTGAAGTAGTTGGTGCAAATAACTTGGAAGAAAACAATAATAAGATTGTAATAACAGTAACTGCAGAAAATAAAGATGAAAAAAAGTATATTATTAATGTTAAAAGAATAAAAGAAGAAAGAAAAAATAATAATGATTTTTTTGAGATAACAGATGATCAAAAAAAGTTAGCTATAATATTTGCAGGAATTATTGTAGGAATAGGAATACTAGCATTCATAATAATTAGAATTAGAGATAGAAAAGTAGAAAAAAATATGGATAAATGGTAATATAAGATGTACAAAATGTACATCTTTTTTGTTATAATTTTAGTAGGTGATTATTATATGACATGGTTTTTGTTAGTACTTACTATTACTTTAATAGTACTTGTACCAGTTAATATTTATATTGCAAGAAAAGTAAGAAAGTTTGAATGTATTGAAAGAATAAAAGATAAAAAGAAAAGATTTTTATTATCATATATATTTTTATTAATTACTTTCTTATTGTTATGGTGGAATCCAACTAATGCAAATGTTATTGTGCTTCATTTCTTTTTTATACTACTTTTAGGTGAATTAATATATGATATAGTATGTATTTGCAAAAGAAAAATGAAGTTTAAATATGGACAAGAAATCGTTGTATCTATATGTTTTGTTTTTACCATTATTTACTTGGGATATGCATATTATGTTGCCCATCATGTTGTAGAAACTCATTATGATGTTTTAGCAAAAAAAGATATAGGTGTTGATAGTTTTAGAATAGTTCAAATAACAGATAGTCATGTTGGAGCAACAATGAATGGAGATAAATTTTATAACTATATGCTAGATATTAATAAAACTAATCCAGATATTGTAGTAGTAACAGGTGACTTTGTTGATGATGATACACGTTATGATGATTTTATTAGGAGTTGTGAAGGTCTAGGAGCACTTAAAACAAAATATGGAGTATACTTTGTTTATGGAAATCATGATAGAGGATACTTTAATAATAGAAAATATGGAGATAAAGAAATTAGAGAAGAATTAGCTAAGAATAATGTAACTATTTTAGAAGATAATGGACTTAATATAGTTGGAAACATTTATTTACTTGGAAGACAAGATAGATCTGTAAGGAATAGAAGACCAATTCAAGAATTGATGAATGAAATAGATGATAATTACTATGTTATAGATTTAAATCATCAACCAAATGATTATGAAAATGAAAAAAATGCAAAAGTTGATTTAGTTATTTCAGGACATACCCATGGAGGACAAGTTTTTCCATTAATGATTATTGATAAAATGATTGGAGCTAATAATCAAATTTATGGAATTGAAGAAAGAGATAATACAACATTTATAGTAAGTTCTGGAATAGGAGATTGGGCTGTTAAATTTAAAACAGGAACTTTAGCAGAATATGTAGTTATAGATATTAAGAATAAAAAAGACTTTTAAAGTCTTTTATATTCACAAATTATATTTTATTTGATAAAATATTAGTGTTAGAAAGAGGGATAATTATGAAAATAATGTCAATTAATGCTGGAAGTAGTTCTTTAAAATTTTGTTTATTTGACATGAATAATGAAGAAGTATTAATTTCTGGTAATTTCGAACGTATAGGGATTGAAGGTGGTCTTTATACATTAAAATATAAAGGAGATAAAATAAAAGTTGAACAAGAATTAGATAGTCATGCCACAGCTGTAAAAATCTTACTTGAAAAACTTTTAGAATTAAAAGTAATATCAAATTTAGAGGAAATTGAAGGTGTAGGTCATAGAATAGTTCATGGAGGAGATAAGTATACAGAATCAGTTATGGTTACAGATGAAGTAGTTGAAGATATCATTAGATTTAGTGATTATGCACCACTTCATAATCCTGCTCATGCTGTATGTATAAAAGCATTCCGTGAAGTTTTACCAAAAACTCCAATGGTAGTAGTATTTGATACTGCATATCATCAAACAATTGAAAAAGCAAGATTTTTATATCCTGTTCCATATTCATGGTATGAAAAATATCATATAAGAAAATATGGAGCTCATGGAACTAGTCATAGATATATTGCACAAACTTTAAAAACTGAATTAGGTGAGGATGATTTAGATATTATTTCATGTCACTTAGGTAATGGCGGAAGTATAACTGCTATTAAAGATGAAAAATGTGTTGATACATCTATGGGATTTACTCCACATGCTGGAATTATGATGGGAACTAGAAGTGGAGATATTGACGTTTCTATAGTTCCATACATAATGGAAAAAGAAGGAAAAAGTGCTGGAGAAATCATGAATGATTTAAATAAAAAATCAGGATTTCTTGGTGTATCTGAATTAAGTAGTGATTCAAGAGATATAGAAGAAGGTATAAAAGCTGGAAATGAAAAATGTATTTTAGCAGAAGAAATGTATGTTAATTCAATTGTTAAATATATTGCACAATATTATGTATTACTTGGACATGTAGATGCTATAGCATTTACTGCAGGAATTGGTGAAAACAGTCCAGAGACACGTGCTGCAGTTATTGAAAAACTAGCATGTCTTGGAATTAAAATTGATCCTGAAGCAAATAATATAAGAGGTAAATTTGCAAAAATTAGTACAGATGATTCAACTGTAGCTGTTTATGTAGTACCAACTAACGAAGAGTTAATGATTGCAAGAGATACTTTAAATATAATTAATAGATAGGAAATGTTAATGCTAAAAAAAATATATGAAGAAATAAAAAAATATAATACTATAGTAATTGCTAGACATATTGGAGTTGATCCAGATGCCTTAGGAAGTCAGTTTGCTTTAAAAGAAGCAATTAATATTAATTTCCCTGAAAAAAAAGTTTATGCTGTAGGATCTAAAAGTTCTAGATATAATTATTTTCCAAAACTTGATAAATATGAAAATAAAAATAATGAAGATGTATTACTAATTGTTGTAGACACTCCAGATAAGAAAAGAGTAGATATATCAAACATAGAATTGTTTCCAAATATTTGTAAAATAGATCATCATCCATTAATCGATGTAATGGGAGAATATGAATATGTAGATACTCTTTCTTCTAGTGCTTCAGAACTTGTGAATAGATTGTTTAAAGAAAATAAAATGATTATTAATGAAGAAATAGCAAAGTATTTATTTTATGGGATTGTATCTGATACTAATAGATTTTTATTTAATACAAGTATTGAGACATATAATATAATTGAAGAATTGATTAAAAAATATAATTTAAATACAGAGTCTTTATATAGAAATTTATATGCTAGACCATTTAGTGAAGTTAGATTTCAAGGATTTATTTCTGAAAATTTAAAACTTACTGAAAATGGTTTTGCTTATGTTATTATTTCTAATGAAGTATTACAAAAGTATGGAGTAGATGCCAGTTCTGCGGGAAATATGGTAAATAACTATAATAATATTGATGAAGTAATTGCATGGGCAATGATTTCAGAAGATGTTAAGAATAATCAATTCAAGTTTAATATTAGATCACGTGGACCTATTATTAATACACTTGCAGAAAAATATAATGGCGGTGGACATGCTATGGCAAGTGGAGCTCGTGTTAAAACAATGGATGAAGTTAATATGTTGATACATGATATAGACAACCTTTGTAAATCATATTTGAAGAAAGAAGGTAGTGAAAATGAAGATAGATAATGTTAGCTTAGTAGTAAGTGCTGTGAGAAGAAGCCAATATCCTGATGATGAACTTCCTGAATTCATTCTTCTAGGTAGAAGTAATGTAGGAAAAAGTAGTTTCTTAAACGTATTAGTTAATAGAAAAAATCTTGCCAGAATATCTTCAAAGCCAGGGAAAACTAGTACAATTAATTTTTTTAATGTAGATAATAAGTTTTATTTAGTTGATGTACCTGGATATGGATATGCTGATACTTCTAAAGAAGAAGTTAGAAAATTTGGCTTAATGGTTGAAGAATACTTAGAAAAAAGACAGGAACTTAAAAGGGTATTCCTACTTATTGATTTTAGACATGCACCAACAAATGATGATAAATTAATGTATGATTATTTAAAATATTATCAAATACCAGTAACAATAGTAGCAACTAAATATGATAAAGTTAGTTCTAGAGAAAAAGACAAAAACTTAAAAAGTCTAAAAAATACTTTAGATATAGTGGTTGGTGATAATATAGTATATTTTTCAAGTGTTAGTAAAATTGGTCGAGATGAAATAATTAAGATTATTGAAGAAATGATTGAAGAATAGGTTTTATACCTATTCTTTTTACATTAAAATGTGACAAGTATACTTTTTATACTTTACTGATAGAAAAAATCAGTTTATAATTGTATTATAGGTTAGAGAAGAGGATGATTATGAAAAAGAAAAAATCAAGTAAACAGGATGTTTTAATAACTGCTTTTGTAGTTGTTGTTGTTACAATAGGTTTTATTGGCGGCTTTGTTCTTGCTGGTGATTTAAAAGATAGACTTTATTTTGCAACAGAAAAGAATGAAAATAGTGAAAATAGTGACATTTTAGTTGCTAGTAAATCTGGTGAAAAAACATATGGATTCAATGAGAAATTTGTAGAATCTAATAGTGATTTAGATTATACAATTAACTTTGGAACATATGCTGGATCAACAGGTGCTTATTTTACAGTTAATTATGGAGATACAAAAAATGACCTACTAATTACTAAATACAATTATGATAATGATGATTCACAAGAATATACTATGGAATTTACTAATAATGTAGTAGATGTATATTTAGGACAATTTGATAATGATCCACAATATAACACATTATTTTATCTATTAGATAATGGAGATGTTTGTTATTCATTAATTGAAGATATGGTTCAAAATAATGATTATGGATCATATTATACAATTGAAAATTTATCAAATGTTGTTAAATTCTATTCAGGAAATAGTTGTAATGAAGAATTAGGAGAATGTAAAACAACAACATTCGCTCAAACTGTAAATGGAAAAATATACGATTTAGTTGAATATGTTAAATAAAGCACATAAGTGCTTTTTTTGTTTACTTAAAAAAAAAGAATCATAAAATAATTTAGGTGATTTAATGAAATTTGAAATAATTGACAAATCAACTTTTCAAGTAAAGATTAATACTTCTTATAAAAGAATAAACAAAGAAAACCAAACAAATATAATTAAAGAGTTACTATTATTAATAAAAAAAAGATATGCAATAGATATTTATGGCTTTTATGAAGTAAATATATATACTTATAATAATCTTTTTACAATTATGTTATTTAAAAGAATTAATAGAGATGATTCATTTTATAATACAATAGATTTAAAAATAATTAATCATTCCAAAGAACTAGATATTATAATTGATGATTTTATTTTGAAAAACACTAAAAATATTTATAAAATTTGTGAACACTATTATATAAAAAACCTTAATTTACATTATTAAATACATGTGATATAATATACACAAGTTTAGGGGTGATAGTATGAAAATTCCAACAGTAGCATTAGTAGGAAGGCCAAATGTAGGTAAAAGTACAATTTTTAATAAACTTGTTGGTGAAAAAATATCTATTATTGAAGACACTCCTGGTGTAACAAGAGATAGAATTTATAGTGAAGCTATTTATAAAGATTATAAATTTAATGTTATAGACACAGGAGGAATAGATACATCAAGTGATAAGTTTAATGACGTTATTAAGATGCAAGTTGAAATCGCAATTGACGAAGCAGACGTTGTTTTATTTGTTGTTGATGGTAAAGAAGGTCTAACAAGCAATGATTATGTTGTAAGAGATATGTTAAGATCAAGTGGAAAAAGAGTAATTGTGGTAATAAATAAAATAGATAATAAAAAAAGTAAAGATAACATTTATGACTTTTATGAACTTGGATTTGATACATATATTGAAGTTAGTGGTGAACATGGTATTGGCTTTTTCGAATTAAAAGATGAAATAATTAAAGATTTTGATAAAAAAGAATATATCGATGAAGACAAAAGAGTCAAATTTTCTGTAATTGGTAGGCCAAATGTTGGTAAAAGTAGTTTAATAAATGCTTTACTTAATGAAGATAGAGTAATAGTTAGTGATGTAGCTGGAACAACAAGAGATGCAATAGATACAGTTATGAAATATAATGATGAAGAATTTATTGTTATTGATACAGCTGGAATGAGAAAAAAAGGTAAGGTATATGAAAATATTGAAAAGTATAGTTTACTAAGAAGTATGAAAGCTATAGATAGATCAGATGTATGTTTGTTAGTTATAAATGCTGAAGAAGGAATAATAGAACATGATAAACATATAGCTGGATATGTTCTTGAAAAGGGAAAAGGATTAATTATTGTAGTAAATAAATGGGATACCCAAGAAAACCCAGATATAAAAGAATATACTAAGAAGGTTAGAAATGAGTTTCAATTCTTAAGATATGTTCCAGTTGTATTCACAAGTGCTTTAACTAAAAAAAGAATACATACAATAATGCCTGAAGTATTAAAAGTATCAGAAAATATAAAAAAAGAAATACCAACAAATGTACTAAATGATGTAATAAATGAAGCATATATGCTTAATATTCCACCATCATATAAAGGAAAAAGGTTAAAAATATATTTTACAAATCAATCTGGAACTAAACCACCAAAGTTTACGTTTCATGTTAATAATAAAGGATTAGTACATTTTTCATACGAAAGATACTTAGAAAATAAAATAAGAGAAAATTTTGATTTTGAAGGAACACCTATAATATTACAGTTTAAGAATAGGAGTGAATAATATGATTTTTAGAACTGATTTGAATTCTCAAAGAAATGCAAATTATGAATCTACAATTAAAAACCTAGAAAAAGCTAAAGAATTACTTGAAGATAGATATGCTAAGAAACAAATAAATGATAAGGAATATATTCAAAAATCAAAAGAGATAACTGACCAAATAGAAAAATATAGAAAAATTATAAATAATTATTAGACATCTTTAAGATGTCTTTTTTTTGTAAAAAGTTGACATAATAGTAAATAATAATTAAAATAAAAATGTAAGATATAATCTGATTGGTGGAGATAGAATGGCTTTAAAAACAACAAACGTAAATGAGCTTAAGTATTATAAGTCTCAGTTAGAAAAAACAAGGAAATTGTATGAAGATACAATCGATAGTTTAATTGATACTGTTAAAATGAGTGCAATTTACTGGCAAGGATTTGATGGAAATGATTTTAGATTAAAAGTATATGGCTTTATTGGAAAAGACTTAAATTGTATTTCTAAAGAAATAAATGCAGAAATAGAATATTTAAATAAACTTATAATAGTTCTTGAAAATGCACAAGAACAGATTAAGAATCGTTTGAATGGATAGGTGAATAATATGTTTAATACAAATGATTTAAATACTAATTCAAAGATTATGTCTGTTGATGAAGAACAATTAAAGATTTTATCTGGAATAATGAAAAAGTATGCAAATGATCTAAATATGATAAAAAAACAATCAGATACAATTTGGGAACAATGTTGTGTTTATCTTGATGAAAGTATTGTAGATAATATAAATACAGTTAAAGAATACAATAATAAGAAATTTAGTTCTGCATTAGAAGAATTAAATAATTATGCAAATAAAATGGAAACAATTGCAAATATTTGGCAAGATGCTGAAACTGAAATAAAAGTTTCTTCTAAAAAACTTGAATCTTTATTTTCTGATATTAGTAGAACAATGAGTGATGCAGCAAATATGATAACATCTAATATAAATAAACAATAACTAAAAAAAATCTTTTACATATAATTATGTAGGAGGTTTTTATGTTTAAAGAGTCATTATTTAAAAAGATTGAAGAAAAAACTAATGTAGACAAAGATACTATTTTATCTATGGCAGATCAAATACAAAAAAGTGATATGAAAGATGAAAAAGTGTTGAATGAATTAATAGATAATCTTGTAAAGATTACTGGAAAAGAAATAAGTGAAGAAAAAAAGAAGAAAATAATAAATACAGTAAAGAATGATAATATTCCAAAAAATTTAGATAATATGATATAATTATTATAGATAATAAGATTAGAATAGTCTTTTTATATTAAGGTGAAGTTATGAGAATAGGTCTTTTTGATTCAGGGGTTGGTGGATTAACAGTTTTAAATTCTTTTATTAAATATCATCCTAATAATCAATATTATTATTATGGTGATACTTTAAATGTTCCATATGGAGATAAGAGTATTGATGAATTATATAAATATGTAAAAAATATAATAGAATATTTAAAATCAAAGAAAGTAGAAATGATTATTATAGCATGTGGAACAGTAAGTGCTAATTTATATGATTGTTTAAAAGAAGAATTAGATATTCCAATTTATAGTGTTATAAGTGAATTACCAAAATATATTGAAGAAAGAAATTATAAAAAAACTCTTGTAATGGCAACTAATGCAACAATTAATAGTCATGTTTTTAAGAAAAAATTAAATAATGAAGTAGTAGAAATTGCATGCCCTAAATTAGTTCCAATAATAGAAAGTGGTAATTATAATGAATTAGATATAGTTTTGGATGAATACTTAAGTAACTTAGATGGAATAGATTCAATAATATTAGGATGTACACATTATTCAATTATAAAAGACTATATTAGAAAAAAAGTTGGAAATTCTATAGATATAATAGATATGGGAGAAGTATTAGCAAATAATATAAAGATAGAAGATTCTTATAAAAGAATTGATTTGTTTTTTAGTAAAAAAACAGAGAATTTAGATAGAAATGTAAATAAAATACTTAAAATAGTGTAAAATTACTCTTTTGTTTACACTTTTTTATTGAAATGAAAAGATATGTTTATTATAATTTGATTAAAGGGTAAGGGAAGGAGCATATAAAATGGAAGAACAGAAAACAAAGAAAAATAAAACTCCAATGATAGTAATGGCAATAGCGGTTGTTTTAATACTTGCAGGTGTTGTATTATTAGTAACTGGAAATAATAAAAGTTTTTTAGGTAGTGATGATAAAAAGGAAAACAAAAATACAGAAGAGCAAGAAAAGCCAGTTGAACCAACAGAACCTGAAGATGATCCTAATAGAGGATTAGTTCCTGTTGTACTATCAGAGGAAGAAGTTATTCAATTAATTTTAAATAAAAAACAAAGTGAGTTCAGTGATGAAACTTGGAGTCTTGGTGCTGTAACTATAATTGGTCATGATGAGAAAAATGAAAAATTCTTAGTATCTTATGAAGAAATAGGAGAAGATGGAACAGTTGTAGTTAAACAAACTATTGTATCTGTTTTAAATGAAGAAAAAAATGTTGAACTACCTGGATGGATTGAAGGAGAAAGAGATTTAACTGTATATAACTTCATTATTGGTGAAGTAGTAGAACCAACAGAACCAGTTAATCCAGATCAACCAGTAGATCCAGTACAACCAGTAGATCCAACTGTACCAGTAGATCCAACTGTACCAGTAGATCCAACTGTACCAGTAGATCCAACTATGCCAGTTGAACCAACTGTACCAGTAGATCCAACTATGCCAGTTGAACCAACTGCACCAGTTGCACCAGTAGAACCAACTGAACAAGTTAATCAATAAGATATAAAGACAACTGAATATCAGTTGTTTTTTTGTGTATAAAAATAAATAGATGTCATATTATTAAATGAAAGTAAAAGAAAGAGGTAAATATGGATAAAAAAGATATTATTAAAAATATTGCAGCTAGAAGTGGTGGAGATATTTATTTAGGAGTAGTTGGAGCAGTTAGAACAGGAAAAAGTACATTTATTAAAAAAGTAATGGAAACAGTTGTTATTCCTAATATTGATGATGAATTTGAAAGAAAAAGAGCAACTGATGAAATACCACAAAGCTCTGGTGGAAAAACAATTATGACAATAGAACCAAAGTTTGTACCAAATACAGCAGCTAAAATAAATATAGATGATTTTTCATGCAATATAAGACTTATTGATTGTGTAGGATATCTTATTAAAAATGCAAAAGGTGCTGAAGATGAAAATGGTCCTAGAATGGTCAAAAGCCCATGGTATGATGAAGAAATACCATTTACTGAAGCAGCTGAACTAGGAACTGAAAAAGTTATAAAAGATCATTCAACTATTGGAATAGTAATAACAACTGACGGATCTATAGGAGATTTTGAAAGAAGTGATTATGTTGAATCAGAAGAAAGAGTTATAAATGAACTTAAAGAAATTGGAAAACCATTTATTGTAATTCTTAATTCAACTCATCCTATGCTTCCAGAAACAGAAAGACTTGCTGATAAATTAAAAGAAGATTATAATGTCCCAGTAATACCAATGAATATATTAAATATGAAAGAAAAAGAAATGTATGATGTTTTAAAAGAGGCATTATATGAATTTCCTGTTCTTGAAGTAAAGATAAACATGCCAGAATGGATTGCTATACTTAATTCAAATAATGTAGTAAAACAATCATATATTAATTCAATAAGAGATAGTGTTTCTGAAGTTGATAAATTAAAAGACATAGAAAAGATTACAAAATCATTTGTTAATAATGAAAATATTGAAAAAGCATATATCAGTGAAGTTGACCCTTCCACTGGTATAGTGATAATAAATTTAGAGGCACCAAATAGCTTATACAATGAAGTATTAAAAGAAATAATTAAAATTGATGTAAAAAACAAAGCTCAACTTTTACAGTTATTTCAAGATTATGATGAAGCAAAAACTGAATATGATCAAATAAAGTATGCTTTAAAAATGGTTAAACAAACTGGATATGGAGTAGCAACTCCTACACTTAATGATATGAAATTAGATACTCCTGAGATTATTAAACAAGGTAATAGATTTGGAGTAAAATTAAAAGCTGTTGCTCCATCTATTCACATGATTAGGGTAGATGTTAACTCAACATTTGAACCTATTATTGGAAGTGAAATTCAAAGTAAAGAATTAATTAATTATTTAATGAAAGATTATGAGACAAATCCACAGAACATTTGGAAGAGTGAAATCTTTGGAAGAAGTCTTGATGTAATTGTTCAGGAAGGTATTCAATCAAAAATATCACTAATGCCTGAAAATATTAGGTATAAGCTTTCTCAAACTCTTAGTAAGATAGTTAATAAAGGTTCTAACAATTTAATAGCATTTGTTATATAAAAAAATGTAAAATTCGTTGAAAAATAAACAAAATCTATTGCTTTTGTCTTAAAAGTATGATAATTTGTATATGTAAGCATATAGTGCTTAAAAATTGGAGGTAATATAAAATGAAAAAAGCTGAATTAGTAGAAGCAATTGCAGAAAAAACTGGTTTAACAAAAGCTGATGCAAATCGTGCTTTAGATGCTACTTTTGAAGTAATTACTAAAGCATTAAAGAAGGGAGAAAGAGTTCCTGTTGCTGGATTTGGAACATTCAATGTTTCTAAGAGAAAAGCAAGAGAAGGACGTAACCCTCAAACTGGTGCTACTGTTAAAATCCCAGCTAGAAAAGCAGTTACTTTTAAAGCTGGAACTGCATTAAAAGACGCAGTAAACTAGTAAATAAAGAGCATTTGCTCTTTTTTTATTTGTTTAGAGCATTTTTTTTGTTATAATTGAAGAGGTGATATCTAGTGTTAAAAGAAGCTTTAAAATTATTAAATCAATTTGAAGAAAAAGGATTTAAAGCATATATTGTTGGTGGATTTGTAAGAGATTATGTTTTAGGAATTAACTCAAAAGATGTAGATATTGCAACAAGTGCAACTCCTAAAGAAATTATGGAAATGTTTCCTAATTCTGTACTTCCAAAAGAAGAATATGGAGCAGTTACCTTATATTTAAAAAACGAAAGATATGAAATAACTACATTTAGAAAAGAGATTAAATATATCAATAATCGTAAACCAATCGAAATAGAATACATTAGTAGTCTTTTAGAAGATTTAAAAAGAAGAGATTTTAGAATGAATGCTTTGTGTATAGATAAACATGGAGTAGTTTTAGACTATTTTGATGGTAAAAAGGATATTGAAAACAAAGTAATTAATACTATAGGTAATAGTAATTATAAGTTTTCACAAGATTCATTAAGAATTCTAAGAGCAATTAGATTTGCAACAAGTTTAAATTTTTCTTTAAGTGATGAAGTAAAAAGTGCTATAATAGAAAATAAGCATTTATTGAAAACACTTTCTTATAGTAGAAAAAAGCAAGAATTAGATAGAATTTTTCTAAGTAGTAATGCTAAATACGGAGTACAATTATTAATTGATTTGGGACTAGATAAAGAATTAGAAATATATAATATGAATAATATTATTTTATGTAATGATATTATTAGTATTTGGGCTTCACTAGATTCAACTGACAAATATAAACAAGAGTTTTCTAGTAGTGAAAAAGCAATAATAAAAGATGTTAAAGAAGTATTAAAAATAGGTATTAATAATTATTCTTTATATAAATATGGATTATATGCTAATCAGATTGCATCTAATATAATTGGTGTTGATAAATCTAAAATTGTAGGGCTATATGATAATTTACCAATAAAATCTAAAAAAGAAATAGATATTACTGCAATGGATATAGAAAGAATATTAAATATTAAACCAGGGCCATTATTTAAAGAAGTATATGATAAAATAACTATTGAAATTATAAATAATAATTTAGAAAACAAAAAGGAAAAGATAGAAGAATATATTATAAATAATTATAGATAGGGGGAATATCTATGAAACATGAAAAACTGTTGAATGTTATAAAGAGTGAGAATATTATTATTCCTCTTTATATTTATAGAGATTTTCAAAAGTATAATATTGATTATGAAACTTTTATTTTTTTGATGTACTTATTTAATAAAGGAAATAAAATACCATTTGATGTTAGTGAATTTAGTAAGAGTATGAACTGCGATTCAAAAAAGATTATGAAATATGTATCTGATCTTCAAAGTAATAAATTAATGGAAATAAAAGTTATAAAGAATGATAAAAATATAATGGAAGAATTTATTTTCTTGGATTTTTTCTATGAAAAATTAGCATTAAATGTAATGAATGAAGAACAAAAAGATGATAAAAAAGATGAAAAAGATGAAATCTTTGAGATTTTAGAAAAGGAAGTTGGACTTCAGTTATCATTTGTTGAAGTAGAAATTGTTAAAGAATGGAACTATGATATAGAAGTTGTTAAGGAAGCTATTAAAGAAGCTATTAAGAATAATGTAGCAAGTATTAGATATATTGATAAAGTACTATATACTTGGGCAAAAAAAGGAATAAAAACTAAAGATGATGTAGAAAAAAATAGAAAGAATTTTAGAGATAAAGAAGATAAAAAAGAAAAAATAGATGTCTTTGATTATGATTGGATAGAAGACGATGAATAGAAAAGAAATTGAAGAATATCTTGATTTTTTGTTTCCTAATCCAAAATGTGAATTAAACTATAATAAAGATTATGAATTACTTATTGCAACAGTATTAAGTGCACAAACTACAGATAAAAGAGTAAATGAAGTAACTAGTGTATTATTTAATAAATATGATTCTTTAGAAAAAATAAAAAATGCTGATATAGAGGATATTAAAAATATAATAAAACCTATAGGAATGGTTAATAAAAAAAGTATTTTTATCAAAGAAATCTCATCATTTTTATTAGATAACTGTAATGGAGTAGTTCCTAACGATGAGAGATTGTTAACTAATATTCCTGGTGTAGGAAGAAAGACAAGTAATGTTGTTAGAAGTAATTTGTTTGATTATCCCGCTATAGCTGTTGATACTCATGTTAATAGGGTAAGTAAAAGATTGGGAATAGCTAAAAATAAAGATGAGGTTCTAACTGTTGAAAAAAAACTAATGAAATTTTTTCCAAAAGATAAGTGGTCAAGATTACATCATCAATTAGTACTTTTTGGAAGATATTATTGTACTTCAAATAAGCCTAAATGTGATGGATGTAAGTTAATTAAAATATGTAATTATGATAAAAAGCATTAGAAATAATCTAATGCTTTTCTTAATATAATTTAATGGTGATAAAATTGAATTTTTTAACAAGTTTCATAATAACTATTTTATCTGGAATGTCAACCCTTATTGGATGCTTAATATTGCTTAATAAATCTATTAATTATAAAAAAGTATTATCAAATAGTTTATTATTCTCATCAGGTGTTATGCTTTTTATTTCTGTTTTTGACCTTATTCCATCATCTTTTTTATATATTAATAAAATATACGATTTTATTCCTTCAATGGCTATAATAGGCGTTTATGTGCTTTTTGGAGGTATATTAGTATATACCTTAGATTCTAAATATAAAAATAATAATAAAATATATAAAATTGGTATTATTTCTATGTTAACTTTAATTATTCACAATATACCAGAAGGAATAATAACATTTGTATCTTCATCTAAAGATCTTTCTGTTGGTATACCTATTGCTTTTTCAATAGCATTACATAATATACCAGAAGGAATAGCTATTTCAGTACCATTATATTATGGAGATAAAAATATTAAGAAAGCCTTTTTATATACACTCTGTTCTGCATTATCTGAACCATTTGGTGCTATAATTGGATACCTCTTTTTTTATAAAATTGACTATTATTTTTTTGGAGTAATTCTCTCATTTACTTCGGGAATAATGATTTATTTATCAATATTTGAATTATTTATAGAAGGAATAAAGTACAAAGAAAAGAATTTTTTTTATTTTCTATTAGGAATGATTATTATTTTATTAAGTATTTTATTAATATAAAAAAGATGTTATAAAACATCTTTTTATGGTTTTTCTTCATCCGTAAACTCAGTATCACCAGTATTATTCTCATGTTCAGTATTTGTATTTTCACCACCAGAAGCTTTTATAGTTACTGTTCTAGTAAGTGTAGTATTATATGATGCATAACTAATAGCATAACTAATTGTATACTTGGTTGGTACTGTTGAAGTAATACTTGATACTTTATTACCTCCACTATCTACAATAGAAATTGTAACATTTGGAGTTACGGTAGATCCATTTCTAGTTAAGCTTACATCGCTAGTTTTAGGATTTGAATCGTGTGAATCAAGTGTTGCATTTTGATTATATGTTTTTTGATTAGGTACAGTAAGACTTGCACTATATTTTGCATCATCTTTTATAGTAACAACAACTCCCAAACTATCTACAGCTCCAGAATTACCATATCCTGCAACTATTCTATATGAGGTATATGGATTAGTAACATTATTTATTGTAATTGATGTTTCTTTAGTGAATCCCATATAAGAACCACCCATATATATTTTGTATCCTAATTCTCCATAAGATTTTGATAAATCTTCTCCTGGAGTTATTCCAGTCCATTTAAGAGTAACTGTTTTTGCATTTTCGTTATAATTACCTGAATAATTTGTAACGTCGGAGAGTCTTTGGTACGCAGCCGATACTTCCGTAGGCTCAGTACCTTTTTTAAACCACTCGTAGTATATCAGATCGCCAGGTGTATATTGACTTGGTAGTTTTAATTCTCTATCAACGTCATTAAATTTTTCTATACCAACTTTTACTACGGTATCTGGTACTGCAAAATCCTGTCCATTTTTCTTAAATATTACATTACCTAATTGTGTAAATATTGCTTTTCTGTTTCTTAATGCTGAATTTGGATTAGACCAATATTTAGTACTTATTGGATCATATCCATACCATAATGATATTACAGTATCAGGATCATATCCGATTATCCATGCATCATTAAGTGCATCATCACCTAACCCATATTGGTAACGAATTTGTGCTGTATAGTTAGTAGTTCCGGTTTTAGCAGCTACATTTACACCATTAATTCTTGCTGCATTACTAAGTCCGTTTGTAACAGCCGTTTTTAAACAATCAGTAATCATAAATGCTGTTGCACTACTCATTACTTGATTGTTTTCTTCTTCATGTTCTACTACTTCCCCAGTATCTCTAAATTTAATCTTGCTAATAGTATATGGTTTAGTATAATATCCACCATTTGCAAATGCTGCATATGCACCAGCCATTTCCATTGGATTAGATCCATTGAATGCTCCAACTGAATATGCTTCGTGTAAGTATCCAGTTTTTTCTGATTCTGCTTCAAGTGATATTCCCAATGATTTTACAAATTTAAATTTATCTTCCTGACTTGTTTGTTGGAATGCTTTTAATGCTGGAACGTTTCTTGACTGAGCAAGAGCAGTTCTAAGTGTTATTATTCCCATATATCCACGATCGGAGTTTCTTATTTCTTGACCTGTACTATAGTAATATTTTGAATCATCGAATAGTTTTCCAGTTGACCAGTTATTATATTCAATACCAGGAGCATAATCAAATACAGGTTTTGCAGTTGAACCAATTTGTCTTACAGTTTGAGTAGCATAGTTTGTTGGACTATAAACACCTTCTTGGTTTCTTCCTGCTCCAATTGCTGTTATTTTACCAGATTTTGCTTCTACTACTGCAATACCTGCTTGAACATCAGGATTATCCCAATTATATGTTCTTCCACTCATTAAGTCATCTACTGCTTGTTGATATTGAGAATTCATATTAGTATAAATTAACATTGAAGTTGTATGAGGATTAGCTCCATATCTCTTTTGAGCTTCTTCAACTACTGTATTAATATAAGACCAATATTTTTGATCAGTTTTTTGTGTATCTAACATTTTTTTAACAGGAATGGAATTAGCAATTTTTCTTTCTTCCTCTGTAATATAACCATGATTTTGCATAAGTTTTAAAACAGTTGCACGACGTGCAGTTGCTGCATCTGGATTTTTAAAAGGATCATAAGCTCCAGGTGCTTGGAACATTCCAATTAATAAAGATGATTCAGCAAGATTTAAATCTCTTGCATGTTTATTGAAATATGTTAGAGCAGCTTGCTCAATTCCATATGCATTATTACCTAAGAAGTGGTTATTTAAATAGAATTCAATAATTTCTTGTTTTGAATAGTTTTGTTCTATTTTAAATACAGCCATATAAATATCAGTAAATTTACGAACAATTCCTTTAAATCCTTTTGTTTCTCTAGCATTTTCGGCATTATAACTATTTTTTGCAACTTGCATTGTTAATGTTGATGCACCACCGGCATCAGAATTACCAGTAGCTTGTTTTAATGATGCAACAATAAATCTTGGAGCATCAAACCCATTATGTTGGAAGAATCTTGAATCTTCTGTTGCAACTAATGCATCAACTAGAACTTCATTTAATTGATTATATTTAATGATTTCTCTTTTTTCTGTTCCTAGTTCTGCTATTTCTATTCCTTGAGAATCATATATCTTTGTAGTTTGTGTCATTGTTAATGCATCTTCATTAAATTCAGGTGCATGATCAACGACATAGTTTAAAAACCAGGCAACAGCACCAACTCCAGCTATTGCAGCAAGAAGGAAAAGTATGGCCAAACAATTGAAAACAATTCTTACCCATTTTCTCTTTCTTTTTTTTGCCATAATGTTTGAAATCCACATTATTAATAGAATTCCTAATATTAGAATTACAGTAAATGTAAAATTCATAAAAATTAAACCAAGTATAAATGTTATTAAAAGAAATATTCCTAAATTTCTTACTCCTGGTTTAATATGTATTTTTAAATTTTTCTTTTTCTTTTTAGCCATTTTTACCTCCTATAATATTATCTATTATTTTTAAGTAATTAAGTCTTGGCATATATGATATTTCTATCAAATATCCATTACTATTAAAAAATTCTAAAGGAATAGATTTTCTATCATTATTATCTATGTAATCTATAAAATCTTTTCCCATTAATATGTAATTTTTATTAAGATGAGTAAATCTTACTATTAAAAAACCAATTCCACCATGATTAATTACATTTCTTATATGATTTATTTGATGTTTATGAATATTTGATAATGGAAAAGAAGTTTTACTTGTAGTTTCTTTTGCTTCAAAATCTATATATAGTCCATCATATAATCCATTATAATCTGTAGTAGATGGTTCTTTAAAAAAACCTTCTTTAATAATCATACTATTATTCTTATAATCTACTTTTGTAACCTGTATTGGAGTAGGTTTCTTATAAATGAATGCGATATTATTATCAATATAATATTGATTAGTAATATTTATATCACTTTCAAGTCCCATTCCTCTATTATCAAATCTTATATAATTGCCATTTGTACTTCTTTTGATACCTTTTGGATAGTCCATAAACTCACCTAGATACTATTAAACATATCTCAATTTATTATACAATATATTATATTTTTTTTCCACCTTTTTAAATAATAAAATAAAAGTTTCGTATTAATATTATTTTAAATAGTAATTAGTTGTTGTATAATAGAGTCACATAATATGAATTTGTTATAATAATAAAGATAAATAATTAAATCATTGTTATGTTTGACAAATACTATATTTTATACGATAATAATAAAGTAAGGGATTGGTGATATATATGTATCAAGAACAATTTAATTTATCTTCAAAAGATATTTTAGAAAAAGAGTTTAAAATAGACACTAGAGGATATAGATTGAAAGAAGTTGATCAATTTCTTGATCTTATTATCAGTGATTATGAACAATTTTTTAAAATCTTAAAAGATAAAGATAAAGAAAAAGAAGAATTGTTAGATGAGATTATGTCTTTGAAACAAGAGAATAGAAACCTTAAGACTAGTTTAGAAATTGCTAAAACAAATGAAGGCGAAGATTCTGGTAATAAAGGTGGAACTAATGTAGATATAATGAAGAGACTATCTCAACTTGAAAAAATTGTATATGGTAAAGATGAATAATACTTTAGGTAAACGCTATATTATATAATATAGAGGAAAGTCCATGCTCGCATAGTCTGTGATGATTATAGTGATCGCGCTAGAGAAAAAAATAACTCTAGGTAGTAGAAATACTAACGGCGACGAATTAATCTAAGTCTTTGGATATGATTATAGTAGTCATAAAGTGTCATAGTGACGAATAAATTGGAAACGATGGATGTGGAACGTGATAAACCCCACGAGCGAGAAACTCAAATTTTGGTAGAGGAGCTTTAATTAGGGAATAAGAACCGAGTTAGGGATTAGGAAACTAATAGATAAATGTTTACCACCTAGTAATAGGTACAGAACATGGCTTATTAAGTATTATTATTTTTTATAGAGGTGTTTATGAAAGAGCTAGGACAATATTTAAAAGATACAAGAATAAACAACGGTGTAAGTATTGATGAAGCAGCTCAAGACTTAAATATCGATAGTTTTTTATTAGAAAGTATAGAAGAGGGGAATACAAGAGCATTTAAAGATGTTCTTTCTATGAAAGAAAAAGTAAAAGACTATGCTAAGTATTTAGGACTTAAGCCTGAAGAAGTAATAGATGAGTTTAACGATTATCTTTTTGAAAAAACATCTAAGATATCTTTACAAGATATTATTGATGCTGAAAAAGATATAAATAAGAATAAGCAAGACATCAAAAAAATTTCTTCTCCATACACCATTATTAAACCAAAAAGAAAAAATAGAAAACCAATATTGTATGGTTTATTCTTATTTGCTTTGTTAGTGTTAATAGTATTTTTATTATTTCAATTATTAAGACCAAAGAAGGATAAAACAACTATTGAGTTAAGATCTAAGATAGAAGGTGATTATTTTGAATTTACCAAATAAATTGACAATAACAAGACTTATATTATCAGTAATAATTGTGATAATATTATGTGTTCCATTTTATAATCTAGGAATAGATTTCTTACAAGATGGACCGGTAATACAAGATGTATCTCTAAGATGGGATTATATAATTGCTGGAATATTATTTATAATAGCTAGCTTAACTGATTTCTTTGATGGTTATATTGCAAGAAAGAGAGGATTAGTTACAAATACTGGAAAAATGCTTGACGCAATAGCAGATAAGATATTAGTTAATTCTGTATTAATAATATTAGCTGCTAAAAATGAGATAAATGCTATAATTCCTGTAATAATAGTTACAAGAGATATAATTGTAAATGCAATTAAGATGGAAGCAGCAGGACGTGGTAAAGTTGTTGCAGCAATAGGAAGCGGTAAAATTAAAACAGCATCATTAATGATTGGTGTAGTATTGATATTCTTTGGAAATCTACCATTTGAATTAATACCATTAAATGTAGCAGAATTCTTCTTATACTTTGCTACTGTTATGTCAATTATATCTATGATACAATATTTCAATATTAATAAAAAATTAATAATTGATGATAAAAGTAAGTAAAAAATATGAATTTCTATTAAGAAATTCTTTTTTTATGCTTAAAAATGTAAAGAAAATTAAATATTCAAACAATTGTTCGAAAAAGTATTGATTTTTTATTTTTAATAGTGTATTATTAATTCATAAGTAAATATGTGGAGGAAATATTAAAATGGCAAATATAGATAAAGACAAAACTTTAGAACAAGTATTAAATGATATTGAAAAACAATTTGGTAAAGGATCAATTATGAAACTTGGCGATAATAAGCATATGGAAGTTGATGCTTGTTCAAGTGGATCACTTGCACTTGATATTGCTTTAGGTGTTGGTGGTTATCCAAAAGGAAGAATTATAGAAATTTATGGTCCTGAATCAAGTGGTAAAACTACTTTTGCACTTCATGCAATTGCAGAAGTACAAAAAACAGGTGGACGAGCAGCATTTATTGATGCAGAACATGCTCTTGATCCAACTTATGCTAAGAATTTAGGAGTTAATATAAATGAATTGTTACTTTCTCAACCAGATACTGGAGAACAAGCTCTTGAAATATGTGAGGCACTTGTTAGAAGTGAAGCAGTTAGTATTATAGTAATTGACTCAGTAGCAGCACTTGTTCCACAAGCAGAAATTGATGGTGAAATGGGTGACTCTCATGTTGGACTTCAAGCAAGATTAATGAGTCAAGCATTAAGAAAACTATCAGGGGCAATTAATAAAACAAAGACTATATGTATATTTATTAATCAATTAAGAGAAAAAGTTGGAGTTATGTTTGGAAATCCTGAAACAACACCAGGAGGAAGAGCATTAAAATTCTATTCAACAATTAGACTTGATGTAAGAAGAACAGAACAAATTAAAGTTGGAGATCAAGTAATGGGAAGTAAAACAACAATTAAAGTTGTTAAGAATAAAGTAGCACCTCCATTTAAGACTGCAGTAGTAGATATAATGTATGGAGAAGGAGTATCACACGAAGGTGAATTAATTGAACTTGCTACTAATGCTAATATAATTGAAAAAAGTGGAGCATGGTTTTCTTACAAAGGAGAAAAGATTGGACAAGGGAAAGAAAATGTTAAATTATTACTTAAAGATAATAAAGATCTTTGCAAGGAAATTGAAGATGCAACAAAAGAGTATTATGGAATAGGAAAAAAAGAGGAAAAAAATAAGTAATAAATGGAACAATTTGTTCCATTTTATTTTTTGTAGTAAAAACTCTTTGACAATATTGATTAAATAGCCTACAATTAAATTAGTGATATTAATTTTATTTTTATATAAATTAATTTAATATTTTAACTAAGAAAATGGAGGAAGAATTATGGAAATTATTATCTCTATTTTGCTAGTTGTGGTTGGAGGTTCAGCTGGGTTTGCTACCAATTATTTAATAAATAGTAAAAAAGTAAATAATTCAAGTAAAAAAGCTGAAGAAATTATTGAAAAAGCAAGAAAAGATGCTGAAAAAATAAAAAGAGATTCATTATTTGAGGCTAAAGAAGAAATACATAAATTAAAACTAGATACAGATAAAGAAATAAAAGAAAAGAAAGAAGAATTAAAAGTTTCAGAAGATAGACTTATCCAAAGAGAAAATAATATGGATAAGCGTGATGAATTATTCCAAAAAAGAGAACTTTCTCTTGAAGAAAAAGAGAAAGGTATTTTAGAATCTCAAAAAGATATCCAAACAGAATATGCAAAAATAGAAGAACTAAGACAGCAAGAATTAGAACAATTAACAAAAGTTGCTAAGTTATCTCGTGATGAAGCAAAGAAACTAGTAATGAAAAAAGTTGAAGAAAACATGTCAAAAGAAATATCTGAGTATATTAAAGAAAGAGAAGACGAAGCTAAGATTGAAGCTGATAAGAAAGCAAAAGATTTAATTACAATTGCTATGCAAAGATATGCAGCAGATATTGCTAATGAACAAACTGTTACTGTAGTTAATCTACCTGATGATGAGATGAAAGGTAGAATAATAGGAAGAGAAGGAAGAAATATAAGAACTATTGAAGCTATTACAGGTGTTGATTTGATTATTGATGATACACCAGAAGCAGTAGTTTTATCAAGTTTTGATCCTTTAAGAAGAGAAATAGCAAGAGTTACACTTGAAACTCTAGTTAAAGATGGAAGAATACATCCAACTAGAATTGAAGAATTATATGATAAAGTATGTAAAGATATGAAACAAAAAATTGTTGAATATGGTAATGATGCTTTATTTGAATTAGGATTAACAAAATTTGATCCAGAATTGATTGAAATTGTTGGAAAACTTCACTTTAGAACAAGTTATGGTCAAAATGCATTACAACATTCAATAGAAGTAGCTCATTTATCTGGATTACTTGCTAGTGAATTTGGTGAAAATGTAAGTCTTGCAAAAAGAGCTGGACTTTTACATGATATAGGTAAAGCAATTGACCATGAAGTAGAGGGAAGCCATGTTGAAATAGGAGTAGATATTGCTAAAAGATTCCATGAAAATGAAGTAGTTGTTAACTCAATAGCATCACACCACGGAGATACGCAAGCAAACTCAACTATTGCAGTAATTGTTGCAATTGCTGACGCTTTATCTGCATCAAGACCAGGAGCAAGAAACGATTCATTAGAAAATTACATAAAGAGACTTGAACAACTTGAACAAGTTGCAAATGATATTCCAGGAATTGAAAAAACATTTGCAGTTCAAGCAGGAAGAGAATTAAGAGTAATTGTTAAACCTGAAGAAGTTGATGATTTAGGAGCTCATAAGATTGCAAGAGATGTTAAAGATAAGATTGAATCAACAATGCAATATCCTGGAACAATTAAAGTTACAGTTGTTAGAGAAACAAGAGCGCAAGAAGAGGCTAAATAGTCTTTTCTTTTTTTGTATAATAAAAAAATCCACAATTCTGTGGATTTTTTATCTTCTTATATCTAAAATTACTGGTAGAATTATTGGCTTTCTTCCTGTTAAGTCGTATACAAATGGAAATAAATCTGCAGTGATTTGACTTTTGATATCATTGAAGGTTACATTTCCTTCCTTTAGTTTATTAAGAATAATGTTTTCGGCACATCCTTCTATTTTTTTGATTAGTTCTTCATTTTCATTTACTAATACAAATCCTCTTGTTGTAATATTTGGATGTATTAGTAAGTTTTTATTTTTCATATCAATATTTGCAATTATAACAAGTATTCCATCACTTGCCATTATTTTTCTATCTCTTAATACAGCGCTATTTATTTCTTCAAGTCTATTGCTATCAATATATACGTCACTTGATATAACAGGTGTATCTTTAGTAATAACATGATTATCAAGACTTAATACATCACCATTTTGAAGTACAAATGTATTTTCTTTCGGAATACCACATTCAATACCTAAATTAGCATGACTTTTAAGCATTCTATAATCTCCATGGAATGGCATTAAATACTTTGGTTTAATAAGTCTTATCATTAATTTTAATTCTTCCATGTTTGCGTGTCCTGAAGTATGAATAGTAGATAATGATTGAGTTGTATATACTTTAACACCTTGTAAATACAATTGATTTATTGTATTTCCTATATACATTGCATTTCCTGGAATAGGTGATGATGAAAATACAACTACATCATCTTGTCTTAATTTAATTTGTTTGTGTGTTCCATTAGCAATTCTTGAAAGTGCAGCAAGTGGTTCCCCTTGAGATCCAGTACAAAGAATAGTAACTTCTCCAGGTTTTAAGTTATTTGCTTCTTCTGGAGTAATCAATATATCAGGATGATCTATATATCCTCCTTCAATTGATATCTTAATATTATTTTCCATACTTCTTCCAAATACACACATTTTTCTACCATGGTTATAACAAGACTCAACAATATGTTTTAATCTATAAATATTTGATGCAAATGTTGCTATTATCATTCTTTGGGTAGTATGTTGATCAAAGATTTCATTTAATGCATTGTCAACTTTTGCTTCACTATTGCTTATACCTTCATTTAATGCATTTGTAGAATCACTTATTAGAACATCAACACCTTCTTCACCAATTCTAGCCATTTTATGTAAGTCAGCCATTGGACCTATTGGAGTAAAGTCAAATTTGAAGTCTCCAGTAGTTACAATATTTCCATCTGGTGTCTTAACAAGTATTCCATGTGAATCTGGAATAGAGTGAGTTGTTCTAAAAAATTCTATTTGCATGTGTTTTAGTTTAACAATAGTAGTTTCATCATATGCATACAAATTATCAAATCTTATATTTCTATCTTGTAGTTTTAAACTAATTAGTTCTTTAGCTTGATTTGGGGCATAAATAGCTGGTAAGTCTAAAGATTGCACTAAATATGGAATTGCACCAATATGGTCTTCATGACCATGTGTAATGAATAGTGCTTTAACTTTTTCTTGATTCTGCTTTAAAAAAGTAAAATCAGGAAGTACGTAATCTATACCTAATAATCCCTCATCAGGGAAACTAATACCTGCATCTATAATAATAATTTCGTCATCATGCATTACACAATACATGTTTTTACCGACTTCACCCAAACCACCTAAAATAATTATTTTAGTGTCGTTTGCTTTTTTTATCATATTTTTAATAAATCTCCTTTCGTTTTTTAAAGAACTATCTATGAAATTATACTATGAAATTTAATAAAAGTCTAGTTTATTCAAAATAAAAAAATAGACGAATCTATTTTTTTATGGATTATTTTCATTTTCAGTATTATTATTTGGAGCTTGTTCAGTGTTTTGATTTCCAGTGTTAGTATTTTCATTATTAGTGTTTCCTGAATTTGTATTTTCAGTATTATTATTCTCATTATTAGTATTTTCAGTATTTGTATTCTCGGTATTAGTATTTTCAGTATTTTGGTTTCCAGTATTTGTATTTTCAGTATTATTTGTATTATTGCTTTCTTTTTTAGCTACCTTTACTATAATTTTCTTACCAATTAAGTCTTTTACTGGTGTTCCAACTGAAATTGTTTTACCATCATCATATTCTATTCCAATAATAGTTCCAACTTTCTTATCACTTTCAACTTCTTTAAATGATCTTGATATTTTATTTGAAAAACTATTGCCCCATTCATCAAATTCATCTTGATCTTTTCCAATTAGATTTGGAAGTTTACATACACTATTTCTAGGATCTTTTGTACAATCTACTTTTGTTGATGCAGGTTCTCCTGAATCAGTATTTTTTACTACTTTAACTTTCATTGTTTTATTTGGAATTAAATCAATTCTTTTACTTACAGGGAATTCTTGTTCAGTAATAGTTCCTTCTTTAGTTCCTGCTTTTTTAACATATTCAATACTTAAATTAAGACCATGGCTACTTGCCCAACTTTGAGCTTCAGTAATTGATTTTCCAACTAAACTTATTAATAAATCATATCTAACAGTTCCAGAGTATCCTTCTCCAATTACTTTAGTTTTATAGGTTTCTCCAATTTCGTATGAGAATGACTTAATTAATTCTTGTTTTTTACCATTTAGATTATCTTTCATTGCTTGTTTAACTGCTGCTAAACTCTTTTGATTTAAAATATAATCCCAAAGAACAAGTTTACTTCTTTCATCATAAATCATTTGTCCTGTACCATCTAAGTATAGTTTTTGAATGTTAAATGTTTTATCACTTGATGATGAAATTAATACATCTTTAAATACATTATAGAAAGAGAATATTGTAGATTGTTCCATATTAGTATCTAAATTTCTTGAAACTACTTTTAATATATTTTCAAGATCACTAATACTTTTTAATCCTTTCATTTTTTCAATTATTGCTTGTATTACTTCTTGTTGATGAGCTGCTCTTACGAAATCACTTCTTTCTCCTTGAGTCCATTCTTTTCCACAATAATCTGAATTGTTTTTTCTGTTTCTTGCATATGCTAGAGCTTGTTCACCATTTAATGTTTGATGACCTGCTCTAATATATACTATATGCTCTCCAAATTGTCTCTTGCTGTTTTGTTCACATAAGTTATAAGGTACATCTATTTCAACCCCACCAACGGCGTCAACAAGTTCAACAACGCCAGTAAAGTTAATTTTCATAAAGTAATCTATTTTAACATCTAAGAAGTTTTGAACTGTTTTAATAACACAATTTGTTCCACCTTGTCCTGCTGAGTGAGTTATTTTGTTATCAACATTATTCATACATGATATAGGTACGTAACTATCTCTTGGAATACTTAACATTGTAGCATTAAATGTTTTTGGATTAAATGTTACAACAATCAATGAATCTCCATTGAATGAATCAGCACTTGATAGTCCATCAACTGTTGAATCAATTCCAAATAATAAGATAGTAAATGGTTCTGTAATATCTTTTGAACTACCACTTAAGTGAACTTCTTCTTTTGTAGCAGTAACTTGTTCTGTGTCTACTACAACTACCTTTTCACCAATATCTTCAAATTCTTCTTGAGTACTATATATATCTATATAGTTAGTTGGAAGAAAAATATAGTCTAGTTCTTTATTGTATAATTTTATAATCATTTCTGCATTACTTTCAAAATTAATTATTTCATTACTTTTATTTAAAGAATGCTTATCAATAATTACTTGTGATAGATTTTTTTGGTCTCCATCGGTACTTACTCCAATTTTTTTATCAGTAATAGATAAAGTTGTTTTTCCATTTTTTTCAGTTGGTTCTACATATGTTTCTTTTAATGTCACTAAACTAGTTGAATAAACAACATCTTTATCCATATCTGCAAAGTAAGAATAAATTTTATTTAAGTGACTACCTATATAAATAAATAGTACTGAAAATAGGGCAAGAATAATTGGAAAGATTATTCTTTTTTTCTTTTTCTTTTTACCAAAAAACAATTTATATAATAGATATAAATCTATTGCAATTATTATTCCAATTAATAAATATCTTAAAAATGTTTCAATTTTTTCAAACAACAAAACAGCATTAATTAAATAAATCGATGATATTATAAAAATAATTGCCATTATATTACTATATTGTATTTTTTTCTTTTTCATGTATTGTCCTCCAATAAAAAAGAAGATTTTTCATTCTTTTCATTCTTTTGAAATATCTTCTTTTATTTTACCATCTTTTTTAGAATTTTTCTCTATTTCTTGTGAAACTTTTTTTCTTTTTTTTCTTTTTTCCTGTAAAGTTGTAGTATTTTCAAGATTTTCATTTTTATTATCCTCAGTTATTTCAACAGTATTGTCTATTTTTTCCTCATTTATAGGTTCAACATCCATAATTGAAATATTATCGTCTCCAAAATCAAAATCTTTTTTCTTTTTATGGTGTTTTTTCTCTTTTTCTGTTTCTGTCTCTTTTTGTTCTATTTTTTCTTTTTCTTCTTTAATTTCTTTATCAAGATGTTTTATCTTCTTTTTATTACCTTTAATACTTGATATTAATATAACTATATATGTAATAATAAGTAAACTACCTAGTCCAATTATTACATATAAGTAATTATTGTTTTTATCGTTTAATAAATCTATTTTTGTTAATAAATCATTATTAAATATTTGAAGAGTATTTTCTTTTTTATCATATTGATATAAATGTTCTTCTCCAGTAGAAATATTTACTCCATTTATTAAATAATATTCATTATTATTTTCGATGTCTTTATAAGCTACAACTTCATCTTCACCAATTTTAATAGTTTCTTCTTTATACCCTTTAGGAATAGAATTACTTGACGCTTTTGTAATTATAATAGAATTGAATGACAATTCCTTGTATAAAGAATATTTATCATCTTTATATACGTATAGATTAATAATTCCTTCTTCATCTTTTAAACCTACTAAATATGTATTAGTTGTTTTATTATAGAATCCAGGAACTTCATCTTCACCAATTTTTATAATAGCTTCTTCATAATTAGCATTTGGGCTTTTTAGAAGGTCCTTTTTTCTTACAACTAATAAATCAATTCCTTCTTCGGTTTTAACATTAATAGGAGATAGTTCTTTTCTAGTAACATTTATTATATAAGTTTTTGAATTACCATTTTGAGCAGTTACTTTAACTTCAATTCTATTATTTCCTTCTTCAAGATCATATGTCTTAAATCCATCCACATAACTTTTTGAATCTTCTTTGTTTCCAGAAACAGTTATCTGCCCAACTTCATTTTCAACGGTTGCTGAGTATTCTAATGTATTTTTATCAAAAGCTGGAGAAAGAGTTCCGTTACTTATTTGTAAGCTAGATAAATTGTTATTTTTACTATAACTTGCTTCAACATCTGCTTGAGATTTAATTGTTATTGTTTTTGAAGTGTTTCCAATTGATAATGCATTACCATCAAAGTCTAATGCTTCATTTACTTTAAATGATACTGTTGTACTTCCTTTTGCTTTAGCTTTAAATGTAAATTTAACTGAATCACTTTTTTGAGAACCTGTATATGATAGTGCATTACTTTGCGTTCCACTTGTAAGTGTTAAATAATTTGAATCATAACTCATTGAATATACAACTGCTCCAAGTGGTTTTTCACTAGAGAATTTAAATGTTATGGTTACTGTATTTCCAACAACTGTACTAGTAGTACTTGCTGTTGCACTAATAGATAGAGCAGCAGCATGTACATGAATACTATTTAATATTATTCCTAATAATGCAAAAAGCACTAAAAAAATTCTTTTAATTCTTTTCATAAACCCTCCTAATTTTGACTAATTATCATTATACCTAATATATGTTTTTGAACATTTAATAAGTCTATTGCAGAAATTTTTCCATCTTTATTAGTGTCAGCAGCTTTATAATATGCTCCATTTAAATTAGACTTATTAATAATTAGTTTTTGAACATTTAATAAATCAATTGCAGAAATGTTTCCATCTCCATTTGTATCACCATACAATACAACAATATATGTTTTTTCTTCACTTCCAGTAGAAATTGTTACTTTATCTCCAGTAACGATTGTTCCACTTGTTTTAGAACTATTGTCATTATTTTTTATTGTTATGCTTATTGCTGCGCTATACTTTTTAAGATTATCTATAAGTGTTGAAACTCCACTACCAAAAGTTATATTTGTTAAATACTCAGAATTAATTTTATATGATGATGCATTAACTACATCGTTAACTGCTATTTTAACTGGAGTTGGTTCTGGTGTAGTATTTACATTATTATTGTTATTATTAGTATTATTAGTATTAGTATTAGTATTTGGATTTGGTAATCTATTTATTGTAATTTCATATGTTTTTACTAATCCATTCCCACTTGTAACTGATACTCTTTGAATTTGAGTATCACTTGTTATGTCAAATGTGCCAAGACCTTCTATTTTTGAAGTATTAGCAATTGCAGTTCCTGTAATTGTAACTTTATCAGTATATGCAATTGTAATTGAATATTTTTCATTTCCTCCATCAAAGTTTGTTAGAGGCATATTATTTACTTTTATTTCACTCATATAGTTATTTGGATTACCAAGTGCTGGAAGTGGAGTTGATTCTGGTATTCCATTGAAAATAGGAATGTCAAATTTAAATGAAGTATCTATTAGTCCCATTGATTTATATGAATTGTATGTTGTATTTGATTGACTTGATAAGCTGTCAATTGCTGTAGTATACTGATGCCACATTTCTTTTGTAGCTTTTGGTGAAAAATTATATTTTTGATAATACAATGTATGTTGTCCACATTGAATGTAGTTTTTTGAAATAATATATGCACCATTTACAATTGCTTTTTCTGGACTATCCCATCCATTTTCTTTAGCTTTTTGTAAAGATTTTAGTTTAGGATCTGGTGATGAAGATGCTCCGATATTAAAGAAATTATAGTAACCAGTATAGTTTACACCATCAGATAAAACTCCTGCTTGTCCATTTGTACAAATATTTCCTGTACCAATTCCTACTTCTTGTCTAGATAAAGATGCTAAGTAAATTGGTGAAACATTATATGTATTAGCTGCTTTCATAAAATAACTTGAAAATTGTTTAAAAAAGTCAGAACTTAACACTGCTTTTACAGCATCTTCTGTTTGATATTGACTATCATATGTTAAATCTTCAAACGCAAATATACTCTTTTCTGTCAAGTAAGTTCTTGGATCCATATAATGAGCAACTGCTTGAGTATTAGCTTGAAACCAATATGAACCATCATGTGGTATGAATTTGTTTGTGTAATAATTGTAATCTGCTGGTTGAGTTGATAAATATCCTTCTTGTCCTTGAGAAGCTTTTGTAGGATTAATATTTAAAAAACTTCTTCCAGGACTACCATCTCCATTATATGAAACATATTCATCTTGTTCTATAATTGCACTTTCCCAAGAATACTTTGATTTAGCCCCAATAAATATCCAAGATGGATGTAATTTATGAATTTCTTTTAATTTAATCTTGTATGATTCAGGGAATCCTTGTGCATTTAAATAAGAATCAAATTCTATATCAGTCATATTAGCCATTGTTTTTCCAGCTTCAGATAGATTAATATTTGAAGTACTTGTTTCATTAATATATCTTGAGCAAGCATATCCTTCTGTACCATTACTCATTCTTATTTTAGCCCATGGATGTCCTTCACAATCTGCTGTGTTTTCATCATAAGAAATAATAGTAATAGAAGACAAATATGGAATGTTTGTTATAGTGCTATATCCTTTGCCTGGACCACTTCTTAATCGTAATGAAGGCTCTCCAATAGTAATTCCTTGTTTTTCTTCTGCAAAAACAAAACCTGGAGATATTAAAAACAATACTAAAATTAAAAATACTTTAAATAATACTTTTTTCATATTCTATACCTCCATTTTATTCTATTTAATTATACAATAATTTACATAATATGGTCCACATTATCGACTTAAAAATGTCAAAAATATACAATATTTGACACAAATAAATGTGACAATTGTCAAAAAATGAAAGTAATTATTAATTATCAGAATAATTGGAAAATATAGTTAAGAATAAAAAAACTAACATATTTGTTTGTTCTTTGTTTTCTTATACTATTTTTTTTGATAAAATAACTATAGGTGATAAAAAATGAAAGAGAAAAAAATACATATGTTTTTTATACTACAATTATTACTTGTTATTACTAACTTGCAAAATATAAACAATACTCTTTTTTCAATTGATTTATCAAACGTATTAATGATTATCATTATAATATTTGTATCATTATATATATTATTTATTTCTAAATCTAAAAATATAAAAAAGATATCTTTTTTAGCTATTATGATACTTTTGTGTATAGGAAATCTATTTGATGAAAATTCAGTGAATCAGTTAATCACTAATGGATATTATTTTTCTACATTTTCATTTTTATTATTTTATTATTTTGATAATATGTTTGATAGGTTTAAAATTATTCTTATTTCTCTTCTTTCATTAATAGCATTAGATTTTATTATATTATTTAATAATCAAATCAATATTGAAATTGAGTTGTTTGTTAATATATTATTAGCAATTTCTTTTGGACTATATAATAGTCATAAAAAAGTATTATTGCCTATTTATTTACTAACAATATTGATTTCTATAATAAATGATATGAGCTTTGTATTATATAATTCATTACTTATCTCTGTAATCTGCTTATTAAGTTATAGAAATAAAAAAGATATATTATATGGTTTTACTTTGATAATAATATCGATTGGATGCTTACTATATAATGGTTTATTTTCATTTAGTAAATTATTAAATACATTTGATACATTTTACGTAAACATTAATTTAAGTTCTTCAATTATAGTAATACCTTTGATAGTTTTAGTTAGTTATTTAATTGTAAAATATATAAGGCAAAAGAGAAAAAACTTGGAGTTAAATATTGAATTATATTTATCTGTATTAATAACTTCTTTAATGTTTATTTCTTTAAATAATGTTTATAATGAATTAATTATGGTTTTTTATTCTTTATTAATTATTTTAATAATAGATAAATTAAAAACTAATAGTAAAGATTTAAAGAAAGAAATTACTTTCTTTGTGCTTCATCTTGGTTATGGTGGAATAGAATCTTCAACAATTAATACATCTAATGAATTATCAAAAATATATGACGTTAATATTATTTCTTTATATACATTAAATAGAAATATTGAAAGTACTATTGATAAGAAAGTAAAAATAAAACATCTTTATAACGGAGAACCAAATAAAGAAGAATTATTTGACGCAATTAAAAATAAAAGAATAGTAAATATTATAAAAGAAGGATTTAAATCAGTATATATATTATTTTTAAAAGATTATTTAATTATTAAAGAAATGTATAACTGTAATAGTTTATATGTAGTATCAACAAGAAATGAATTTAGTTCGCTATTAAGTGAATATGGTAATAGTAATGCCATTAAGATTGCTCAAGAACATATGCATCATAGAGATAATAAAAAATATATAAATAATATTAAATATGAGTTTAATAATATAAATTATATGTTTGCTTTAACTAAATCATTAAAAGATGATTATGAAAATTTTTTAAAAAATAATCAAATAACAAAAGTAGTAATTGTTCCAAATATTATTCATCTTCCAAAAAAGAAATCAAAATTAAATAAGAATTTAATTACCATTTCAAGACTAAATTCAATTAAAAAAATTGAAGATATGATAGAAATATTTAGTAAAATTAAATCTAAAAAATCTAAACTTTACATTGTAGGAGATGGTGATGAATTAGAAAAATTAAAAAAAGTTACAAATAGATTAAATCTTAATGATAAGGTTATATTTACTGGATACAAAACAAAAGAAGAGATGGAAGAGTATATACTTGATTCATGTATTTTTTTACTTACTTCATGGTCTGAAGGACTTCCAATGGTTCTTTTAGAATCAATGAGTTATGGAGTACCTTGTATAGCATTTAAGACAAAAAGTGGTGTTTCTGATATAATAGATAATAATGTTAATGGATATATTATTGAAAAAAGAAATCAAGAAAAATATGTTGAAAAAATTGATGAATTGATGAATAATAAAGAATTGTTAAATGAATTTAGTAAGAATTCAATTATTAAAGCAAAAAGATTTACATCAAAAAATATAATTAAGAAATGGCAGGAGGTTTTAGAAAATGAAAAAGAATAATAAAAAAGTACTTTTTATTTCTTCAACAGGTGGTCATTTATCAGAATTATTAAGATTATCTCCAATGTTTGATAAGTATGATTATTTCATTATTACTGAAAAAACAAAATCTAATCTAGGATTAAGAGAAATATATCCTAAAAAAGTTGGGTATTTAGTATATGGTACTAAAAGAAGATTTTTAACATACCCATTTAAATTATTATACAATTGCTTTAAAAGTCTATTTTATTTTTTAAAATTTAGGCCAAAAGTTGTTGTAACAACTGGTACTCATACAGCAGGACCAATGTGTTGCATAGCTAAAATTTTTAGAAGAAAAGTTGTGTATATTGAAACTCTTGCTAATAGCAATACGAAAACTGCAACAGGAAGGCTTCTTTATCATATTGCAGATTTATTTATTGTTCAGTGGGAGGATATGTTAAAACTATATCCAAAAGCTAAATATGGAGGTTGGATTTACTAATGATATTCGTAACACTAGGAACAAATGATGAAAGTTTTGAAAGACTTTTAAAAGCAATAGATAAAGAAATAGAAAAGGGAATTATAAAAGAAAAAGTTATAGTACAAGCTGGATGTACAAAATATACTAGCAAAAATATGGAAATATTTGATTTAATATCAAGAGATGAATTTGAAAAATACATTGAAGAATGTGACTTATTAATTACCCATGGTGGAGTTGGAAGTATATTAACCGGTATCAATAAAGGAAAAAAAATAATTGCTGTACCACGTTTGTCAAAATATAAAGAACATGGGAATGATCATCAATTACAAATAGTTGATAATTTTAGTAAAAGAAAGTATATTCTTGCTGTAAAAGATTTAAATAAATTAGGCAAAACTATTGAAAAAGCAAAAAGTTTTAAACCACAAAAATTTGTTAGTAATACAAATAATATTATTAATATGATAGAAAATTATATAGATAATCTTTAGGAGAAATTATGAAAGAAAAACTTGAAAATATTAATTTTAAATATAAAGTAACAACATTTACATTTATATTATTTTTAATTATAGAAGCTTTGTCTCCAATTAGCGGAGCAGATTGGAAAAATTATGTTATAGGAAAAGAAGGCTTAGTATCTTCAATTAATAATATAAATATATTAGATGGAAGAATTATTAGTGGTTTTTTAGTTAATTTCTTTTCATATAATAAAATATTATTTGATATTTGTTTTGCAATAATGGCAAGTCAATTTGTTAAAATGTGTAATGACTTAATGGGATCTGTTAAAACAAGATATTTGTATTTATATCCATTGATTGGATTGTTACTAGTAAGTGTATTTACATTTTCATATAATTATTTATCTGTAACCACTACTGTTACTTATACATTTCCTATAATAGTTTATTTTCTTTATTTTTACACAATAATAAAAGATGTAGAATTGAGTAAAACAACATTTTTTAAACTATTGTTATTTACCTTGTTTATATGTTTTTCTTCTATTTATCTAGCAATAATGTTTTTCATAACTAATTTTATATATTTTATAATTAATGATAAAAAGGATAATAGAGTAAAATATTTTATTCTGCTTGCGGTATCATTTTTTACAATAATAATTAGTTTATTATCTATAAATAATAGTTTATTCTATTCTAATCTTGATAGTATAAAAAATAATATCCCAAGTATGATTGAAAATGTATTTTCCAATAATATTGTTTTATTAATACTTGGAGCAATTCCAATTAATATGTATCTTTATGAAAAATTAAAAGATAATACCTATGTTAGAGTGGTTATTACATTATTTAATTTAATATTATTATTCTCTTTATCTTATAATTTCTTTAATTATTCTCCAGTTAACTTAAATTTAGTAATTAGTAAATATGGTGGTATATTTGCAACAGAAAATTGGTATTATATAATTTACTTTATAATATATATAGTTCTATACATAATTAGTATGAATTATTATGTAAAAAATAGAAGAGTAAAAAATGTATTTAATATGTTAATGATATCTTCAATTATTATGATGATATTCTCCTTAATTTCTCCATTATTTGATGTTGGAAATAATATTATGTTTGTTTTATCGTTAATATTTATTACTTGTATTCTTGCTAAAGAAGCAAATACTAAGGTATTTGTAAAACTTGTTAAAGCTTCAATAGTTTTACTAACAATTTATTATTTATCATTATTTGCAATAGTAAAGTATATTGATGTTACAAGAACTGATTATATTAAAGAACAAATTGAATCAAAGGCTCAAATAATAGAGGTTAAGGCTAATCCAACATATATGATTTGGAGATATAACCCAGTAGATTATTTTCAATTAAAAGACTTTAAAGAATATTATAATATACCAAGTAGTAGTTCAATAGAAGTTAAGTATTTTGGAATATTTGAAAAAGTTGAAAAAAGAATAAAAGAATAACTATACGTTGTTCTTTTTTTATGATATTATTATTTCATAATAGGTGATTGTATGAAAAATAAAAAAGGATTTACCTTAATAGAAATATTAGCAGTAATAATAATAATCGGAATAGTAGCAATAATTGCTGTACCATCGATAACTAAATATATAAAT
>CADBDE010000001.1:243647-270888 GCA_902793375.1 uncultured Erysipelotrichaceae bacterium | reverse complement strand
TTTTCATTGAGTTAGATAAACTAACTCAATTGACAATTTAATTTTAGCACGATTTTACACTTTTTTCTTAAAAATTCCGGTTTCTACTTGAAATTTTGCATTGCTCCTGCTATGTCTCATGCTATGTTATCTAGTCTTTTTTAATACCATTGGTTTGTTATTTTCATTTTGCTGATCATCTTTTGTACTTTCATTAAGTTTTTTTATCAAAGGATAAAATATAGGATAACCTACACCAAAAACAATTGCACCCGTTCCTACAAAAATTGATAAATTAATACAGAAATTTGTTATAGGTAATTGATTTCCAGATGTAATATATTCATAATTTGATAATATACCAGCAAGTAATCCCATAGCACATCCGGATGTAACAACTTTAGGATACTCTCTAGATAATTTATATTCTTCATTATCTTTAATATTGTATATTTTTAGATTTTTCATAAACCCTCCCTCACAAGTTAACTATTATAACATAAAAAAAGAAGATTTTTCATCTTCCTTGTTCATCGCAATATCTTAATATTACGATTGTTCGTGAAAGATAAAAACTCGCGAACTCTTATTTCTTTGTATACTGATAATAATGTATTGGTTGATTTTCATCACTAGCTATTATATGGCTATATTTAAATGCATCTTGAAAAACTTTTTTCTCTAAATCTAAAACCTGAGTAAAATCTTCATTTGCAATTTGTGATATATGAGCACATACAATTTTTCCTTGTTCATCTACAAGAGGTAATAAATTATTGAAAGCATCATCTAGACTTTCTCTACTTCTATTATAATCAAGAATATTTGATAAAAATATGAAATCATATCGCTTGCCAATATTTATACCTAAATTATCACAAATATCAAAACTATAAAATGTTGGATCAACATACGATAAGATTTTTGATAAATTAACCAATTTATCTTTATAGAAAGAATTAAAAGGATTAAAAATAGTTGTAAATAACTGATTATGATAGAAATCTGATTCTCCCATTTTAGACAATACTTCTTTCCAAAATAATAAACTTTCTTTTTCATTATCCGTATTAGTTTTTTCCATATTCATGAGTACTCTAATCACATCTTCATATGAACAAAATCCAATATCAATTATATTATTATTAATTAACCATTTTCTTAAATAAAATAAACGAAATGTTAATGGATTTATATCAAAACAATCAACTCTTTTTGCACCAAAAAGATATGACATATATAAGTAATCAGATGAAGATAAAACAGTTAATATATTTTTATCAGATAAATCTAGTTGGCTAAACAACAATGATAAATCTTCATTTGTATTTGTATATATTTTTCTAAATTTATCATGACATTCATTATCTAAAATTGATTTAGCATATTTTATATCATTTTGTAATTCTATGCTCATTGTATCATCACCTACATAAAAATTAATGTTTATTATACACCAATACGCCAATATATTCAATGTTCGTAAAATTATTTCTAAAAAGAATAAACAAAAAGATAAGATTTCTCTCATCTATCAGAACTGAACGTCATAATTTTACGATTTCTTTTCCAATATTTTATTTGTTTAATTCTATATATTTTTTTCCATCAACTATATTACCTTTGATTATACCAATTTGTTCTAATCTTTCTATTAAATAAAAATATATCCAATCAGATAATCTCACGAATGGTACTATTGGATTACCAATTAAATCAGCTATAAAACTATATATACTTATTCGTCCTTTATTATTTAATCTATCCATTATTTCACTATCAAATCTGCTTATATCACAAGATACAACAGAACCATTAACCATGTATCTTAATTCTTTATTATCATTAACTATTTGTTCCCATTCCTTACCAAAAACTTGCTTTTGCCATTTTGTTAATATATGTTCTCTTTTTTCCAAATCAACAATATCATTTTCATCAAGTCCACTTATTGTTGTAGCCCAATTTATTTCTTCAGCATAAAAAACACCAAGTTCTTTTTCTTTAAATAAATAACATATTAGTAAAAGCAAACAATAATCATCACTATCTAAATGGCTTGACCAAATTCTAATTTTTTCACATTTGTTAATGTAATCTTTTAATTTTTCAAACTCAGCATTAAAGTCATATGAATTAGTATTATTATATTGTGATAAATTATCTCTATTATAAGGTATAATACTATCAAGTTTTCCAATACATAAAGATAATGGCAAACACACTTTAATATTTTCATTACCACTTCGTTTTAACAATTCCAATTCAGAATATGATGATACAATTTCTATAATATTTTCATTTGTTCCTACAAAGTTCTCACCATTATAATTCATTCTAAACACACTCCATTCACAAATATTATATCATACTTTATTGCAAACAAAAACAGGATTGCTCCTGCTATAATGTTTTACTTAATACTTTCGATTGTTTATCATATAATGTCTCTAAACTACTTTTATAATCACCATCAAGATATTCTTCATAATCGATATACTTAGATACTTTATCAATTCTTTTTAAATAATCAAATAATATTTCATCATTAGGAATTGCATATTCAATAGCATTCTCTAATTTTCTCATAAATATTATATCTAAATACTGACCAATTCCAACATACTTTTCTAATAGATTATCAGGAATATCATATGTACATATATATGATCCAGGTTTTAAACATAAATAGAACAAACTATTATAATCCTTAAAAAAATGTAAATATTTTTGATTAGCTTGATATTTGTGATTATTTAATTTTGAATTATCACTACATAAACTACCTATATCATTGAATGACATTGTATTTAATATTTTTTGAAATTCCAATTCATTACATAATCTATATACAACCATATGAATACCTCAAATTCAGTATTTATTATATCATACTTTCTTGCAAACAAAAACAGGATTGCTCATATTATTTGATTTTTTTGCAAAGTATAAACTTTTTCAAAAAAAATATGGTATACTTATAATTGGAGGTGAAAAATGGAAGAAGTATTTTCTGTAAATTTAGAGCTTACAGGATATGATATTGAAAAAGCATTTTTAAGATTGAAAGAATTACAAAAAAAGGATAGTGTTTTTGATGATTATACAACTATATCTATATCCTTTCCTAATGTAAAATTAACAGCAGGTTTTTATGATAGTTATGAAGAATTTGCTGATATAATTGAGGCCATTATTAAACGTAACAAGGAAAGAATAAAAAATCATGTAATGAATGTATTTCCTAAATACAATGGTTGTGATGCATTAGGTACAGCTGTAAGTAACATATTGCGCTCTTCAGAAATGCAAAGATTATCATTTACCGATGAAGAAGAAGAAATGTTATTTAATTGTTATAAAAAATCAAACACAAAATAATAAGAATATTTAACTAATATTTTTTAGTGTGTTGGCAAAGTATAACATTATGAAAATGATGAGATAATTTCTCATCATTTTTTATTGTAAACAAAAGCCAAGATTACTCAAAATAATAAATTATTAACACATATTATTTTGCTGTATGAGATTTGCCGTTTTTACATTCACCATAAATCATTGTAAATGGAATACCCTTATATGTTGTTGTTTCATCATAAATAGCCATACTAAAAGTACCACAACCCAAATCTAATGTTTTAGGATTTTTATCATCACTAAATCTAGCTCCTCTTATATCTACTCCACTAAAATTAATAAATGGCTCTATATGTATTCCTTCAAAATTACATCCACTTAAGTCTTTATTATATACTTCTTGAGGATTAAGACTTATATTACATCCACGGAAATCAATACCAGATATTTTAACATTTTTAAATGATACTAAACTTAAATCAATATATTTAAGCATATTAATATCTAAGAATATTGGGTTTATTTCCCTATGATTACTAACATCAATGAACAAGTTACTAATCTGAATTTTATTATATGATTGCGTCTTGTTTTCAAGTTCATCCAATACCTCTAGTGATTTCTTTATTTGTTGTAATGCTTCTTTTTTCTTTGAAATCATACTTGCTTTTTCTCTTTCACTAGCACTTTTTAGTTCTTTTAATTTTTCTTGCTCTCTTTTTTTATTTTCATCTTCTTCTCTTTTCTTATCTTCTTCTCTTTCTCTTTTTACTAACTCTCGTATTTCATCTTCATTGTGATAAAGAAAATCATCTTTTGATATTATACTAATATTTTGTTTAATATGTTCAATAGATATATTTTTAATATTTATATCACGTTCTTCACAATATTTTGATATATCAATCATTTCATTATTATGCATAAAATAGATAAAATAACCATCTGCATAATATTTATTATCAACAAAAATAAAACAATCATTAAATCTTATATTGTAAACGGTACCAATTTGCTTATATAAATTAACATCCCGTTCATATAAATATAAATTACATTTATCAAGACATAAAACATATCGTGTGCCATATATTCTAATTGGCTCATATTTAACTTTAAATGTATCTCCTGGAGCATTACATTGATATCCAAACGTAGTTTTATTTGAATCATATTTACCAAGGTTTATTGTGCGACATCTAAAATCATTTTTACTAAATCGAACAAAATCTTCTGTTAAATATAACTCATCATAATCATTAACCGTTTTACCAACTATATTACCTTTAGTATCAATAATCCCCCACTTATTACTAAAACGTACTTTTGCCAAACCATTTATAAAATTATCTCCTGCATAAAACCAATTTTCACTTATTAAATTACCACTGGTATCAATATAATTATATCTATTATACTTTTTTACCATAGCAAAACCATTATGAAAAGAATGTACCTCGGAATATCGCTCACTACTTATTGGTTTACCATTTTTATCAATATATGTACACTTATTTAAACTTTCTATAGCACAAGCATAGCCATCATGAAAAGAATCTAATTCTATGTACCATACATCACTTATCGGATTACCATTCTTATCAATATAATTGTATTTATATTCTTGCTTTACTAAAGCTAATCCAAGTGGAGAAAAATCCTTTGCTTCTTGATACAATTCATGGCTTATTAATCTACCATTTGTATCAATAAAATTATAAAACCCCAGTGAAATTTCAACTTTGGCAAAACCATTACAAAAATCCCATACTCGACTAAAGTTTCTATCACTTATTCGCTTACCGGTTTTATCAACAAAATTATACTCACCGTGTTCTTCAACAATAGCATATTCTCTATTATCTTTATCATTTGTAGATACATCGAAGATTTTATCAAGTCGTTCGAACAAGTATTCTTGATATAATTCATCAACTTTCTCTTCCATTTTGAAAACTCCTTACCATTTAATTATATCATATATTAAATACATTATAAATATTAAAATTGCAAACAAAAAGCAGGATTGCTCCTGCATAATAATTTTTATAGTTTACATCAAATAGTTTATATTCTCTTTATATAACTTCTTTTTATACTTGCTGATTTAATTAATTCTTCTTTTTCTTCAAAACTAAATTTATGATTCATATGTTCCATTGATTCGCAAATATTATCTATAGCCGATTCTACTGCATCAGAATCTTGATATTTTGAAAGAACATCTTTAACATGTTTTTTTATTAATTCTTTATCACAACATATAATTGACATAAATAAATCATCTAATTCATCAAAACTATCATATAAACCTGCAGTAATTTTTATCTTATCATCATAAGATATTGTTACACTTTCATCAATTAAATCACATTCCTGTTGCATTCTTTTCATAGCATCAAAAACCATCAAAAGAGTACATCCATTTTCCACTTTTAAATCAACATTGAAACTTCTTCTCATAAAACCATCCCTCACTAGTTGATTATTATATATTAAAACTATTATTTATACAAGTATACAAACAAATTAAAGGAACTCTTGCACGAGCTCCCTTTTCACATCAAAAATAATTGCAAACAAAAACAGGATTGCTCCTGCATAACATTAGTATAATTTTAATCTTTTAACTCTTTTAGCATACTATTCATCATTTTCAACAATAATGTATCATTAATTGTTTCTTTTTTCACTACCACTATTTCATCATTATCTAAATAGCAATATTTAATATTTTTATGATTATTAATATCAACTAGGCACAACCAAATTTTATTATCATAATCAGCAATACTTGCAACAACATAACTATTATTATCACTTAAAGTCAAAACATCTTTTATTTTCATATACTAAAACCCTTTTTTTAATACTTTTTGTGCTTCGTTATCTATTTGGTTATGTAATTTTCCTTTTTCTTTTTCATAATATTTTTTTTTCTTAATATTATCCTTTAGATTGAAAGAATTTAATATAACGTTACAAGCACCTAGCCCTAAAACAATCCCACTAAGTAATTTATTATCATCATTTATTAAACGTAAAGCATAAATTGAAGAAGAAAGTACCCAGCATCCTATAGCTATAGCAGAATAAATAGATTTTTTACCATATAATTTTATTGCATCATCACATTCAGTTATTCTATTTATTCTTAATGCAGTTTCTTTTTTCATATATATCCCCCTTAATCGCTATACATTATAACATAAATGTATAAAAATGTCAAATTCATGTAAATTACAAGATTAAAATAACTCTTGAACAAGCTCCCTTTTCACATCAAATATTCTTACACCATTTATTATAATTGTAACCTGTCTTCCTTTGTCTATCATAATAATAGACTTTGCTTTAATCTCAAATTTTTCAGTAAATCTTTTTAACTGGTTATCAGTTAATTTCATTCCCAATTCCCCCTTTGGATGATTATATTTTACTACTTTCCTTTGTCATATCTTGTCGAACTTTGTCGAATTAAGAGAAAAAAACAAAAATCAATTTGCTTTTCATACTAATAAAACCTTTTTGGTAATTTATTATAATCATATTTTTGCACTACTTTTTCTAAATTATCATAAACATTTTGTATATCTTCTATTGCTTTATTAACTGTATATAAACTATCTTTATTCTCTTGCATATATTTTAAGTGTTCTATGATAGTAAATAAGTAATGTCTTGCTTCTCTAACAGTTTTTCTTTTTTGATAATCAAAATCAAGTAAATCTTTTTCAGAATTTTGATATTCTTCAATGGAATTTTTTAAATCTTCGGAAGATTTTCCATCATATACATCTTTACTAAAATATAAAACAAAATCATCATAACCGGCAACTTTTAGTAATTCTCTTAAAGACATATCTAAAGCTTCAGCTATTTTTCGTAGATCATCAATATCTACCTTTTTTATTTTTCCATTTATCAAATCATTTAAGGTACTTCTACTAATCCCTGCTATCTTTGATAATTCTCTTTGAGAAATATCTTTTCTTAATCGTGCAGATTCAATTAAATATTTTAATCTTTCAGAATTCATTTTCCCACTTTCTTTCTATCCTTTTTATCCTTCACAAATCAATAATAACACAAAAAAATTTATTTGTCTATAATTTCGGACAAAAAAGTATTGACATTAATATCGGACAATGTTATATTATAATTGTCCTAGATATCGGACATAACTTTATGAAAGGAGGATATGCTATGAGATTAGTAAAAAAAGATGAAACCGATAAGTATGTTATATTTAAAGATTTATCTATAAGTGGTATAGGATTACTCAATTCTCTACTCGTCAGATCTAACGATGAGTTAAGTAATATTGACCTCTACTCTATTAGTAATAATACAAGAGAAGAAACAGCCTTAACATTTAGAGAATTAATCAAAAAGAAATATATTACTTATAGTTCTTTGGATAATACATATTTTATCCATGTATCACCGCAGAAAAAATAACAAGAAAGGAAGTGATTAAAATGACTGCAAGTGAAACATTAAGATTAATCGCTAAACAATGGTGTAATTTATCAGATTTAATGAAACTAGCTGGTGTTGGTAGAAATAAAGCATTAACTATTAAAAGTTCTATCAAAGAAAGATTAGAAAAAGAAAACTATTATGTTCCAAATAATGCCGTACCAATGCAAGAAGTTGTTAAGTATTTAAATATTGATATTCCCTATTTAGAAGCACGAGCAAATAACTTAAAGGAGTCATATAATTATGAGAGCATTTGAGGAATTAAAAGCAAGCACAAAAAAAGACATCATAATCGAAGGATTGATGAAGTCTAAAGGTGTGCTCCTATTAGTATCAAAACCTAAGGTTGGTAAGTCGATGTTTGCGCTACAACTTGCCAACTCCGTAGCAAACGGAATTTCCTTTTTAGGACATGATATTCTAATGCCATCACCTGTACTTTATATTACCACAGAACTATCTGATAGTCAATTGAAAGATAGATGTGACCTTCTAGGTATAAGTTTTAAAGAAAAGATGTTCTTTACAATTGATCGTTCAGATTGTGGGCAAATAAACATGATGGATATTGAATATCAAATAAGTGATTTTGCAAAAAAATATGGTGGTAAATTATTAATTTTAGATATGTTAAAAGATATTGATTTTAATGTCGGCTATGATATTAATAATTATCAAGATATAGCACAACACTTAATGCCTAAAATAAGAAGTTATGCTGACAAATATGGTCTTTCGATTATAATTGTTCATCATTTAAATAAACTTGGTAAAACACTTGGATCAACAGGTTTTGATGCTGTAGTAGATGGAATAATTAGATTAAGCAAATGTTGTTATGATGATTCTTCTTTAAAGATGGAAGTTATAAGTAGACACTTTCCAGATGAGGAACTTTATTTGAATAAAGATAACAACCAAGTTCTCTCTATTGCAGAAGATAAATCTTTGGATTATGTTAATCCAAACATTATAGCATTTATTAAATATGCAATCAGAGAGAAAGAATTTGATTTCACCATTAGCGAAATCATCAATAAAGCAAATCTTATGTGTACCCCTACTCAATTAGGTAGGCTATTAAGTACACATAAAGATTTGTTAGAAAAAGAAGGTCTTCATATTACAAAGTATCGAACTAATGAAGGAAGAAAATATCATCTTGTATATGAAGAACCTTCTTTAGAAAATGAGTAGCGTGGCACGTTTTGTTTACGAAGTAAATGAAAGTGGCGATAGCAAACATTTTCCTGATTTATTAATTTGATAAAATTGATAAATCTCTTGTTTATATAGTAAGCCTTTGCCCTTGCTTAGGCTTCTACTACTAAACAAGCTATGTGGGATTTTTAAGGGATTACCCTTAAACTCACATGGGCTGTGCCCTAGTGAGATATGTCACACTTTAAAAAAATATGACATTCTAAATTGAAAGGAGTACTGAATGAATGTAGATTATCAAGTACTCAGGTTTGACAACAAGATTAAACCAAAAAAAATTGGTGGTTTAGGTGTCGAGTTAGAACAAAGAAAAGGTTCTGGTAATTATGATAAAAATCGTACTCAATTTAATATTGAATATGTTGGTTTAGATGGCCATCCTACTCTTGCTAGTAAGGTCTATCAAACTATATATACTAACAATATTCATTTCAATAAAGGTGATAATACGAATATATTAAATGGTTGTATTATTACAAGTGGTCCAGACTTTTTTAGAAAGTTAGGACTACCTATGAAAGATACAGGAAGAGTCTATGCAGAAGGTGTTCATGCTGGTGAACCTGTGTTCTGTCCTGATATAAAATCAGAAGAAGATATACCGGAAAAAGTATTAGATTATTTTAATGAAAGTTATAATTTTATGTCTGACTTAGTAGGAAAAAATAATGTAGTTTATGCTGGAGTTCACCTAGATGAAGATACTCCACATATGCATTTTTACTTTCTTCCTGTAGTCGATCATGTAGATAGAAAAGTATTTGAAGTTGATGAAAAAGGAAAAAGAATTACTAAACAAATCTATACAAAAGATAATTTAATTAAGAATGTTCCGGTTCAAAAAAGAGATGAAAATGGTAAAGCAATATATAAAACTGAGTACGGAAAATTTTTAGATTCAGACAACTTTTGGAAACAACTTGGTGGCAAATCATCATATGCAAAAATTCAAGATAATTATAATGAATATATGAATAAAAAAGGATTTAATCTTGATCGAGGCAAGGTTGGTTCTAATAGACATCATAAGGATAAAGCTGAGTACAATATAGAAGTTTTAAATAAACAAATTGAAAAATTAAAGAAAGAAATTGAGTTTAATAAGTCAATTAATGACATTGAATTAAAAACAAATAAGGAAGTATTAAGTATTAATTCTGATGAAATATTATCCCCTTCTAAAGACATTTTAAAGCGCTATAAAGACAAAGATGTTGAGAAACTAATTAATTATAGTAAAGAGATAAAAAAGGAAAATATAGCCACTAAAAATGCTTTAGAGAGCAAAGAAATGACTATTAATAAACTAGAAAATGAGATAAAACAATTCAAATCTGGTAAAACTTATTCTGATAAAGAGAAAGCTCTTGCTAACAAAGATATGATTATTTCAAATCAAGAAAAGATTATAAATGAGCAAAATGGAATCATTGATAATCTAAAAAAAGAAGTATCAAAATTAAATGAAAGAGTCACATCTTTAATTGAATATTTTGGTAAAAAATTAGAAAAAGCATATTATACTATTGCTCATTTTTTAGGGATTAATAAGGAAGATACTGATACATATGTAATAGAAAATTATATTTCTAGAGTTAATAATAAATACAATAATACAAATGAAAAATCAACAAAGAGTAAAGACGATTATGAATTATAAATAATAATATGATAAAATATATATGTTTGTTAAATGTTGATTTTTTATGGGTTAAGAAAGGAGTTAAGTTAAATGCCTGTAAAAAAATTAAACAAAAACGAAATCCGTAAGGATGGTCGTGCATATGTTTTTAGAGTTAGTGAATATGGATTAGACGGTAAAAGACATCAATACAAATCACCTGCCTACATGACCTTTGAAGAAGCCCAAGAAGCCGAAAAAAAGTATCTAAATAAGTATAAAGGTGTAGAAGTAAATCAGCATATTACTTTTGGTCAAGCCTTTGAAAAAGTATATGAATATAAGCAAGATAAAATTAAACAATCAACACTTAAAACTTATCGTGATAGAAAGGTTTATATGAATCTTTTATGGAATGTAGAGCTCGTTGATTTAAACGAAAACTTATATCAAAAATGGAGAAATCAAATGAATAAAACCAATCTTTGTGACCGATATAAGAATGATATTCAAAAGATGATTAAGATAGTTTTAAATTATGCTGAAAAGCATTGGGACTTTAATTTAAGAAAGTTTTATAACAAATTAGAGCCATATAAAACACCTGGAGCGTTAAAAAAAGAGATGGTTTATTACACACCTCAAGAGTTTTATAAATTCATTGATATAGTAGATGATATTAGATTTAAATGTCTATTTAAAACACTATATTATTGTGGTTTAAGACGAGGTGAAGCTCGAGGACTACAGTGGAAACATATAGATTTATTCAATAAAAAATTACATGTAAAACAACAAGTAATGAATCCATCTACTACAAATAATGATGCCCAATGGTTTATTTCTAATCCTAAAACAAATTCATCTATTAGAACATTGCCAATAAGTGATGATTTAATAAATGATCTAACTGAATTAAAAAACAAAATGAAATTTATTAAAAAATTTAATGAAAATTGGTTTGTATTTGGTGATGATAAACCAATAACAATTTATCAAATGGATAGTAGAAATAGAAAGTATTCTTTACTAGCTGGTGTTAAAAGGATTAATATCCATGGATTTAGACATTCATGTGCTTCAGTATTAATTCATGGTAAAACACCTATTACAGTTGTTTCTAACTATCTAGGACATGCTGATTCAACTGAAACACTTGAGACCTATTCTCATATGTTTGAAGATGATTTAAATGATGTTCCTAAATACATTGATAATATGTTAGATGATTTAGCAAAAAAATTTACAAATCCAATAGAAGCCAACTAATTACGAGCCGAAAAAAAGCCCTTACTGTGACCTAGCTGTGACCTAGCGGTCATATCACAATAAAGGCAAATCTTCGCAAATCGTTGGTATATATAAACAAAATGAGAGTGAATATTAATATTTCACTCTCTTCAGGGGGTTTTGGTTGAATACACTCTCACATTAAATTCGTAACGAGTGTAATCGCATAATGTTTTATCATCATGCATCTTAATAATAATATGGATTTAATAAAATGTCAATTAATAAAATTCATTAATTTAAAGATTATATATTTACATTTTTAATAAAACATATATAATATAAGGCGCGGAGGGTTATATAATGAATAATGAACAAATTGAAGAATTAAAACAAATTAGAAAAGAATTACAAATAACAAAAAGTGACTTTTTAGAATTATCTGGTTTAGCACTTAATTATAAAGAATTTGAAAAACCATCTATGAATGACGACGACGTATTTGAACTAATTAAGAATAGCATGATGTGTTTAGATAGTAAACATCATAAAAAAGATGACCCACTTAAACCTAAATCAGTCGCTCAATCATTTACATTAGCATGTGAGAAATTTGCATATGATCCAGTTTATATGGGGACAAATGAAGAAATGGATATTGATTTTCCATCTTTAATATAAAAGATAGTAACTATCTTTTTTTTTGTTTATTTTTAATAATATTACTCATAATAATAACGAGGAGGATTATATGACACAAAAAGAATTATTATATGTTGAAGATGCAATTAATCATGAAAGTAGTATTATATCTATTTTAACTGATAGTATTAACAATCTAGAAAATGATGATTTAAAAGACTTTTTAGAAGAAAAGCTTAATGAACATATTGCTTTTAAAGTAGAACTAATTAATACATTGGAGGAAAAAGCTAATGAATGATCAATTAATAATGGAAAACTATTTATTATTACTTAAAAGTACTGTAGAAGTATACGTTCATGGAACACTTGAAAGTTCTAACCAAGATATTAGAGAACTACTAAAAGCAGGACTTGATAATACAATGTCTTTTCAAGCAGATACATATGATGAAATGACTACTTTTGGATGGTATGAAGTAAATAATGTAAAAGAATCACAAATAAAGCAAACATATAATAAAGTTAAAAATAAATAAAGAGTGTAAACTCTTTTTTTATGTCAAATAATTGTTAATTTTATTATAAAATGTAGAATATAACTGATATTTATGTTATTATTGTACTATAGGGGTGACATTATGAGTCGACGTAATAATCAAAATAACCAGTATAATGGTAATAATCAGTACTATGGTAATAATGGTCAGTATTACAACGGTAATGGAAATAATCAATACTATGGCAATAATGGTCAGTATTACAATGGTCAATACAATCAAAATCAACAGTACAATCAAAATTATAACCAAAATGGTCAATACTACAATAAAAATACACAGTATAATCAACAACAAAAGCCAGATAAGTTTGGATTATATAATCAACCATATCAAACTAAAGAACCAAAAAAGAAAATAGATAAATCATTACTTATTAAGATTGGATTGTTTGTTGGTGGTGCATTAATAATTATATTACTTGTTTTGGCAATGAATAGTTGTGGTAAAAAAGAAGATTGTGATAAGGACTTTAGAAAAGTTGGAAATGAATCTTACGGATATGTTTGCATTCCAAGTGATTGGGTAAACTTTGAAGAAGATCCACCAAATAGAAGCGTTCAATATTCAAATGTTGATGGAACATATATTATTACAATAGATGCTCTTCCTACAACACAAATAAACGCTAAAGATTACGCATTAGGTGTTGCAAACAATCTTGAACAAAAAGGTATCACTACTCAAGGATCAGAATCTAAAATTGATGATTATGATGCATATCAAGTTACTGGTCAACTTACTGATGAAAATAATAATAGTGTATGGGTTTTAGCTTATTTCTTTGAAGATGGAAAAGGAAGCACTCATTACCTTGGTATTGAAGGTCCTGATAAAAATGACGAAGCGTTTAAAATACCAGAATCATTTATGATTAAGTAATTAAAAAAGTTGTTATAAAACAACTTTTTTTTAATCTGATTTTATTGAATTAATCAATCTAACTTTTAAAGGATCTTTATCATATTCATGATTTTCAAGATACTCTTTAGAGTCATTTTTTGCTTGAACAAGTATTTTATAATCCATTCTTAAATTTGCCATTTTGAACGTCATATCTCCACTTTGCTTTGTTCCAAACAAATCTCCAGATCCACGAAGTTTAAAGTCTTCTTCACTAATTACAAATCCATCATTACATGTTTCCATAATCATTAATCGCTTTTCTTCTTCTTTATCACTAATTAATAAACATTTAGATTGTAATTTACTTCTTCCAACTCGTCCCCTTAACTGATGAAGAGTAGAAAGACCAAATCTGTTAGCATCAAATATAACCATCATTGTTGCATTAGATACATCTACTCCTACTTCTATTACTGTAGTACTAATTAATATATTTACGATATTATGTTTAAACTCTTCCATAATAAGATCTTTCTCTCTTGCTTTCATCTTACCATGTACAATATCTATTTTATATTTATTACCAAATATTAAATTCATTTTATCTCTTAAAGTATATACAGTAGTTAAATCAAGTTCTTCATTTTCTTCAATTAATGGTGCAATTACATATATTTGATGATCATTCATTAATTCTTCTTCCATTAATTTATATACACTTTTCATTTCTTTATTATTAAACACTTTAGTTTTTACTGGAAGTCTTCCTTTAGGCATTTCTTTAATAATAGATACATCCATATCTCCATAAATTGTTAAAGCATATGTTCTAGGTATAGGTGTTGCACTCATGTATAAAACATCTGGTTTTACTCCCTTATTCTTTAAATTAGATCTTTGATTAACTCCAAATCTATGTTGTTCATCAGTAACAACAAGTCCTAAGTTATTATATTCGACTTCTTCTTGAATTAAAGCATGAGTTCCAATAATTATATTTATCGTTCCATTTTTTAAATCATTATATATTAATTGTTTATCTTTCTTTGTAATTGATCCAGTTAATAATTCTACTACAATTCCTGTATCTTTTAACAATTCTTTTATATTATTATAATGCTGAACAGCAAGTATTTCAGTTGGAGCCATTAAAGCACTTTGATAACCACATAAATAGTTATAATACATTGCTAGTATTGCTACTATTGTTTTACCACTCCCTACATCACCTTGTAGTAATCTATTCATTCTTTGACTGCTTGATAGATCTTTTATTATTTCATCAAGTGCAAGTTTTTGATCATTTGTTAGTTCAAAAGGAAGCTTTTTTATAAATGCATCAAGACTCTTGTCTGTTTTTCTTTCAACACCAGCATTATCTTTTTTATTAACATTTCTTAAATAATTGATTTTAAACATAAATTCAAATAATTCTTCGTATTTAAGTCGCAAACTTGCTTCTTTTAATTTGTCATAATTAGGAGGATTATGAACAATATTTAAGGCTGTTTTTTTATTTAAAAAATTATATTTATCAAGTAAATACTTAGGAATGCTATCATTTATTTGATTTCCATAAGTCATTAAAGCATTATTTATCGCATTAGTAAGTATCTTTTGGGATAATCCACTTGTTGAATGATAAACAGATTCAATTTTATCCTGATTTGTTAAATATCCAAATTTAATATCAGATGCATTAATAATATTCTTTGAAGCATCATATTTACCAATTACAATTATTTTTTCTCCAATAGGAAGATTTTGTTTTAAAAATGCTCTTCCAAATATTGATACTCCTACCATACCACTTTGTGTGCTAAGTCTAAAATTTAATTTATTTGCTCCTCCTTTAAATCTAATTACTAATGGAATACTTTCAACTTTACCATCTATTACTATTTTTTGTTCAGGATCATTTACTGCTTTTAAATCAGTTCTTCTAAGTACATCATATCTATATGGATAATGTGTAACTAAATCATCTATTTCATAAATTCCTAATTTGTTTAGAAGTAACTCTGTTTTTGGGCCAATTCCCTTTACTTTAGATAATTTATCCATACACATCACTCGCTTCCTGTGGTGTATTATATCATATTTTGTATAATTTTAAAAGAAAAAACATTGTTATTTTTCAAACAATGCTTTTTGTGTAGTACATACAAGTGATTCATCTGAAGTAATTGTATGATTATCAACAATTGTAAATGATAATTCACTATTTCCAACTAGATCGTTATATGATTCGTTTGTATTTTTTAAAATTAACTTAGAGTCTCTTAACTCATAGCTTCCCGATAACAATAAATAATCATTACAAACATTAATATACAAAGAATAAGTACCATTATCTTCTAAAGTAAGAGATGCATGTTTATCATTCTTAACCCTAAAAGTCCCCAGTAAATCTTTCTTCTTAGGTATATTTACAAGCGCCTGTACAGTAAAATCTTCATTGTCATTAGTAAGATTTAGGTTTGTTTGTAAACTTTTTACATTAACAGCTGTAAAAGCAACTGTAAGAGTCCCGATAATCCCAAAAAACAAACCACTACTTCTCACTCAAAATCCCTCCTTTTTTCTTCTTGTACCTTAAATATATATTGAAATAGCAAAAAAGTAAATTTTTTTTAAAAAAAAATACATTTTACTTGACAAAACTTTACCTTTCGATTAAGATAAGAATCACCAATTCGAAATTGGCGAATTGGTCGCTAGTATCACACTAGCCAACCCCTTTTTATTCTTTTTATGAAGTGCCTTCTCAGGGGGAGGCACTTCTTTTTTTGTTTTTTTTTATTTATTATTATATAATTATATTTAGAGGTTATAAATATGGGAAAAAATTTAAAAAGAAAAGGAAGGCAAATTGTTACTATATTATTAATGATTTTGTGTATTATTGGAATCATTTATTCACTAGTAAACATTATTATATGGAAATTAGATGGTGATAAGGTAAAAGAAATTGTTAATAATATTGAGGAAAAGGTAGAAGTCATAGAAAAAATTGATTCGGATAATACTGAAACTGTTATTCAAGAAACTGTTCCAGATAAAGAAAATCCATATTGGGAATATATAAAGATGAAACTTATAGATGTTGATTTTTCAGATTTAAAAGAAGTAAATACTGATACAGTAGGTTGGATTCAAGTAAATGGTACTAATATCAACTATCCATATGTTCAAACAGATAATAATGAATATTATTTAACTCATGATTTAGAAAAAAATTATAACTCTGCTGGATGGGTATTTTTAGACTATAGAAATAAGCCGGATTTTAGCGATAATAATACGATAATATATGCACATGGAAGATATGATAAAACTATGTTTGGTACACTTAGAAATGCCTTAACAAATGGATGGTTAAATGATACAAATAATTATGTATTTAAAATATCCACTCCATATGAAAATAGTTTATGGCAAGTATTTAGTATTTATCATATACCTACTACAAGTGATTATTTAAAAATAAACTTTAATAATAGTTCCGATTATAATGATTTTATTAACATGTTAATAGGAAGAAGTGCTCATAAATTTGATACAATAGTATCTACAAATGATAAAATAATTACTTTATCTACTTGTTACAATGAAACAGATAGAGTTGTTCTACATGCAAAACTTATTAAATATGAAAAAAAGTACTAAGTAAATTAGTACTTTTTTAATGGTTTTCTCTCAAAATGATTTGGAAATATAATTTTCATTAATCTTTCCCCAGCTTCTTCTATCGAAACGTCTTTAAGTTTCGTAGCACCAGAAAATTGAGTTCCTCCACCCTTTAATTCACGCATAACATTACCAACATTTACTGAATCTTTACTCCTTGCACTAATAGACACAATTCCATCACCAATGTTTCCAATTGCATATGATGCATCAACTTGATACTTAAGAAGATAATCAGCTGCTTTGGCCAATTCTTCTTTAGTATATTCTTTATCATCTTCTCCCATTATAAGACCAATTGTATAATTTAAAAATTTTGTACTATTAATCAGTTCTTGAACCTTTCTATCACTTTTAAAGTCTTCTGAGAAAAAAGAATTAGCTTGTTCCATTGTTGCACCTGATTCTAATAGAAGAGTTACATTTCTCATTGTATCACTTGTAACATTTTTAGATAATCTATTTGTGTCAAGTAAAATTCCAGCTAGTAAAACATTTGCTATATTATCTGGTATTTTGATTTCAAAATTATTTATTAGAGAAGTAACTATTTCTGAAGCACTAGATGAACTTGAATCTATGTGTTCAAGATTTGATTCAAATGTTTCATTATCTTTATCATGATGATCAATAATCACAAGTTTTTCTTTATCAAAACTATTAACCCATGATAATTGTGGTTTATTATAATCACATATAATATTTAATGTATTATCCGTTTTTTCTTTTTCATAATCATCTAATCTTATTATAGAATAATTATCTTTAACTTGTTCAATTACAGTTTGTACTCCATGATCTAGCTTATATATAGGATCTCCAACTACTATATGACTTTCTTTATTTAATTCAGTAGAAATTAATGAAATTCCTAAGGAAGATGCTATTGCATCAAAATCAGCACTTTTGTGTGGAAATACAATTACTTTATCACAATTTAATATTAATGATTCAAGATTAATCTTCAAATTCTTAACATCAAGCACTATAACTCACTTCCCAATTTATTTATTTTAGACATTTTTATTATTTTGTCAATTTGACAAAAATTAAAAAATGTGCATATGCACATCTAATCATCATAATTACTAAATCCCAAAGAATACATCTTTTGTTTTACTTTTAATTCTAATTCACTTCCCTTATACTTTCTAGATAATTTTTTATATACTTTATCATATTCTTTCTTCTTTAAGTCTTTATCATCTTTAATAGATATATTATTTATATAATCATATATAAGAGATTTGTCATATCCTAAATTATATAAATAATTAATTATTTTATTTTTTAATAATATTGCACTTTTATTTCTATTAATTGATATTTGCTTATCAGTTATTTTTTTTATTTGGTCTTTTTGTTTTTCTTTCGTAAACAAGTTTATATTGTTATTTATTATTTCTTCACTTACACCTAAATCAAGTAATTTATTCATAATTTTATTTGGCCCATCATTACTTAAAATCATTCTATCATTAATATAGGCTTTTACATATTCATTATCATCAAGATATTTTTCTTTAATAAGTAACTTTATTACTTCATCACTAGTATCTTTATCAAAATTATTTTTATATAGATTATCTCTTGTTTCTTTAATAGTTCTCATTTTATTAGCTAGATATTTAAGAGAAATATTATATGCTATATACTTTTTATTTTCACTTTCCATTTCCAATAATTCTTTTTGACTAGCCTCTTTTTTTATTAATAAGCCATATTTAAGTATTATTTCTTCATGTAAATCAATATTATAACCACTGTCAAAGAAAACTTGATACATTCCATTTTTTTTCTTTTCATATCTTTCTATTTTCATAAAACCACCTATTTATATTATAACTTAAAAAAGCACTTTTTATAGTGCTTTTTCTTCATTATATTTAATTGTAATTTGTCCTTCTGCAATTTCTTCAAGAGCTCTACCTATATTCTTAACAGAAACATATTTATTTTCTGGCATTTGTAAATGTCCTGTTTCTTTAATCTCTTTACTTCTTCTTGCAGCAATATGCACAAGTTCATATTTAGAACTTACAACATTAAGTAATTTATCTATTGATGGATATATCACTGTATCACCGTCCCTATTATTAGGATATATCAATTATACAGTCAATTTCAATAGTTTTTACAAAAGTTTACATTTACTTTTTTGTAAATTATTTTACTACTATCCAAGCATTTGGTACTGGTCTTGTTTTTGCAGCAAAATTACCATTTCTTGGATTTGTTATTATATCACCATTTAATTCCATTGCACTTGATGTTCCACCATCCATATTAACAGCATTTATTGCACCATAATCTAACATAACTTCTGTTAAATCATTCATATCTGCTCCAACGCTTCCTGTTTGTCTTCCATCAATTACAAGAAGTAATACAATACCATCTTCTCTTTGTCCAATAGCAGTTCTTGGAGCATCTCCCCAACCACCATTTCCTTTAACAAAAGAAGATTTTCCATTAACAATTAGGAATGGACCAAAATCAACAGCATCACGAATACCAGATTTTACTGCTTCATCAGCACTCATTCTAGAAAGAATTAATTTATTATTTTGGTCAAATCCAACTAATCCTCCACCTGTAGCTATTCTCTTAAAGTTTGTAATTAACTTTCCATCGGAAATAACAGGTCCATGAGGAACTCCACCACGTGAATTCCAATCCGGATCATAGAATCCACCAGCATTAGTTGCTATTACAGCATTATATCTACTAGCTATTTCAGTAATAAATTCTCCATAAGATCCAGATAAAGTAGTTCCAATTCCTTTTGATACTCCAATTTTTACTTTAGAAGGATCGTAAACAACTGCAAGTTTTCCTTTAAATTTTTTTCTATTAATATCTATAATTTTATATAAGTCATTTCCTTCTTCCTTAGTTAGTACTTCTTTATCATACTCGTTTTTAAAAGTAGTCTGATTAAAATCAGGTTCTGAGAAATGAATTAAATTAGGATCTGTATCTTCTCCACTTTCTGCAACATAGTTATGAGCAAGAACTTGATTTATATCATATTCATCATAAAACCATGTAGCAAAATATTGATGGTTCATTGTAGTCATTGCTGTTGTTATTAACCAGTTTTTAAATCCATCTCCAGACCAATACAAAAGTGTTACAACTGTATATCCTCCAACAGTCCAACAAATAGCAAATAAAGCTAAAATAATCTTAAATGGCCATCTAAGTCTTTTCTTAGATGTATCTTTGCCAATAATTATAAATACTATTCCAACAATAAGCATTAAAAGTGAGAAAACTGCTATCAATAATACTAAAAGAGACATTTTTTCACTAATTAATCCATCACTATATATAGATACAATATATAAACATGAAAATAAAGGAAATAAGAATATTCCTAATCCAAGGAATATTTTACCCAATTTTTTCTTTGGTAATAATCCAAACTTCATTTTTATTACCTCCTACTCATTATTTCTTCCTAAATATGTACCATCATCATTTAGATCAACATACTCAGTATATTTTTTAACTTTAAATTCTTCTAATTTATCATATTTTTTTGTTGCGATTGCACTACTATTCTCTGTTTCAGTCCATTTGTTATATTCTTTTATTTTTGAATTAAACAATTCCATATCAGCAATAAAAATATTAATAGATTTTTCTAGATTAATATAATAAGCATCACATTTATCATTTGCTTCTAAGACACTATATCTTTGAGTACATTTGTCTTTTAAATATGATGAAATATCTTCAATTTCAGTAATATTTTTTTCATAATTCTCAATCTTTGATGCTATATTTGCATATTTGTCTGGCATTGTTGTAAAGAACACAGAAAAGCTTTTAAATTCATTTATTACTTCATCTCTAAATGTACTTAAACTTTTTTCTTTATCATAAAATGTTTGATAAACATTGCCAATTTCATCTGCAATTAATTTTTCTTCATCAATTTTTTTCTTTTTATCTTGCTTATAATTATTTACTAATGTAAATAACACACCACTTATTATAAAAGTAATTCCTATAAGGAAACTAAATAATCTTAAATATTGTCTTTTCATTCACAACCACCTACTCTATAAAACTATACCATTTTTTATAACATTTTTCAAACATTTATATTGATTTATATGAAATATTTTTATTATATTTTGTAACTATATCCATAAACTTATTATAGTACTCTTTATATCCCTTTAATAAGTTATCATTTAAGTCACTATATGGATATAACTTATAGTTTTTTCTTGAATTTGAACTAACTGGTACTGAATAAACAAATTCCAAATCTGCAGTTGGATTTTCAAGTGTTAGACTTGTTTTTCCATTAATTGTTTTTTTGTGAATTGTAACAGATGCCATAAGTCCAGTATGTTTGGCTACTTCACCTTTTTGTGATGCTATGAAGTTTCCAAGTGAATATATTACCATAGTATTACCAATAAAATCAATAGGTTGTATTACATGTGGATGATGTCCAATAATAATATCTACACCTAAACTTGATAAATATTGAGCTATTTCTTTTTGATTTTCTGTCGGATTATGAGTATATTCTTCTCCCCAGTGCATAGCAACCATTAACAAATCAACTTTATCTCTTACTCTTTCAATATCTTTTTTTGCTTGTTCAGCATTATAAACATTTACTAAATACTCTTTACCACTTGGGCGAGATAACCCATTAGTAGTCGTTGTATATGATAAAATTGTATATTTAATACCATTCTTTTCCATAATTACAACTTTATCTCTATCATCAAAACTTGTATAGCTTCCTGCTGTCATTATTCCTTGTTCTTCTTTTTTATCCCAATATGCATTAGACGAGATAAGTCCTTTTTCACCCATATCAAGAGAATGATTATTAGCAAGAGTTACAATATTAAATCCAGCATCTAGCATAGCATCCCCAATTTCTTGTGGAGAATTAAATCTAGGATAAGTTTGAAGTCCTAATGAAGTTCCACCTAAAAGTGATTCTTGATTATAGTATGCCAAGTCATAACTAGATATTATAGGTTTAATTTTATCTAACATTTTATAAAAATTATAAGTATTTCCTTCTTTAGCATCTATATAAATTGATCCGTGAATTAAACAATCTCCAACCATTATCAAAGATATACTTGATTCTTCAACTGTTTCTTCCTTAGGATTTCCAATTATCTCTTCAGAATCAGTGTATATTTTATCGCTTTTGTCTTTGCTAGTTTTATTTTTAATAAAACTAGTATAAAAAGTGATAAATAGCAAAAGAATAATTGTAATTATAATAACTATAAAAGAATAACTTATAAAATAATCACCAATAATTATTCCATTCATTTTTTTTCTTTTCTTTTCATTCATAATTATCTCCAAAATGTAAATAATGATATTATTTTAACAAACCTAAATAAAATAATATTACTATTATTAATTGCAAAACTTTTTCCTAGTGCTTTTCCACCAATTGTTATTGCTGCAATAAATGCAGTTATTAAAAGTGTTAGTAATAATAAGTTTACATCAAATTTATTTGATATAATGATGGCTATATTAAGTCCAGTTGATCCACTTATTATTCCGCAAATATCTCCAATAACATCATTACAAAAGCTTGATACTTTAGGAGCGCTTTTAATAAGTTTAACTCCTATCTTCGCACCTTTAACTCTTTTTGTTGCCATTGAGTTAAATACTGAAACATCAGCAACTGTAACAGCAACTCCAATCATATCAAATATTATTCCTAAAAATACAAATATAAATATTAACATAATGCTAATAGCAATATGTGCATTAGGAATAACAGTTTCTCCAATAAAAGAAAAAACAAGTGAAATAAGAAAAGAAAGAATGGATATTATTAACACCCATTTTTTATCAACTTTTTTCTTGTCTTTTATTGGTTTTTTATTAACTTTTCTAGAATATTTCTCTTTATAATTTTTATTTTTCATTATATCCTCTAAATAAAATAGGAAATGGCAACTAATATAGTAAACTTTGCGTCTTAAGGTCAAGTTGGATTTCCCTTAATCTCACTTAATCGTTACCAATTAAGCAGTTCCCTTTTAAGAAATTAAACAGATAGTCACCTATTCTATTACTTGATAACCACTTAGAACACACTGCAATCCTATATCAATTTACACCCTAGGAGTTTTCCTCGACAACAGAAATATTACTTATGCTTTTTTGCAATATTAGTTTCAAGTAGCGATGCTTATTTCTAAGATGTACACCTTGTAACAAGCTGTCTCTATTCCCCAATATCACTCAAGCCAGGCTACTCTATCCATAGCTTTAGCCACAAGATAGGTTCACGCCTAAGTCGTAATTGCTCACAAGCTTAGGTCTCCACGAATAAATGGAACGGTTGCCGTATGCCGTTACGATCGTCCATAAACTCTTCAAATTCAGCACCCACCCCTTACTGGGCGTAAGAAGCAAGCACCAAACGTTTCATAGATATGCCTTTTAACGATATTTTACCCTCGTCTTCATAATACTATATTGACTAGAATAATGCGCCATTTCTTGTACATTATAACATATTTAATTTGCTAAATCAACGAAATCACTTAGTCTTTTCAATGTATTCATCTATATATTCAAGTACCGTTGCATAACTAAGTTTTTTATATTCTTCAGCTTTTATATATGGATCACTAATTGTTTCTATTTTAATATTATATCCATTTGATAAAAGTATCATATCTTTAAAAACTCTTTTATATAAATCAGCTTTTTCTATTCCTACTTTTTCTATTAAAAAATTTCTTCTATCATGAGTTTTAATAAAAGTTAATTGATCCATTACATCCTTTCCAATAACCTCTTGTAAAGTTTTAGCCACTTCAGTCTCTTTTGGATAACCATAAGCAGATATCTTAATGTTATTTTTTTGTGCAAGCTCTCGAGACTTTAATTCTGTTATTCCTTCTTCTAAAGGATTTCCTCCAACACTTCCACATAAATGCATAGCTTCATGTAATAGACTTTCTTCAAAGAATTGATAAGGAGTTATACCAACCTTTATAACATGTTCTATATAATCATAATAAGTAGTATTAGTATCTAAATAATCTTCTATTTTTCTTCTATCATTTGGTGATACTCCATATAGTTCATGTCCTTTTAAAATAGGTATTATATCATAGATTCTTTTTGGTAAGTAAAGTACTCCATTTTCTACAAAAAATGAAATTGTACTGGCACTATTAAACTCTACTATATTATTATTTAGTAGATAATCAATAGTTTCTGGTTTTATATTATCTTTATATTCTGAGATAATAATTCTTAAATAATTCAATAGTTGTTTAACGATATTGTTTTTGTCCTCTATCATATATACCACCATTATAATTATATCAAAAAAAATAGACTTTAAAAAGTCTACTTTAATAATTTTATTTCTATTCCTAATGCTCCATACTTTTCTTGTTCTTCTTTTGTATAGAATTCATCCATAATACTTGAAGTATCTGTATCATTACAACCAAATCTTTTAATATCAAAAGCATTAAATAATTCTTCAAATGTATTATATTTATAAAGATTAGTTACCATAACTTTTAATTCTTCTTGAGTATCTATATTAGTAAATATAATTGTATCTCCAATATTAATTAATTGCCTTTTTTCATCATTAAGCCTTAATTCTATATCTTTTTCTTCATTTTTAATTGCATTAAATGCAAAATTAACCAATCTCATTTTATGTTTCATATTATTTCTTATTATTACCTGTTTTTTTTCTTGATCTTTTCTTCTTTAAATCTTGTAATTCCTTTTGTATTCTATAATCTTCTTTAAACAATACTTTAGGGCACACAAGAGGTTTATTTTCATCAAAGTCCCATGTATGGAATGCATCTCCTCCACATAATTTCCACTCTGAACATTTTTTACAAGTTGAATTACATGTCCTAGTCATTTTTCTAAATAGTTTGAATTTCTTTTCCCACACTTCCATGAAATTATCTTTTCTAATATTACCTTGAATTAATTCTGGTCGTCTTTTTACATCAGGACAAACAAATATATCACCATTACTTAATATACATCCAACATTTACTCCTGTATAACAAATAAATGGTTTTTTTCTAATATCATAATCCACACCATTTCCTAGATAATGCCCACAACCATAAGTTACATTCATTTTTCCTTCCAATTGTTTTTCTTTTATGAATCTTACCATTCTTTTATATCCATCACCATCAAGTAGAATATCAGTATTATTAAAAGCTCTTCCAATTGGATCTACTTCTATTACTCTCCACTCTTTAAGTCCCATTTTTAAAAGCATTTGATATATGTCTTCTAATTCATCAATATTCTTTTTATTAACACAAGTTGTTACTTGCACTACTTTTATTTCAGGCTCTTTTAGCATTAATTCTATACCCTTTAGAATTTTGTCATAACAATTTTTGACTCTTCTAAATTTTTCATGAGTTTCTCTTAATCCATCAATTGATACAGAAACACTATACATATGTGTTTTAGCCATATTTTTTACTACTTTTTCATCAATTAATATTCCATTAGTAGTTATTCCCCAAGGAAAACCTAAACTATCAGCATATGCCATTATTTCAAATAAATCTTTTCTTACTAAAGGTTCCCCTCCAGTAATATTTAACATAACCGTTTTAGGATCATATAATCCTGCATTTCTAATATCTTCTAATACTTTAAATATTTCATCTTTTGTTATTTCATCCTTTTGAATTATATCTCCACAATTACTACCACAATGTTCACATCTTGCGTTGCATCTTAATGTAACTTCAAAAAATAAAGAATTTAAAACATGCCCTTTAAATAATTGTTTTCTATATTCATAAAAATCATTTTTATATTTTTCAAATTCTTCTGTATTCATAAAAAACCTCTTACTAATTATTATATCAAACAGGAACTGAATAAACAATTAAAAAAAGAATACATAGTATTCCTTTTTATTTATTAAACTATTTTTTCTTTTGAAAAAGATTCTATTTGTTGTTTTATTTTTCTATTTTGTTTATATAAATTTTCAACTGTTACAATTGTTTGTTTGTTTTCACTTGTTAAACTACCACTAGGGAATACTACAGTTCCATCATCATTAAAGTGAATACTTGAAAAATTCCCTACTATAGGTTTTGATATTGATTTCATTTTATTAAGATTTCTTTCATATTCTCCAACATTATTCATAGCTTGTAAAAAATTATTTTCAGCAAATTTCTTTAGTGATTCAATACTTTTCTTGCAATTCTCTGATGTATATGAAATTGCACTTCCAAATCCACCTGTAACATAATGTGAATTATTATAAAATTTATCAAAATCCTCAATTAAAGAATCAATATCTTCTATAAAATGACGAGTATTCATTACTTCATCAGTATTAACTGATGAAGCTGGAGCAATATCTGAATGTCCATAAATATCTTCATAAGTATCACCTACTGGAGCTGTTGTAATTGTTGTTGGAGGCACTGGAGTTGGTGGTGTTGGTTGTGGTGGAGCAGGTGCATATTTTGGTGGTACTGGTTGTGGCACTGGTACTGGTGACGTTTGTGGAACTGGCGCTGGTGCATATTTTGGTGGTACTGGTTGTGGCACTGGT
>CADBDE010000001.1:0-243560 GCA_902793375.1 uncultured Erysipelotrichaceae bacterium | reverse complement strand
TACTGGTACTGGTTGTGGTATCGCAACTGTTGATGGTACTGGCGCTGGTGCATATTTTGGTGGTACTGGTACTGGTTGTGGTATCGCAACTGTTGATGGCACTGGCGCTGGCGCATATTTTGGTGGTACTGGTACTTGTTGTATTTTTACTTGTTCACTCATTTTTACACCTCCACCTATTGCATGTTAGAAGCTATTTTTCTTTCAGCTTCTATATTAATACTTTTATAAGATTCTCCTAAATTGTATAAGAACTGTTTGTACTTTTCTAAATCAGAAATTATGCCCTCATATTTACCACTAACTTCCGCATATTTCGCTAGACAATTTTGATTTGAAGTACCATACCAAATTTTATTGTCTTCAAGCAATTTAAAATTATTATTTTGTTTATCAAATAATTCTCTTAGTTTTTTTGTTTCACTATCAATATTAGAAATTGCATCTTGCAATTTATTATAATCAATTAGAATATCTGCCATACAATTTCCCCCTTAACCATCAATATTCTTTTTATCAAACAGATTTTTTAATTCTGCTGAATCAGTATTATCGACATTATCATATTCTTTTGACATATTACTTATTTCTTTAGAAATACTATTATAAAATACTGTTAGATAATTCAATCTTGATAAATAATCTCCAAAATTATTTTGAAAATTAACAATATTTTGATCTTGTATATTAGTACCTAAATCGTTGCATACTTTTTGTAAAGAAATAATTGAATTTGAAATTTCATTAGAAGTACTATTTATACTATTAGAGATTCCTAATAAAGAATCTGTATCTACAATAACTTGATATCCCATATTAATACTCCCTTACCTCATTTTCTTTTTGTTCTTCTTGCTTTTCTTGCTCTTCTTTTTCTTCATCATCTTTTGATTTCATTACTGCATGAGCAGCTAATCCCCCAGCTCCTACAATACCTGCAGCTCCTGCTAAGACACCAAAGACATTTAATCCTGTTTTTGACTCTTCGTTATCAACTGTAGAATATGTTTTAGTTTGGTTTCCAGAAGAATTACTATTACTTGTATTTTTGTTTTCTTCTTTATTTGTTACAGCATTTGGAGTAGTATTTTCTACAAGACTAGTATCATTTTGAGTATTTGTTACAACTGTAGGAGAAGTTTCAACACTAGTTGTTTGAGAAACTGTTTGCGTTTGACTAGTTGTTTCTGGTTGAGTATCCGTTCCCGTTGCAGTAGAACCAGGGTTACCTGTAATTGAAGGACTCATTACAACTAAACTTGCACTACTACTTTGTAAATTTGGTACAACTACATCATTAAATTTCTCTGAATATGTTTTTTCAATTGAAATGATCTCATCTTGATATTTTTCTAATTTTGATTTTATTCCATTTATTTTTGATACTTGAGATTCTAAATACTTACTAATATTATTAAATCCTTCAGTATAAAAATTCATATCCTTAACTTTATCATACTTAGTATTAATAGTTGATTTCAAATTATCAATTTTTACATTCATTTCATTAATATCATTTGCTAATAATGATAAGTCATCTGTATCAATTTCTATATGTGCCACATCATTCACTACCTTTCACATTTATTTTACAATAAATTAAATAATTATACAATTAAAAAAGTCTCTTTCGAGACTATTTATTATTAAAACAGCAACAAGAGCCGCATTGTACATTAGTACATGTATTTTCTTCGCAACATGTGTATCTTGGTTGATATGTATGTCTATAAACATGATTGTTAATAATTCTTGTATTAATTGGACAAATATGTGGTACTTCATGCATAATTGTTCTATTAACAACTCTTTCTTGAGTTGGTTCTATAATTGGTTGACTTACACTTCCTTGAAATTGACTTCCAAAACTATTACCATTTGTTACATTTAAATCAACATCAACATTTATATCTTCTCCAAAAAAGTTTTGATTAAAATCTTGATTATACATATTATTCCTCCTATCTAGTTTATAGTATGAATAAAACATTTTAAAGTGTACTTAAGTTGCCTACAAAAAAAGAGTATTACTTATACTCTTCCATTATTTGATTAACATAATCATCATCCCAAATAGTTATTCCTAACTTTTGAGCTTTATCATATTTACTTCCTGGATTGTCTCCTACTATTACAACATCTGTTTTTTTGCTAACTGATTCTGAAGTATGTCCTCCAAAGTTTTCAATAATTGATTTCATTTCATCTCTTGTATAATTAGTTAAAGTTCCAGTTATTACAAATGTCTTATTAGCAAACTCTTCTTTTTCTTCTATTTTTTCTCCAAGATAATTCATATTAAGTCCAAGTTCTTTTAAATCACTAATTAATTTTTGATTTTCTTCTTTTGAAAAATAATCCACAATACTTGTGGCAATTATTTCTCCAATATCTTGAATATTTGTCAAAATATCCACAGAAGTGTTCATAAAATTGTCCATAGTTTCAAATCTTCTTGCTAAGACTTTTGCAGTTTTTTCCCCAACTTGTTCTATTCCTAATGCAAATATAAGTTTTTCCAAAGAATTATTTTTAGACTCTTCTATGGCTCCTAGTAAATTATTAACACTTTTATTACCAAATCCTTCTAGTTCTACTAAATCTTCTGCATGTTTCTTTAGTTGATATATATCAGTTATATTTTTTATAAATCCCATGTTATAAAAGTCTTCAATAATTCTTTCACCAAGCCCAGATATATTCATAGCATGTCTATCAACAAAATGGATTAATGATTCAATATTTCTTTTATCACATTTTTCGTTAGTACAAAAATAATCTACTTGTCCTTCTTTTTTTACTAATTTAGTTCCACATATAGGACATTTATCAATCATATGAAATTCTTTTTCTGTACCATCACGTCTTTCAGTAATTGCTTCAACTACTTCTGGAATAACATCTCCAGCTTTTCTAATTGATACTATATCACCAATTTTTAAATCCTTTTCTTTAACATAATCTTCATTATGAAGTGTTGCACGTCTTACAGTAGATCCTTGCACAAGAACTGGGGATAAAACTGCATTTGGAGTTATTTGTCCAGTTCTTCCTACTGTAAAAATTATATCTTCTAGTTTTGTATATACTTCTTTCGCAGGGAACTTATAAGCAGTTGCCCATTTAGGATACTTTGCAGTAAATCCCATTATTTTTTGTTCTGAAAGATTATTTAGTTTAATTACAATTCCATCTATATCATAAGGAAGATTATCTCTTTTTTCTTGTTTATCTTTAATATAATCAAGAAGCTCTTCAATATTATTTACAATTTTATTATTTGGATTTACTTTAAAACCTAACTCTTTCATAAACATAAGTGCTTCAAAGTGTGTTTTAATACCATAATCTTGAGGATTAGGAAGATGATATATCCAACAATCTAATTTTCTTGATGCTGCAACACTAGAATCTAATTGACGAATAGATCCTGCTGCTAAGTTACGACAATTTTGATATTCTTCTAGTCCTTTTTTTCTTCGATCAGCATTTATTTCTTCTAATCTTTTTTTACTAATATATATTTCTCCACGAACTTCTATATCTATAGGTTTATTAATAGTTAAAGGAACTGTTTTAATTGTTTTAACATTATTTGTAATATCTTCTCCAACTACTCCATCACCACGAGTCGCAGCACTAAATAATTTTCCATTTTTATAATTTAAAGATACTGAAAGTCCATCTATTTTTAATTCTGCAACATATTTAGGATCAATTCCTTCTTTTCTAATTCTTTCATCAAATAATCTTATTTCTTCTTCATTAAATACATTACTTAATGAAAGCATAGGAATTGCATGAGTAATTTTCTTAAATTCATCTAAAACTTGTCCTCCAGCTCTATGGCTAGGGGAATCACTTCTTACTAGCTCTGGATGTGCTTCTTCTATATTATAAAGTTCTCTTAATAAACTATCATACTCTTGATCTGTAATAGTTGGTTTATCTAAAGTATGATAATTATAATCTGCTTCATTTATTAACTTAATAAGTTCTAAGTATCTTTCTTCCATATGTATCACCTAATAATATTATATCAAAAAAACTAGATAAAATATCTAGTTAATTATTCTTTATTGTCTTTGTCAAATTATGTATATTATTCCTTTCAGCATATTCTGATACACTTCTAAAGTTTTTATCATATGGATAATGTTCTCTTCCAAATTCCATCCACATCTCACTCCAAGACTTTCCTTCTTCTAGCATTTTTTGAACTCTATTATTATCAAGTGCTTTATTACTTTGGTTATTTAAATCAACACAATTATCCTCATCATATAATTTACTTTGAATATCACATTCTAATTTATCACACATATATGCAAATTTTGCTTCATCTGTTTTTCTTTCATCAAATTCAAGTATTAGATCTTTAGTAGATTGCTTCAATTCAAATTTATTAAATATATCTTCAACTGCTTTCTCGCCAATTCTTTTCTTTTCTTCTCTTGAAATATCAAATTGAGTTAAATCTCCAATTATAGTTTCTTCAAGTTCATGAACTGAAAGCATCATTATAACTTTAGTTAAATCAATATTATAGTAATATACATTTTGCATAGCAATTGCTAACTGTTGAACGCCATAAATATGTTCTGCAATACTTTCTACTCTTTCTCTATCTACATTCCAGTTTTTCCAACCTGTTCTAACAACATCTTTTAATTTATTACATAATACATAGTACCCAAGTACTCTTTCTTCTCTTGTCATACTAACACCTCGTTTTAGTATTATATTATTATAAATTAAAAAAAGCAATTAAAATTGCTTTTATTGATAACTATAATCTCCTTTTACATTATCCCACAATAATGGTTCATAAACTGTTCCAACAAACCATACTTCCTTAGTTTTAGTATCTCTTATTATATACATAAATGGTTTATTAAAATTTAAATATATTTTTTCTTTTGAATCTGGTTCAAATGGCATTGCATTATCCTTCATAATTATAACTGTAGCTGCTGCAGCTTTAACACCTTTTTCAGAACATTTAATATTTGCTTTATGCAACACATCATCTACAAATAAATCATTGCCTCCAATTAAAGAAAAATCTGCATCACTTTTAAATGCCTTTTTTATTCCCATTTGAATTAAATCATTTTTTAAACTTGTTTTAAATTCATATTCAAATCTTGGAATACTAATACTTAATTCTTGATTAGATGGGCTATGAAGTTTATCTAGTAAATTTGTTATAGTTGAATTCATATCATCTTTAGTAATTATTTCTTTTAAATTGCCCTGGTTTGGCATAATAGAAATAAATTCTAGATTTGTTCCATTATAATCTCTAAATGGCATAGAAAGAACTGAAAAATCTTCATCTTGGTAGAATTCATTTGTCTCAGATGTTTTATGCATCATTGCAACATTTACTTCTTGTCCTTTTCCATTTGTAAATGGTCTTGATGTTGTATTTTCTGGATTAAATTCTGTACTCCAAGCCATATCAATTGCTAAAGCATTTATAAGTAATAGTTTAACAGCGGGATTTTGTACCAAATCATCACTTAACATATCTTTAATAATATTAAAAGTTTTATTTTCAATCCATTTGTTAACATTATCTGCATTCTTGAACTCATCAAAAATAACCTCTGCATTATACTTTTCTTTTAATAAATTAATATAGTCTGTTTTTATTTTATCACTGTAAATATCTCTTATAAAAATTGAATTTGCAAGTGATAATACCTTATCAATATTTTCATATTTAGTAAGTCCTAAATCTTTTATAAGTTTGTCTATTTCTTCTTTTGTTTCTCCTTGTGCTCCCTCAGATAACAATGATAATGCATATTTAACAGAAAGAGGTGAATATACTAAATTATCTTCACTTGCTTCAAGTTTTAAAGGAGCAAAAGTAAATCCATCTAAAACAACATTATTTGGATTATATGGTTTATCTGGTTCTGAATTACCACTATTTCCTTTTTTATTACCATTTGCAAGTAATAAACCAATCCCTATAGTAATTGCTAGTACTGCTACTGCAATTACTACTAATGGTAATACCTTATTTTTTTTAACATTTTCCTTTTTTTCTTCCATTTAGGTTTCCCTTTCTTATTTTGTACTCCAACAGTAATGATCAATTGGTGGTCTTTCAATCGCTTCATATACCATTATTCCTATAAACGAAACAAGACTAACTAATGCCACTATTAAAGTGATTAATTTAATCTTTTTAGATTTCTTTTTTAAGATAAAACTATATATAACATAAAAAAGAATTGATAATAAAAGTATAAAGAATATTATCATACTTAGTATTGCAAAATTTTTCCAATATGTACTATTATAACAATTTGGATTATCATACAACATATATCATTCTACCTCCATAAATTATTTGGATAAACACCATCATCAATTAATTTTTGAATATCATTAACAAGTTTTTCTTTGTCTTCTTTATAAGTTATTCCTTGCCACTTAGCAGTAGTAGGAATTACTCTTACTCTTACTCTTCCTTCTTTAACTGAATTAAATACAGAATCAGGTATTAAGTATTCACATTTTTCTAAATTATCTTTATTCTTTTCAAAGAATTCAACTAAATGTTTTTCTAAGTATGGGAATAAATCATCTTTGAAACAAAACATATTCATAGATACTGGGTCATCTGCTTGAATTTCAAATGGATTACTTCCATCAAGTGGACTTGCAATAATTTTTCCATCTTTTTCTTCAACTGAACTTTCAACAAGCTTTGTTAAATATCCATCTTTTTGCTCACATACTCCACGCTTTACTGCTCCGTTTTCTGACATAGTATTTTTTATTTTATATCCAATTATTGCATACTCGTCTGGTGCGTCTTCTTCAAAAAACTTACTTGCTTGCATATAAGCATCACTTCCATAGAAATCATCCGCATTAATAATTATAAAGTCTCCTTTTACATTATTTTTTGCAGCTAAAACAGCATGTGAAGTTCCCCAAGGTTTTGTTCTACCTCCTATATCATATCCTTCTGGAATATCCGTTAATCTTTGAAAGCAATATTCTACTTTTATTTGCTTTTCTACACGACTTCCAATTGTTTCTTTAAATACATCATAGTTTTCTTCTTTGATTATGAAAACTACTTTATTAAATCCTGCACGAACCGCATCATAAATAGAATAATCAATGATAAACTCTCCATTAGGTCCAACAGGTTCAATTTGCTTTAAACCACCAAATCTTGACCCCATTCCTGCAGCCATTATTACTAAAGTTAAATCTTTTTTCATATATCCTCCTTTAATTTATTTAGTAATGTTTACATTAATCACTACACCAACATGTAGCCCAACTTACCGAGTTATTTTCATCACTAGATGATGTTGTTTTTGTAACAATTCCAGTAAATGCACTATAAATCGTTACTATAAAAAATATTAAAATTGTTATTACAATATATCTAAATACATTTTTACATACTTCTTTTTTTGAAGTTCTTTTTTCTATTGGAGTGGCAAGCCAATTTATAATTAAACTAATAAATTTAACAAAAAATATAATTGGAACAATAACACGTACTATATTAAATATAGCTATTAATCCCCTATACAAATGACTATAATTATCACACACATCCCTGACTTTATTTGAGTTAGCTGATAATATTACTAACGATACTACTGATAAAGCTAAGAATATTAGAAAAGAAAAAACTCCTCTTTTAAATTTATTTTTAGAATATTCTTCTTTCTTTCCAACATTTTCACATATATTTTTTATTCCATATATCAAAAATATCATCGTTATACTTGGTAAGCATAATAAATATAATACATCAATAACATTACCTTTTGGTCTTCCAACACACAATAAATTAATTAAATTCATATATACTCCTTTAAACTATTTTAGTAATACTCTTATGATTTTTCATAAGTTTTTTTATATTATTTATTAACACCAACATGTCCACCCTTCGGATTCTGGTATTTCTTCAAATATACCAATTAATGCATCAAAGGTAGTAAGAATTATAAATATAGAAATTGCTAGTACAATATACCTAATAAATTTATGTAATTTCTCTTTTTTATTTTCATCATTTTTAACAAGCACAATAATTGCGATTATTACAAATACAAGTGGTACAAATATTCTTATAAGATTCTTTATAACTTTCATTACTCTATATGTAGGAACAATATTATTACAAGAATCAACAAGTTCTTTGCTATTTATCTTTATTACAAATAAAGAAATTATTGCAAAAATAATAAACAATACAAAAGATATTAATCCTCTTCTAAACTTCTTTTTTGAAGTATCATCCTTTTTCCCATAATTTACAAGTATTTTGATAATACCATATAAAAACAATACTATACTTACAAAAATAAGTGAAGGAACAAGTAAGTCTCCTTCAAAACTAGCCTTTCTACTAACACATAATAAATTAAATAAATCCATAACTACAACTCCTCTATACTATTTTAGTAATACTCTTATGATTTTTCATAAGTTTTTTTATTCCATAAGGATGTTTGAAAGCAATAGACATTAAGCTTCCTGATATTTCTACTACTTTTCCTTGTCCAAATACTTCGTGGTATACATAATCACCTATATTATAATCTACTTCTTCATCTTTGTAAAATTTATCTTCAACAGATATTTTTTCTTCTTGTTTTTCTTTATCTTCAAATTTCTTATCTATTAAATCCTTATTTATTTCATTAATAAATCTACTAGGAACATTAGCAGTCTCTTGGCCAAACATCATTCTATTTCTTGCATTAACAATATATAATTTTTCTTTTGCTCTTGTTATTGCAACATACATTAGTCTTCTTTCTTCTTCAAGTTCATTTCCATTTAATATTGAATTTATGTGTGGAAATAAACCTTCTTCAAGTCCTACTATAAATACGTAACCATATTCAAGTCCTTTAACAGAATGAACTGTCATTAAACTAACTTTATTAGGATCACTATCATACTCGTTAACATCAGTTACTAAACTTACTTCAAGTAAGAAATCTTCTAAAGAAACAATTCCTTCTCTTTCTTCAAATGTTCTAGTAACCGTTTTTAATTCTTCTAAGTTTTCAAGTCTTATATCCGCTTCTAATGTTTTTTCACTTTCATATTCACTTTTTATTCCAGTTACATCTAGTATTCTATCAACAAGTTCAGTAAGTGTTAAATTATCACTTTGTTTTTTTAGTGATTCAATCATTTCTTTAAATGCTAATTCTTTTCCACTATCAATAGCATCATAAATAGATGTTCCTAATCTATTAGCTTTCTCAATTAAATTACTAATAGATTTATTTCCTATTCCTCTTTTTGGAACATTAATTATTCTTAATAAACTAATATTATCTTTTGAATTATATATTAGTCTTAAGTATGCAAGTAAGTCTTTTATCTCTTTTCTTGAATAGAATCCTACTCCTCCAACTATACGATATGGAATAGAGTCTTTTAGTAATTCTTCTTCTATTGTATGAGATTGAGCATTAGTTCTATAAAGAACTGCTATATCTTTATATTCAATTCCTTTATTAATTAAATTTTTAATTTCTCTTGATACATATTGTGCTTCATCTATTCCATTAAAGGCTCGATAATAATCAATTAATTCTCCTTGTCCTTTGTTAGACCAAAGAACTTTATCTTTTCTATCTTTATTATTTTTAATAACATCATTAGCGGCATCCAAAATAGTTGTAGTAGATCTATAATTTTGTTCAAGCTTAATTACATTTGCTTCAGGATAATCTTTTTCAAAATTTAATATATTTCGGTAGTTTGCTCCTCTAAAGCTATATATTGATTGATCAACGTCTCCAACACAACAAATATTTTTATATTTCTTCGCAATCATTTTAGACATAATATATTGAGTTTCATTAGTATCTTGATACTCATCAATTAATACATATTGAAACCTTTCTTGATACTTTTCTAAAACATCAATATGCTCATTAAATAATTTTATTGGTAAAAGAAGTAAATCATCAAAATCAACTGCATTGTTTTCTTTTAATGTTTTTTCATATTCAATATATGTTTCATAAACAATTTGTTCATAATCACCAAGAGCAAATTTAGCATACTTCTCTGGTGTTATCATTTCGTTTTTATTATTACTAATTATATTTCTTATTCCATTTGGATTATAACTTTTTGGATCTAATCCTTTATTTTTTATAATCTTTTTTATTATTGATAAAGAATCATCAGAATCCATTATAATAAAGTTTTTTTCATATCCCAATTTTTCATAATAGTCAGTTAATATTCTTACTCCAAAAGAGTGAAATGTTGATATTTGTATTCCTTTAGCTTTTTGACCAATTAAGTTAAATACTCTATCTTTCATTTCTTTTGCAGCTTTATTAGTAAAAGTAATTGCTAAAATACTTAATGGACTTACTCCACATTCTTCTATTAAATAAGCAATTTTAGTTGTAAGTACCCTTGTTTTTCCACTTCCTGCTCCAGCAAGTATTAAAAGTGGACCTTCTGTTTTTAAAACTGCTTCTTTTTGTTCTTTATTTAAATAATCTAAGTTCATATGACACCTCTAGTTAATAAAATTATACCAAAAAAAAAGGCATCTATAAAGATAAATGTCCATCTTTTAAAATTCTCTATATATCTACCTTATTGGATAATTATTTCTATTTTGTCCATATATTTCATCAACTACTTGATCAATTATTGAATTAATATCAATATCAATATATGATGAATCAGTATTAACAACTCTTGCTGGTATTTGCCATGCAAATGAAATAACATTTCTACGAACAATTGGATCAAAGATATTTTCTCCATTCATTATTGTTTTCCTTATAAACCATTGAATTAATGATTTAGTAATATTTTCTATTATGTTACGTTTAACAATAATATTATCATCAGGATTATAAATATTATCAATAGCCCTTATAAAATACATAATATTGTCTTCTGAATCATATTTTCCTAATTCTCTTACTAATGCTCCTGGATTAGAAGTCATATAAAATTTTTCCATTTTTTCTTGTCCAACTATTTGTTCTAAAACTTTAGCATATTGATATTCTAAGGGATAACCAATTATAGAACCAACATCTCCAAAATATCTATGTGCTAATAAATCTGTATATCCTTCATTTAACCCATTACCAGTTTTAATACCATTCTTATATACAAAAAAACCAGTTTGAATTCTATCTGTAATCATTCTATCAGTGCTTGCCATATGAAATAATTCATGATAAATACTATAAAATAAATCTTTGTCTTTGAAATTAATTACTATAATATTCTTTGTAGCACTATATTTTCCAGCATACTTTGATAGTTTCTTCATAATATCTGCAAGTTGAAAATACGTACTATATATTCTCAAATCACTTAAATTATCATCAAAATTATGTAAGATTTCTTCAGGAAATCTATTTCTTATTACATATTCAAAGTATTTTATAAATTCACTAAATCTTATTTTAGATAGATTATTATCTATAATTTTTTCACCAAGTTTTGTTGGTTTAGATATTTTACTTCTATTAATTTTTTTATTTTCTAATAAATAATCAATAAACTCATCATATAAACTAATAAAACTTACTGATATATCAGATAAATTCATATTAACCTCCTGATTATTTCATAAAGATAGAATCCAACTTTTCTTTAATTTGTTCTCTTGTAAATGGTTTTGCAAGATAATCATTAAATCCTACTTCTTTATAGTGCTCTGCTGCTCCTGCTACTGCATCTGCAGTTAAAGCAATTGTTGGGACTTTAAACTTAGGATCTTGTTTTAACTCTTTAAACGCATCTTCTCCATTTTTATTAGGCATCATTATATCCATTAGGATTAAATCATACACTATTCCTGATTTAACTTTTTCTACTGCTTCATTTCCATCTTTAGCTTCATCTATTGTAAAATTAAAATCTTTAAGTGCTCTTTTAGCTACTTTAATATTTAATGGATTATCGTCTGCCAAAAGAATTCTTTTTCCACCATATTCTCCAATTGTTGAAACCCCTTCAACTTTTGGAGGTTCACTTACTATTTCTTGTGGTTCTTGCTTTTTAGGTATAGTTAGACTTGGATCTACTTTAGGCATAACCATTGTTCTTTCAAATCCAGTATCTTCTTTAACTTTTGGTCCTTCCATTTTACTTATTTTTTGTGGAAGATTAACCATAAACATAGATCCTTTTCCATATTGTGATTGAACATTTATTCTTCCACCCATCATTTCAGTTAATTGCTTTGTTATTGCAAGTCCAAGACCTGTTCCTTCAACAGTTGTATTTCTTTCCACATCAAGTCTATCAAATTTAGTAAATAAATGATCTATTTTTTCTTTTCTAATTCCAATTCCAGTATCTTGTACAATTATTACTAATTCACATATTCCATTTTTATTAATACAATTAACATTAAAATTTATCTCTCCCTGGTTAGTATATTTAATAGCATTAGAAAGTAAATTATTTATTACTTGTTTAACATGTGCTTTATCTCCAAGTAATTCATATGGAATATCATCTGCAATATAATATTTAAAATTAATTGGTTTTTCCCCAATTCTAACAGAATTAATTTTTGCTAACATGATAGCTTCTTCTTTAAAGCAATATGGAACTTCTGTTATTTCCATTTTTTCAGATTCTATCTTACTAATGTCAAGAATATTACCAACAATCTCTAAAAGTGTTTGAGAAGCATTTATAATATCTTCTGCATCTTCTGATACTTGTCCAGGAACTTGTTCTTTAAAAGTTCCAATATCTTCAGATAATCCCACTATTGCGTTAAGTGGAGTTCTAATTTCATGAGACATAGATGATAAAAATTCACTTTTTGCTCTATTTGCTTTTTCTGCAGCAATTTTTGCATTTTCAGTTTCTTCTAGTACTTTTACATCTGGATTTTCAATAGTAAAATACATTATTAAATCAATATATACAAGTATAGCTGGAATTATAAGTAAAGTAGGATTTAACGCTCTTATAATTGCACTTAAAATCATTAAAATTAATAAAATAATAAATGGAATAAACTTCTTACTTATTCTTTTTTTTGCTTTTAAAAAAATCAAAAAAGCTGTTAACAGTATATATACAACAGCGATAGCAAAAACAAAATATGTTCCTATCCCCACAATCCCCATAATATTATTTTCATTAATAATTTCAAGTGGTAAAAAAATTTGTACTATAAAGAAAATTGTATTTACTATAGTTAATACTTTTTGATACTTTAATAAATCTTCTTTATTAACTATTAAGTTTAAAACATATAGTAATATCAAAGAAGGCCACCATATATAATAAAAGAAATCAATCTTATTTAAAATAACAATTAATATTTTTCCTACATCATTATAAGAATAATATGCTATTAGAACTAAACTTATTTCTATAATAATATCAATTAAACTTCCAACAATCATTAATCCATATATTTTTGTTTCATAATTATTTATTTTTTCTTTAGAAAAAAATAGAATATTAATTAAAATTATACAAAAAAATGCACTAACAGAAAAATATAAATTAGACATATCAATTCACCTTCTATTATGTACATTTTATCATATAAAAAGGCATTAGTAAATGCCTTTAACTTTTGATTTCTTTTTGATGATTCCTGGTTTAAATATTCCATTTTCGTCAATACAATATTCATTTTCTACTAACTCATCTTTTTTAGTATACAATAGTTTATTTTCACTTTCACTATCAAAATTAAATAATGGAGTACCGAACTTCTTTAACCATGTGTGGTTAACATAAATATCTGGATTAATATCTTCAATTTTATCTCTATAAGTTCCCAATTCTTTCCACAATTTTCTTCTCATATCTTCCATAATTATTTGAATTCTTTTAGTTTGTTCAATTAAACTAATTGAAGGATCAATATATATTGGTTGCCCTATTTTAATTATACATTTACTATATAATTTTTTTTCCTTTGACACAATGTTAGGAACTTCTACATATTCATAAATCATTGGTACTATTGGTACATTAGCAATCGCTGCAATTTTGGAACCACCTATTTTAATATTTTGCATAGGTTTATATGGATGTAAATTCCAAGTACTTTCTCCATAAATAACACCTGTATCACCATAAACTAGTTTACTAGAAAAATCATATAATCCATTACTTGCAGAAACTTTATCTGTTCTATCAATCATTGTTGCTCTTGCACTTTTAAATAATGATAATTCTATTGGGCTTAATCCTTCTATTGCAGCAATAAAAGTTGAAGGAACTCCAATTTCAGAAAGAACTTCAGCAGCAAGAAATGCATCATGAGTATTAGAATGATTACACATCATTAAACAACCATCTTTAGGAACATTTTCTTTTCCAATTATTTCATAATCAAAATTTCTTAACAATTTTCCCATCTTTGACATTATTTTTTGAGTTAATGTTATATTATTACTATTATATTTTTCACCTATTTTTAAACAATATTCTCTCAATAACTCAAAATACTCTCTTTTTTCTTTTGAATTCATTTTTTCTACATCAGTAATAGATTTTTTTAATATTTCTTCAATATTATTCATTTTTTTATCCCCCTTTTCTTAGTAGAATTCTTTTCATCCTTAAAATACTCTCTATATAATTCCTCTTCATGATCATAATCATTTTTTATTTTACTATTTTTTTCTTTAAAATCACTTTTATTTCCTGTAATTTTTTCTTTATTTTCATTTATTTCAATAAATGTATTATAAATTCTATTTAATAATTCTCTATTAATATCAAAATAATTATCAATTTCATTACTATCTAATTGTTCTTTTAAATACAAAAATCTCTTTTCATAATCATACAATTCACTTTCACTATTAAATAATAAATCCATGTCCTCAATAAGATTAAAAACTTTTTCTCTTGAAATATATTTTTCTATTTCAATTATTAATTCTACAATATTAGAATTAAAATATAAATCTTCAAATATATCTTTTCCAATTATTTCTTCTAACATATTAGAAAACCATTTGAAATGTATATATGCATTAAAATCTTTTTTCCCTAATTTGCTAAAGTATCTTTTTGTTAATAATTCAGTATATCCTTCGTTAAGTCCAACTGCAAAATCATTATATTGAAATCCAATTCTAATTGCCTTATTATCTATTTTAGTAGTTGATAAGTGTAATAATTCATGATATGGAGTTAACTCTGCATCATTTTCTTCTAGATCTTTTGTATTACCAAGAATTATGTAGTTATTTCTTTTAGTAATAATATTTTCTCCAAAATCTTCTTTATCAAGTAATATCTTATGTAATAATCTATTTTTAATAATTTTTGAATTAAATAAATTTGAATAAAAATTATCAAGATATTTGCTTTTATCAATGGATTTTATTACATCTATAAAATTATAAATATATGTATTATTAATAGATTTTAATAATCTATTTAGTTTTTCTTTATTAAATTTTCTATTAAACTTTTTACAAAGAATAGTGTAATCAATATCATTAACTGGTAATTTTTTTTCAATTAAATCTTTTGATTTTTTTAAATTATCGATCATACTACCACCCCGTTTATTGCTAGCTATTATATCATATTTTGTTGAAAAAAGCAAATTTAAAAGCACTAATAGTGCTTTTTATTATTTTGATAAACTTACTAAATCATTCCAAAATGTTGGACCAACTACTCCACTTTCATCGATATTGAATTGTTTTTGTAAAACTAAAACAGAGCTTTCTGTTAAGTCATCAAATACTCCAGTTACTCTTACTCCTGGAATGTTTTTATATTTAACACATACTTGATATAAATAGTTTTGTAATAGTTTTATATCACTTCCACTCATACCAATTGACATTAATCTTCCTGGATAAAACTCATCTTTATATTGTACATATTCACTTGGAATATTATTTAATAGATTAAAGTATACTTCTTTTATTTTGTTCCACGTGACTGCATCAACAATTCCTGTTGCTGGAATATTATACCTATTTTGAAAATTCATAACCATTTTTTTTGTATTATCATTATATACACCATTTACTTCTAACATTGGAAGATTAGGATCAAAAAATGCAATTGTATTTAAATAATAATGTAGTCCTTTAACAAGTAATCCTGTATCACCATATTCTAGTTTACTAGCAAATGTTACAATTGATTCTCCTTCAGTAATTCCTTCAGAATATAAATCATTAAGTCTTTTAACTGCATTATAAATATTTTTTATTTTATACCATGTTGCATAATCCACTTTACCGGTAACATTTAAATTAAATACTTCTTGAAATTTCTTTACAGCATTTTCTGTATCTATTCCAAAATATCCATTTACTCTTTCTATTTTAGGTATTGCTGGATAATTATTAGAAATTCTATTTAATTCACTTTGTATTATTTCAACTTGTGGACCTGGTTCTCCTAGTTCTAAAACATAACCAGGATATGTACTTGTTATTTCTCCTACTGGTGCATCATTAAATATTCTAATATCGTTACCATAATAATATCTAAGAATTTCTAAAGCTGTTTTACCTTGTTTGGCAAGATCTACACTACCCCATTGTGAAAGTCCATTACAAGCAGTTCTTCTTCCATCACAATAAGTTGCAAATAAAGGTTGAACCTGTCCTTCACGATAAATATAATTGTTAAATATTTCATCAACTTTTTTAGAAATAATATCAAAGTATTCTTTATCTTCTATAAATGTTTGATCATATGCAGGCAGTGAAGTTATATTAAATGAATATCCACGAGATGGATACCATTCATTATAAATTCGATTTAGAGTAAAAGAAATGATTGCTAAGATATTTGCTTCTATTGCAGCATCAGGCCATGTCGGATATATTTCATTAGATGCAACATTTTTAACGTATGACGTAAATGGAATGCTAATGTTTCTTGCAGCATCATTAGGAGATCCTAAATGAACAACAATATTTGTTGGAATTGTTGGATAATTAACTTTAGCCGTTTTCTTCACCTTCAATCAAATCATTAACAGACATAGTTATTGGTTGAATAACTTTAATGTTATCAAAAATAGAAACATCATAAGTTTTCTCCATATTATATTTTGGATATTTTGCCACAAGATCATATGTTGTGAATACAATATCAGAAACATTTTCTACTTCTTTATCAATTCTTCTTGTTGGAAGAACTATTCCATCAATAATTCCTGAATCATTTGTTACTCCTTTATAAAAAATCACTTTACTACCATCAATCATCTTTGAAATTATTATTTCTACTCCTTCTAAAGGATATGCTTCACTAGCAGTAGATGCTTCAACTTTTAAAATACCTTTACCATCATTTATATTTATAAAATTTTTATATATAGAAGAATCTTTAAATTCTTCACTATCAAAATAATATTCCATAATCCTCCTAAATAATTAATTCTTGACCTACACTTATCAAATTACTTGATAAATTATTTTTCTTTTTAAGACTATCTACAGTTGTATTAATTTTTTTTGCAATACTATAAAGAGACTCTCCTTTTTGAACAATATAAGTATTATTACTTCCTGGTACTTTTAAAATCTGTCCAATACTTAAATTATTTGTTTCTAAATTATTTATTAATTTTATTTGTTCAACGCTTGTATTAAATTTTTTTGCTATATCATATAAGTTATCTCCTTTGACAACTATATAATTTTGATATTTATTATTACTATAATTTCCATCTCCAAAGCATTCTAAAACCGATGATATACCACGTTTATCATCTATAATAAGTTTTTGTCCTATACTCAATGCATTAGTCTTTAAATCATTTAATTCTTTTATTTTATCAACTGTTGTCCCATACTTATTAGCAAGAGAATATAGACTATCTCCTTTTACCACAATATAATCAACATAATTATTATTAATGTCCTTATAATCATTTTCTAAATTACAAGGAATAATTATTCTATCTCCAATGTTTAATAAATTAGTTTTTAAGTTATTATATCTTTTTATTTCATCTACAGTAGTATTATATTTTTTAGAAATACTATATAAGCTATCTCCTTTTTTTACTGTATAGACAATACATTCTAAAGGATCTGAATCGTTATTTGTTGTTACTCTTAAAGTTTGCCCAATAGATATAATATTATTTTTAAGATTATTTAATTCTTTTATAGATTGAACTGATGTATTAAATCTTTTTGCTATACCATAAAGAGTGTCTCCTTTTTGTACTATATAATTATTCATACTTACTCCTTTCAATTAAATATATTAAAAAGTTTATCAAGTATGAAAAAAACATTGATTACTCAATGTTTAAACTTACCATGTGTAGTATCTTCTGTAATACTTCCACAATAATCACAACGACCAGTTCCATTAATTAGTGTATCAACTAATGCTCCGCATTTAGAACAATTAATAGTAGCATATTTTTCTGCTTTTTTATGTTTCTCTATAGTATAATAAATTATTTCTTTTCTAGCATCATCTAATTTAATACCATTTATAATACTTTTATCATATAAGTATTTAATATCTTTGTATACATCTTCTTCAATAATTGGCATAGGTTTATTATGATAGTTTGGAACTCTTTGAGCCATTTCTATTATACTATAATGGTCATAATAAAGCATATTATAATACTTCTCTAATATTTTTTGATCTTCATCAGTACACCTTCTAACTAATCTACTATATCTATCAATATAAATATTATCAAATATTCTCTTATTCTTAAGATATCTAATCTTCATTATAACTTCTTCTACAGTACACCCTGATTCACTTGCAATTTCATCAAGTCTTTCCATATGTTTATCATTAATGCAACTTTTTATTATTTCTACTTTTTCATTAAATCTTGGATCAGGAAAAACTCTTTCATCATAAAAACTTGAAAACCTTTGAAAAGACCATTCACTAATTATTCCTTCTTTTTTATCCTCTTTCTTATTAGTTTTCTTTTTAAATAAATTTTTAATAAAATTTAACAATTTTAATCATCCTTTCTTTCTGGTTTTAATATTAGATTCAATATAATTCCTATTATTGCTGCAAGACTTAATCCGGTAAGAGAAACGGACATATCTCCACCAGAAATTGTAATCACTGCACCACCTAATCCAAAAATTAACATGGTTGAAGCAATAATAACATTTTTTATATTATTAAAATCTACTTGTTTTTCTATTAATACTTTTAATCCATTAATTGAAATAAAACCATAAAGTATCATTGATACTCCTCCTAATACAGGATCAGGAATCGTTGTAAATGATGCTGCAATTATCCCAAAAAACGACATAATGATTGATATTATTGCAGCAGTTCCAATTACCCAAACTGATGCAACTTTACTCATTCCAACAACACTAGTATTTTCTCCATATGTTGTGTTTGCTGGAGCTCCAATAAGACCAGCAAATGTAGTTGCAAGGCCATCTCCAAGTATTGTTTTATCAAGTCCTGGATCTTTAATTAAATCTTTCCCAATTATACTAGAAAGTGCAATATGGTCTCCAACGTGTTCAGTAAGTGAAACAAGAGCTATTGGAGCAATAGTTAACATTCCTACCAAACTGAAGGAATAATCCTTGAATGGAATTAATATATGAGGTAATTCAAATACTGACACGTTATTTAATGGTGAAAAATCTACTATATGAAAACAAATAGCAAAGAAGTAACCCACACCCATTCCAATCAAGAATGGTATTACTTTAAAAAAGCCTTTTGAATATACAGCTACTCCAACTGTTGCAGCAAAAGCAGTAAAAGCCACAAAAAGATTTTGCCATGCTATATCACCATTGCTAAGACCTATTTGTTTAATAGCATTTGGTGCAAGAGAAAGTCCAATAATCATTATCATTGGTCCAATAACAACTGGTGGTAATAATTTATCTATCCAAGATTTCCCAATCTTTTTTACTATAAAAGAAACTATAACATATATAATTCCTACTGTTATTATTCCTGTTGTAAATCCTGATATTCCACCTTTATTATATGCAAGTACAATTGGAATAATATATGAGAAAGAACTACCCAGAAAAACTGGAGACTTTCCTTTTGTACATATAATATAAATAAGTGTTCCGACACCACATGCAAGCAATGCTGTTGAAATTGAAATCACTTCACAACCAGCTGCTTGATTAATTAAAACTGGTGCTAAAACAGTAGCTCCAAACATAGCAAATACATGTTGAAAAGCAAGTATTAATAATTGAAGAAGTGGTGGTTTTTCATATGTATCATATAATAATTTACTTTTTTTCATACTCACCTCTATACTAAATAATAATATCACATATAAATTACTTAATCAATTATTCTAAATCACAACTTTACACTTTAAAGCATATAATAAAAAGAATAAATAAGGAGGATTTATGAAAAAAAATTTAATTACTATTTTAGGAATTATTACTATTGTATTTTTAAGTTTAATGGTACTTATAAGACCAGAAAAGAAAGATAATAAATTAACTAAAGTTAAAGTAGCTGAAGTTGCTCATAGTATTTTCTATGCACCTCAATATGCAGCAATCAACAATGGTTATTTTAAAGAATATGGGATTGATATTGAACTTTCTCTTGCAAATGGTGCTGATAAAGTAATAGCAGCAGTTCTATCTAATGATGTAAATATTGGATTTTCAGGTATAGAAGCAACTATATATGTCTATAATGGCGGAGAAAAAGATTACCTAAAAACTTTTGCTCAACTTACTCAAAAAGATGGAAGTTTTCTCGTATCTAGAGAAAAAATTGATAATTTTTCATTAAATGATTTAAAAGGTAAATATGTAATTGGTGGAAGAAAAGCTGGGATGCCTGAAATGACTTTTGAATGGGCATTAAAAGAAAATAAAATTGATAAAAATGACTTAACTATTGATACAAGTATTCAGTTTGCAGCTATGCAAGGAGCATTTTTAAGTGGAATAGGTGACTTTGTAACTCTATTTGAACCAAACGCTTTAGATGTTGAAAAACAGGGATTAGGTTATGTAGTTGCAAGTATAGGAGAATTAGGAGGAATTGTTCCTTATACTTCTTATAGTGCAAGAACTAGTTACATAAATGACAATAAAGAATTAATCGACAATTTTGAAAAAGCTATTCAAAAAGGACTAGAATTTGTTCACAATAATGATAGCAAAACTGTTGCAGAATCAATTATATCTTTTTTCCCAGATACAAATTTAGATGATCTAACAAAAGTCATTGAAAGATATAAATCTATAGATGTATGGCCATCTACTACAGAATTTAAAGAAGAATCATTTAATCATTTACAAGATATCATGATTAATGCAAATGAGTTAGATGAAAAAGTTCCGTATAGTGAATTAATATATAAGAAATGAATTTATTAGAAATTAAAAATTTAAAAAAGTATTATCATGATATAAAAGGAGAAATCCTTGCTATTGATAATATTTCATTATCAATAGAAGAACATGAATTCATTTCAATAATTGGAACTTCTGGTTGTGGAAAATCTACTTTATTGTCAATTCTTGCAAATTTAGAAAATAAAAGTGATGGAGAAATAATAATTAAGAAAAAAAACTTTAAAATAGGTTATATGCTTCAAAATGATTCTTTATTTCCTTGGAGAACTGTTTTAGATAATTGTTTAATTGGATTAGAAATAAATAAATCTTTAAATCAAGAGAAAAAAAATAAAGTTATTAATATGTTAAAAAAATATGGATTAGGAGATTTTATAAATAAATATCCTTCAGCATTATCTGGAGGAATGAAACAAAGAATTGCTCTTATTAGAACTCTTGCTATTGATCCAGATTTGTTACTTTTAGATGAACCACTTTCTGCACTTGATTATCAAACCAGATTAGCATTATCTAATGATTTATATAGAATAATAAAAGAAGAGAAAAAAACTGTAATAATGGTTACACACGATGTAGCTGAAGCTATAAGTATGTCAGATAGAATAATTGTATTGTCTAAAAGACCATCTAAGGTAAAAAAAATATATGATATAAAATATGAAAAGAGAAAAACTCCAGTAGAAAATAGAAAAGAAAAAGAATTTGAAAAATATTATAATGAAATATGGAAGGAAATAGATATTAATGTTTAGTAAAGAACATTTAATTTATTTAAAAAAAAGAAAAAAAAGAAAAAGATTTATTATAGCAATACAATTGTTAATAATAATCTCTTTCCTAATTATTTGGCAATTACTATCTGATTTAAATATAATTAATACTTTTCTTTTTTCTTCTCCAAAAAATGTTTTTAATACTTTAATAAAACTCAGTAAAACAGATTTATTTAGTCATATTGGTATTACTTTTTATGAAACAATTGTTAGTTTTCTAATAGCATCTATTCTAGGATTAATCATAGCATCTATTTTATGGTTCAATAAAACATCTGCAGAAATATTAGATCCATATTTAACAGTTATTAATTCTCTTCCAAAAGTTGCTCTTGGCCCATTAATTATAATATGGGTTGGTGCAAGTATAAATTCTATTATTGTTATGGCACTAATGATTTCTTTAATACTAAGTGTTATTAATATATATAATTGCTTTTTATCCACTAACAATAATTATATTGTTTTATTAAAAAGTTTCAATGCTACAAATATGCAAATATTTCGAAAGGTAGTAATTCCATCTAACTTAAATAATATATTTAATGCATTTAAAATAAATATAAGTATGTCTTTAATAGGAGTTATTATGGGAGAATTATTAGTATCAAAAAAAGGATTAGGTTATCTAATAATGTATGGTTCTCAAGTATTCAATATTGACCTTATAATTACTAGTGTATTTGTTTTAGGGATTCTATCTTTTTTAATATATTATGTTTTAAAATTACTTGAAAAACATTTTTTTAAATAATTATTCTCTTTCACAATCATAAACTAAATAATTATTTTTATCATTTGGATTACAAGTGTATAAAAATAATTTATTTTTTTTATTAAAATTATTTATAGAAATACTTCCATCTTTTGAATCTAAATGATATTCAATTACTTTATAAATATAATCTTTATTATTATAATGAATTATTATTTCATCATTTATATCTATTTTATTTAGATTTTTAAAATATGCATATTTACCATATCCAGAATGTGCACCAATTATAACTATTCCATTTTCTTCATCAGGTAAATTTGATTCTTTCATGATTATCACATTTTTTTCAATATCATTTAATATACTATTTTTATTATATACATTTTGTTTTAATTTTATTTTAGGTATTTCTAATGTAAACAATTCTTTTTCTTCTTCTATTTCAAAAGATATTTTTTTTATATCACTAACGTCCTCTTTAATATCATTACTAAGTGATTCTTCTTGTTTTATTTCTTCCTTAATTTTTTCTTTTACTACTTCTTGTTTATTGCTAAAATTATAAACCAAGAAAGAAGAAATACAAGAAATAACTATAAACGTATAAAACTTATACATGTATTAACTCCATTAAAATACTTGACAATGATTTAATTAAACTAATTGATGCATTTGGAACTTCTATTTTAAAATCATTTAACACTATATCATAAGCAATACTATTTTCTTCATTAATAGTAAAATTAAAATTTTCTATTTTTTCAAAACCATTTGTTGTATTAATCTGTTCAAGTGTATAACTACCATATGGTAATTTAGTTTCAATTATTCCATCTTTGTTTGTTGTTCCTGTAAAAATAGTATTACCATTTTTATCGTTAATAATAAACATTATATTAAATTCTCTTTTCATTTCATTATTTTCAAAATCTTCTTTAGTTCCATAATTTTTAATAATTCTTACATTACTTTTTATTACATCATTATTTACAGTTATTTTTTGTTCCAAATTATTTTCATTAATTAATACCTCATATTTTTCTTTATTTAAATAATATCCAATACCTGGTTTTTTTTCTCTTATATAATATTTTCCAAAAGGAAGAAAATCAAATTCTAAAATATTGTTATTAATTGTTAATTCTTTTATTACTTCTTCTTTTTCATTTAATAGTTCAAAAACAGCACCATTTAACTCTGCTTCTCCCTGAGCTTTTTCATGTGTTTCGCTATCTTCTTTATTAACAATTATTTTACCTGTTTTAACAGATATCTTTAATTCCATACTAATTGGATTAATATTTCCTCTTTCCATAACATTTTGACTACTTTCACTATAAAAGTATTTAACAGAATTTGGAAATAAATCTTCTCCTCTTTTTATTACTATTTTTCCTTCTTTAACATCATTACCTGTTTTTATTTTTAACTGATTATTAATAATACTCGATTCAAAATCACTATACACAATTGTATAAAATTTTAATACATCATTTAAATCACTTAATATAACATCTTCATCAACAGAATATACATATTCTTTTTCAAAACTGGGAAGAGTTAAATAATTATTTACAGTATTGTTTATTTCATCAAGTTCATTATTATATTTTGGAATTACATTTCCAGTAGTGGTATTATCTATATAATAAAACAATGAATTAGGATATAATGCTCTCCATATTGCTACTTGAGTTATTGAAATCCAATCTTTATCTAAATGATCTTTATAACCATATCCATAATATGCATATAACTTTAGTTTTTCCCATACTTCTTCATTTATTTCAAATCTCTTATCATATAATTCTGTTTCAGAATAGTTACTACCTTCTTTAATAACTCCAAATGGTTCAATACAATATGCAATTTCTCCAGTTACAGTATCTCTTATTACTTGTCCTCTTTTGTATTGAGTTATCACTCCATTATCTTTCATGTAGTATATATTATCTAAATACTCACTTCCTCGAAAACTTCTCTCACTAGCATATACATTACTCCAACAAAAAAATATTAATATAATTAGCAAAAACTTTTTCATCAAAACCCTCCTTATTATTGCTACATTATATTAATACTTCTTTTCTTTCAATTTTTCCCCAAAAAAAAGCAAAAAAATTACATTTTTTGCATTTTTTATTAATTATTTAGTTTTTTCATAGTTATATTCATATGTAAAATCGTTTGTTGGATCGCCATTATATATTTGAAGTTTTCCATCTTTAAGTGTTCCAGTGTAATCTATAGTTAGTGGTCCAAATTTATCTTTCATAGTGAATTTCTCACCATCAATACTCCACTCTACGTTATAGCTTTCACCATCACGATTATGTTTCCCAGTTCCATCCTCGTTAAGAACTAATGAAAACACTTCTTCTGTATTCTTTGTATCATCTCCAACTAGTTTAGTATATTTCCCTTGATATGTTCCGGCAGCCTCTTTCTTTTCATCTTTTTTACTACCACATCCAGTAATTAATAAAACTGATACAAATAATATAGCAACTAGAAATAATTTTGAATATTTCTTCATTCTACACCTCCTTATAATTATATTTTAATTATACTATATACTACCATCTTTTTAACACTTTTTTTAACGAATCATCTATTTGTACATCACCATAATCATGACAAGATTGAATATATTGTCCATTACAATCCAAATATGATTTCCATTTATTTGGATCAGTTGCAATTTTCATAGAAATTGTATCATTTATTCTTCCACCTACATATAAATTAATTGCTTTTGTAGAAGGAATTGATATTTCTTTATTATTATCTATTAAAAATGCAAAATAAGATTCATTATTAATTACTTTCTTAAATTGAGATAAATACATTAATAAATCAACAAATGGTAATTTAATATCATTTATAGAATAAGATGTATCTCCATTTTTTAAATAATCAGTATAGTAATTTTTATAAAATGTTTTAGAATCATTAAATACTTTTTTTAAATCATCTATTCCACTTAAATTTAAGCAATAACAATTATTCATTAACTCTAGTATAGTCGAATTTTTTTCACTATTTTTAACATTTTCAGAATAAGTTTCTATAATACGAGATAATGCTGAAAAAGCAAAGTATTCTGTGCTTACTATAGTTACTAATCCAGTATCAACTTTCTTTTTATCATATTCTATTGGTGGAAGTCCATAATCAGAAATATATACTGCCATTGGATTATTGCCATTTATAACTATTGGATTTTCTTCTTCAATCTCTTTTAAAAAATTAGTTCTTTGTTCTCCATCATAACCATAAATAAATTGATGTCTACTTTGTCCAATTACTTCATTTTTTTTATTATCCATAAAACCCTCCAAAAAATATTATAACATAATAAAAAAAAAGAGAAAAATCTCTTTTATTCAACTGGCGTTAATCGTTCAAAATCAATATTATGATAAGGAACTTTAGAAAAGTCGCATTTTTCTTTTCCTTCTACTTTTGTACTTATAGCTTTTTTACCTTCATAGTTCCAAAAACCACCAACATTATATATTTTATTAGTATCCCAACCTAGAGCACCTAACATTTGTTTTGTAAAATTTGCATACCCTCCTGCTCCACACATTAAAAAAATTGTTTTATCTTTTGGAAATATATATTCTAATATACTCATTGATTCTTTATAATTTGCTACATAGTTTCCTTTTTCATCAAGTCTAAATAATGTTTTTCCTTCATATAAACCAGTTACATTTTCATCCTTTTTTTGATCAACATAAGCTTGTGGAAATTCTGTTAAATAAGCATATGGAATTACTTCAAATCCTTCAACAAAGCCAGTTAAATCCCTTTCTCCGCCTTTATTTTCCCATGTTGCAGTATCTTCAAGCATTCTAACATCACGATAAGCAACGTCGCTTCTTCCTAAATACTTGTCTATTGTCTTTTCATTAATATTTTTATCAATATCGTATACTCCTCTTAATCCTTCAGACTTCTCTTGTTTTGGAAGAGGTTCTAATTCATTACAGTCCCTTTTTACAAGGTTATATCCTATTACTCCACCTATTAAAAGAGATATTACTAATACTATTAAATTTGATTTTTTCATAATTACTCCTTTCATATAATTAATTATAATATTACTTATATATAAAATCTATAAACTCAATGTTGAAAAAACTCAACAAAATGTTGAGTTTCTTTTTTTCTCTAATTTTTTTTGATATGCAATTTCTTCAAAATGAATTTGATGATATACAGGATCCAATTCTTGAAGTTTATTAAACATTATCATAAATGGACAATTAAAATATCCATATCTTGATCCAGAATTTCTTACTCTAACAACAATACTTGTATTACTCTTGAATCCTATTTCTGGTTCTTTATCATTTCTATAAAAAAACAATCTATATGTATCTTCATCTATTTTAGAAAACTTAAATCTATCTTCAACTTCTTCTGGTCCATCATCTGAAACCCAAATAATATCTTTATTCTTATCTACCAATTTATGATATTCAAATCTATCAATAAATGAATTCATTTTATCATAGTCAGTTTTTTTTCCAAAAGGTGTTCCATTTATTATATTATTATACATTTCATCAAAGGCACTATAGATTTGATAGTTTTCTTTTGTAATATCAAAATCTATACACGTATTTTTATTTTCTGAAACAAAATCTCCATTACTTAATGATAAATATAAATCAAGATTTCCACCAAACATTATCTTTAATTCTTTGTTGTTGTTTTTTAACCACAAATCATATGTTTTTTCACTATTTTTTACTTTTTGTATTTCCATGGTAATATCTCCTAAAATATTATTTAATTCTAAGGTTTTAATATTTTAATAAATCCTTTTTCTTCTTTACTAATTTCTAATAATCTTGTTTTAGATTCTATTAATTGTTCAAACAAATTACATAAAGATGATGTTTTATCAAAGTCATTCTTTAATAATTCATATTGATATTGCCAACTTGGTTCAGAAAATGATACTCTATTTATTAAATTAACTTTATAGTCTTCATTACATTTATTTGCTTTTTCTTTTGCTTCATCAAATGTCTCATATAACTCATTTACTATATGGGATGGATATGGATTATTATTAGCATCATAGTTTATACTATTCATTATACCTAAATTTTTAATTCCTCTAGAAAGTGAATGTTCAAAAAAAGAATAATCTTCATATGGAAATACTACTTTATTTATTACTTTACTTTTTCCATCTTTTCCATATACAACTTTTGTTTCTACAACAAAACATTTTGATGCTATAAAGCCTTTAGTAACATCTTCGTATCCTACTGCCCATCCACCTTTTTCTTGTACTTCCAATACAGCATATTTAATTGGATAATTGTTTATAATATTATTCATACTAAAACTCCCTTTGGTATATATTATAGCATAAAATTATCAAAAATAATGTATTTTCATTTTTTTACAAAAATATTAATTATAAAAAATACTTTCATATAAATTTTATTCTATTTTTAATCATATAAAAAAGCCCAATAATGAGCTTTTTGATACCATACTATCTCTTTGAGAATTGTGGTGCACGTCTTGCTTTCTTTAAACCTGGTTTCTTACGTTCTTTAATTCTTGAATCTCTTGTAATGAATCCAGCTGCTTTAAGTAATTTTCTATAACTATTCTCACTATCAGCAGGAGTAGTTGAATCATACTCAAGTAATGCTCTTGTAATTCCTAAACGAATTGCTCCAGTTTGTCCAGAGAATCCTCCACCTTTAACTTCTACATCGATATCAAACATATCTTTTGTATTAGTTAATTCAAGTGGTTGTGATAAATTCATTATTAAAGTTTCATAAGGTAAATATTCGTGTACATCTCTACCATTTACTGTAATCTTTCCAGATCCAGAAGTTAATCTAACTTTAGCAATACTTGCTTTTCTTTTTCCAGTTCCATAATAAATGTTTTCTGTTTTTTTTGCTTTAGCCATAATACCCTCCTACTTCATTTCCACTTTCTCAGGTTTTTGTGCTGTATGTGGATGTTCACTACCAGTGTATACAAATAACTTCTTAGCCATTTGTCTTCCAAGTCTAGTATGAGGAAGCATTCCTACTACTGCTCTTTCAACCATTTCTACTGGGTATTGTTCTTTCATAACTTTAGCAGTTCTTACTCTTAATCCTCCAGTATACATTGAGTGGTTATAATATTTCTTATCTTCTAATTTATTACCAGTTAATTTAGCTTTATCAGCATTAACAATGATAATATAATCTCCACAATCAATATGTGGTGTGTAAGTTGGTTTATGTTTTCCACGAAGCATATGAGCTGCTTTTGAAGCAATTCTTCCTAAAGTAGCATCTTCAGCATCAATAACATACCATTTACGTTCAACTGTTTCTTTTTTTTGCATATAACTATTCATAATTTTTTTCTCCTTTTACTTAAGTTTAGTTTTCCCAGGACCAAACTTATGTGGGGATTTAAATGTACCGATATAAATTATAGTAGAAAAGTGCTAAAATGTCAATTAAAAAAGTTGTAAATTAGCCTATTTTTGAAAGATTTACAACTTTTTGTTAGTTTCTTCAATTTTTAATGGTATTCCTATTATTTTTTCACCATTTTCTAGAATATTTGGTTTAATATTCTCATTTACTATATTATTTAAGAAATTATTAAGTTGATATATGGTTTTTATTGATAACATTTTGCCCGAATAATTATCCCATATACTATAATCAAAATCACATCTACTTATTACTTCGTTATATTCATCAAAAAATCTTCTAAATAATTGATACTCTTCAGGTGAAATAAATTGATTTAAATTTGTTCTTATATATTTATCTCTTTTTCTAGTTAATTCATCCTTTTTAATTTCAAAGTCAAATATTAAAAATTTTTTTTGATAATTATTATAAATTTTAGATGCTTCTAATACTGATATATCACTATTTTTTCCTTCAATTTCTAAAAATGCTTTTGTAATAGATATCAAATGTCCTTGTTCTCCATCATCATAACATTTAGCAAAAATATATTGATTCCCAGTAATTATTAAAAATGCTCCAAATTCATCTTTTTTCAAAGCTTCTTGATAACATCTAGCAAATTCAAGATGATTATTAATTAGATTATCTTCAATATGATTTTCACTTTTTGATCCAAATGATGATTTAACTAAATTATTAGTTTGATAACTATCTAATGAAATATTTTTTACTTTAAAAAAGCCCATATAATCACCATCTATCTTATTATTTTATTATCAGTTTTATTTGTTTCAACGCCTATTATTGTTTCTTCTCCATCAAATAAAGGTAGCATATGAAAATCTTTATCTATCATACTTTCTAAAAAGAATTTTACATCATCAATGGTCATTGTTTTTCCCATCAAAGACACTTTAAATCCTTCTCTTTTTATAACCCAAGCATATTCATTATAAAATTCCATAAATGAATTAAATTCTTCCTGTGATATTCTTCTTTCTCTATTAAATGAAAAAGATATTATATTACTTATTTTAGACATTTTTGTTTCTTTTTCTGAATATATTCTAGCGTGTAATACAGCAGCTTCAGCTTTATGACAGTATTTCATAATTGTAGCAAATCCAAGTTCTTTATTATCAGTTATGTCAGCAAATACTCTTGCTAAAGTAGCATCATGTGGTCCTCGTCCCATTCCTCTATTATATGCCATTATATATTGTTTTTCAGTAATTAGTAGAACTGCTCCATTTTCTATTCCTTCTTCACAGTCTTTCGATTGTTTTATTAAATCCAATAAATCACTTGAATCATTCATAATATCTATTGCGAAATTATATTCATCATGACCTATTCCATAAAATGTACTATGATTTATATATTCACTCATTGTATCACTCCAAATTCCTAATTATTATATTCTATTTTTTCTAGATATAACCCTTCTCTTTTAATTGTTGTTATATTCTTAGCTAATTTTTCATCATTAAATATTTCATTAACAATACCAAGATCAAGTTTTCCTTTACCTATTTTAAATAACGTTCCAACCATATTTCTTACTTGATATTTCATAAAACCATTTCCAGTAAAATAGAAAATTACTTTATCATTTTCTTCTTCAATATGTGCATCGAATATTTCTCTTTCATAATTTTCTTTTTTTGTTTCTTCAGATACAAAAGATTTAAAGTTATGAACTCCAATAAACGATTTAATTTCTTTTTTCATTTTATCAACATCTAATTTTTTACAATATTGATACACATAATTTCTTTCAATTGGATTATATTCTCCACAATTAATAATATATTTATATGTTTTCTTTTTTGCATTAAACCTGGCATGAAAGCTATCACTTACTTGTTCAACACTAAAAACATGAATATCTTCTGGAAGCAAACTATTTAATGCACATTTTAGTTTGTAAAGAGTAATATCTATGTCTATATCAAAGTGAGCACACTGATCAAGCGCATGAACTCCTCTATCTGTCCTTCCTGATCCAACAACTTTTGTTTTTTTATGATTATTTATATCAAATAATGCTTTCTCAAGTTCACTTTCTACACATCTACACCCAGGTTGTTTTTGAAATCCATTAAAATTTGTCCCATCATATGAAAATCTAATTAAATATCTCATAATATTACCTCAAAACAATAAATAATATAAAAATAGTTATAGTAAAAAGTAAAATCAATGTATCTATTTTATTCCAAGAAATAAAACTACTCTTTTTTGAAAAATAATCATAATATTTCATTCTTGCAAATAAATAATTACTTTCTAAATCTTGCTCTATTTTATTATTAATAGATACATTACTATTGTATATTTCTTTTTTTCTTATATTTATTCTACTATTAATTCTATCAAAATTATTTTCATAATACATCATTTTTGATGTACTTTTTTTCTTAAATAATAATTTTTTATCTTTAATTGTCAAACAAGAATAGAAAGTAATTAAACAATTAATTATATAAATTATTTTAAAAATTAATAAATAATTATAGTCATTGACAGATAATCCAAGTAATAACACTAACGCTAAATCTATTACTAGTAATGCTATTCTAAACTTTCTTAAATGATAAAAAGATAATACAAATAATAATAACCAAAGAATAATTCTATTATCTACTATTATAACTGCTATAACAGTTAGCATAGTAATAATGATTTTTAATAATATACTCATTTTATACATGTTTATATATATCCTTTATTATGTCTCTTACATCTTTGCTATAGAATAATTTAATATTTTTTTCTTCTTTGGCTTTATAAGTTATATAAGAAAGATCCGGAATCTCTAAGTTCATTTTAATTAATTCTTTTACATTTGAATATATTTTATCAGTATCATCAAATCTTACAGTCCTTTTTGAAGTAATAATAGAATAATCTGCTATTTTGTATAATACATTTACATCATTACTAGTTACTAATACTTTATAATTTTCTTTTAAATAATTAATTATTTTTATATATTTTTTTTGATTATTTAAATCAAGTCCTAAAAATATATTATTAAATAATACTATATCTTTTATTTTAGAAATATTTCTTAATAGATTTAAGTAAATCTTTTCTGTAGTAGACAAATTAACTATTTTTTTATCTAAAAAAGTACTATTTAAATCTAATATATTCATTATATTATTTACAATGTCTAATTCTGGATAACTATTATATAAACTTATTTCATCTAATACAGTATCACCAAGAAAAAACAAATCATTATTGTTAATTACAACTAAATTATAATCATCAATTAACTTATTTATTATTTTTTCATCATCATATTGAATAGATATAATAGAGTTATTAATATCCAACTTTTTGTTATTTATTCTTATTTCCATAGTACATTTATCACCTCATCTCTATCATAGTAAATCTTATTTACCAATCCATAAAATTCAAGTTTTCTAGATAAATCAATCATTAATGGAATTTCTATTCCAGCTTTAGATAAATCGTTATCATTTAATATTATATTTTCATAAGAATTGTTCATAATTATTTTTCCATCTTTTAAAACATAAATATTTGAAAGATTAATAACATCTAGTAAATTACTTGTAGTAAATATAATAGAGGTATTTAAATTATTAACTATTACATTAAATAGTTCTAAAACTTCTTTTCTTTCATTACTATTTAAAAATCTTAACAAATCATCAATTAATAGTATTTTTGGTTTATGAATTATTGATGAAGCAAGCAAAACTTTAATTTTTTCTATAACGCTTAGTTCACATGTTTTTTTATCAACAAGATTTTCAATTTTTAATAAGTTAACTACATAACAATAATTCTTTTCAGAATCTTTTTTCGTATATTTTAAGTTTTTGAGAATATACTTAATCTCATCTTCTACTTTATCACACATAAATTGATTATCTAAGTCAGATAAAATCGTTGAAATATTAATTGTATATTTTTTAAAATTACGATTATTTAAAGTAATATTATTGACACATATTTTTCCACAATTATTGTATATAACACCGCTTAATACTTTAATTAATGTTGTCTTACAACTATTATTTGAAGATATAAAGGCATTAATAGTTCCGCTTTCAATAGAAAAACTTAAGTTATCAAAAATTCGATTGTTATCTATTTCGAAAGAAATATTTTCTACATTCATAATAACCATAATCCCACCACCAATAATGCTTATTATTATAAACGATTTTAATAAAAAGAAAAAGAGAATTTTTCTAAATAATAAAGAGAATTAGTAGACTATAATTCAACCAATTCTCTTTCATTACCATCATACATTATTGATGCAATATAATTACTATTAATAATTATTTTATTATTATATTTTAAATTAGCAATATTTATATCTTCATATAACAATTCTGGTTTATCTATTAGTTTAACATAAGACTCTTTTATTACCCAGTACTTTAATCTATTCTTTTTATCTACATCATTTAAATATTTTTTTGAAATATTATCTGAGATATTCCTTTCTTCTTCTATATCAACACCTATCTCAGTTTTGGAAATACCAATTAAAATATAATTTTTTGAATGAGAATAATTAAAGAAATATTTTTTATTTTTAAAATATGGTTTTCCATTTTTTGAATATTCTAGTTCATCAAATTCTAATCCAATAGCTTCCATCATTTCTCTTAATTTTAAACGAGCTAATTCTGTTTCATTCAAATTATTAAATTTATTTTTATTAACAATTTTATAATATACTTTATTTTCCATATTAGATCCCCTAAATAAATACTATCATAATTAAAAAACTTAATATACTATATTAAGTTTTATTTTCTTTTTCTCTTTTGAAATTTATATACTATTTTTGCAGCTCTTTTAGTTGAAATAAATCTGTTAAAAAATATTAATGTTTTCATCTTGAATCCTGGAACAATTATTAATTTATTCTTTTTTAACATTTTATCAATTGCATATTTAGCTACGTAATCAGCATCCATTCCTTTCATTGAAAATTGAACATCTGCAACATTATTAAAATTAGTTTTTACAGGCCCAGGACATAAACATGAAATATGGACTTTTGATTTTTTTCTTCTTAATTCTTCATATATTGCAACAGTAAGTCTTGTAACATAAGACTTCGAAGCGTAATAAGTTGCCATAAGAGGCCCTGCTTGAAAACTTGCACTTGAAGATACATTTAAGATATATCCTGAATCTTTCTTAATCATATCTTTTAAAAACAATTTTGTTAGTACATGTACAGCTCTTATATTTACATCAATCATATTTAATTCATTTGATAAATCTGTTGAATCAAATTCTCCAAATAACCCAAATCCTGCATTATTTATAAGAATATCTATATTATCATTTTTACATAACACATATAATTCTTTTATCTTTGATTCTTGAGAAAGATCAGCTACTACTATTTTTACATCTGTTTTTAATTCTTTTTGTATTATTTGTAGTTTTTCTTTATCACGTGCAACAAGTATTAAATCATATCCTAAGTTGCTTAAATATTTAGCCATGCTATAACCAATACCACTTGATGCACCAGTTATTAATGCCTTCATATAATGCCTCCTTAATTTAATTATATCACATTTTATTAAATAAAGAAAAAAGTTTAGATTACATATCTAAACTATCTTCACAAACTATTTCACCATCTTCAATATGACAATTTGGTTTAATGTCATCGATTGGGCTTTTATCAACAGCTACTTCAGATTTCCCTTGTAAAATGTTCATTGGGTTAAATCTTTCTAATATTTCTTTATCTTCTTCTGTCATTTCTTCAAATGGTAAGCTGTCAGTAATATCCATTTCTGGTACTTCATCAACTTTTTCAATCTTATAATCAATACTTAATTTTGAATCATCTGAAGAAGTAATATCAATTGTACCTGTACCATTATTATTAATTTTTATTAATATTTTTGCTCCTGATGTTAGGTCTCCTACAGTTTCAAGACTAAGTTCAAAATTTCCATTATTATTACTCATATATCCTGTAAGAATTTCTTGACCCATTACAGAAACTGAGATAGTACTATTTGTTTTACTTTGTTCTTTTACAACTGCATTAAACATTTCTTGACCCATTGCACTAGCTACAATCTTATAATAATTATCTACTTTATAATCAGCTAATTTTATTGACAAATTCATTTCTTCTTGTTTTATATTTATTGTTATTTGTCTACTTATAACATCTTCATCTGATAAATGAACAGTATAAGTTGCTAAATTACCTAAGTCTTTTAATCCTTTTACTAATTCTGGTACTTGATCAAGCGCATTTTTCAAGTCTTCCTTTGAAAAACTCATTTCTTCATTTACTTCAAAAAGACCACCTAATTCTTCTAAAAGTTTATTAATATCATTATAAATAGAATCATCATTTTTTATTTTGTTAACAAAACTAACTACAACATCATATATTGTATTTCCAGTAAAAGTATATCCATATGTTTTTGTTTTATATGTTTTACCATCTATTGTTAATTCATCTGTATCAACTTTAATATTATCTTCTTTAATAGCATCTTCTAATGATTCTTTTAAGTATTTAACTACTTTATCGAACAAATCATTGTTTCCAACTGAAGATACTTTACTAAAAAAATCACCAATATTGTCTAAATAATAAACTTTTTCTAAAATACCTTTCATTCCAATATAGAATTTATTGTCCTTTAACATTCCTTCTAAATTGTATATATTATCATTCATATTAGCAGTTGCTTTTAAATAGAATTTATTCTTACCAATATATATTTCACTATTTGCATTGGTAAATCCTGCTTCACCTTCAGTAAATTTACCATTAATAGTAATTTTATAAATATCTTTTTCTAATTTTTCTATTATGTCTTCAATAGCCTTTTCAGCATCTGAGTCTGTTTTTTCAGAATCTGAAGCTTTAAATAATCCTAAACTTTTTTGAACAGCTTCTGTGTATAACTCCTTATTTGTCTTTTTTGATCCAGATGTTAGTACTAATATTGCACCTACAACTAGTAATATAACACCAAGTATTGTAGCTATAATTCCACCCTTTTTCTTCATTTTTATCACCTTCCTTACTATAAGTATAGTTTATTTTGCATATTTTATCAATAAAAAAAACTCGATAAATCGAGTTATTTTTTTTTACTAATTATACAAGCTCCATAACAGCCATTAAAGCGTTATCTCCAACTCTTTCATCTAATTTAAGAATTCTTGTATATCCACCATTTCTAGTAGCATACTTTGGTGCTAATTCATCAAATAATTTTTTAACTGCTACTGTATCATTTTGAAGAAAAGCTAAAGCTTTACGTCTTGATATTAAATCACCTTTTTTAGCATAAGTGATCATTTTATCAGCAAATTTACGAACTTCTTTTGCTCTTGTTTCAGTAGTAACAATTTTTCCGTTCATTATAAGATCTTTTGTTAAATTAGCAAGCATGCTTCTTCTATGTTTAGTATCTACTCCTAATTTTCTATATGCCATAATTATCCTCCTTACTAATCATCATTACGTAATACAAGTCCTAAATCACGAACTTTATCAAGTACTTCTTTAAGAGATTTCTTTCCTAAATTACGTATCTTCATCATGTCGTTTTCACTCATATTAACTAAATCTTGTAATGTATGAATGTTTGCTCTTTTTAAGCAGTTATATGCTCTTACAGAGAAATCTAATTCTTCTATTGTAGTTTCTAATGCTTTAACTTTTGGATCTTCAGTTTTTTCAATCATCATTCCAGTCATATCAGCAATATTACTTAAGTTAGTTAAGATATTGAAATGCTCAATTAAGATTCTTGAAGCAAGCGCTACGGCTTCTTCAGGTCTCATTGATCCATTTGTCCATACATTTAATATTAACTTGTCATATGTTTCATTTTGTCCAACACGAGCTGGTTCAACATCGTAAGATATTCTTTCAATTGGTGAGAATAGTGAATCTATTGCAATAACTCCAACTTTCTTAATATCAAGAATTCTTTTGTTTTCTTCACTTCTTACATATCCTCTTCCATTTGAAACTGTCATTTCCATTATTAGTTTTCCACCTGCAGCTACATTAGCAAGTACTAAATCTGGATTAACTATTTCGATATCAGCATCATGTTCGATATCTCCTGCTGTTACAGGTCCTTCTGTTGTTTTATTAATTCTTACTACTTTTTGTTCGTCAGAATGATTCTTAATAACTACTTGTTTTAAATTAAGAATTATAGTAGTAACATCTTCTACAACGCCTTCAATTGTTTGAAATTCATGTAATACGCCTTCAATTTTAACACTACTTAAAGCACTTCCTGGAAGGCTTGATAACATTACACGTCTTAAAGCATTTCCTAAAGTTGTTCCGAATCCTCTTTCAAGTGGTTCGATTTCAAATTTTCCGTAGAAATTGCTTTCTACATAATCTGTTATTTTATAATTTGGTTTTTCAAATTCTATCATGAAACTACCTCCTTTTTCCTTTCATTAACCACGTGGACGTTTTGGTGGACGACATCCATTGTGTGGTATTGGTGTTACATCAGTAATAGAAGTTATTTCTAATCCTGCTGTTTGAAGAGATCTAATGGCAGTTTCTCTTCCTGGTCCTAATCCTTTTACATTTACTTCTATTTTTCTCATACCCAAATCAAATGCTGTTTTACCAGCTGCTTCAGCAGCCATACCAGCAGCAAATGGAGTTGATTTTTTACTACCTTTGTAACCGATTGCCCCACTACTTGACCAAGCAACTACTTGACCATCTTTATCAGTTATAGTAGTAATTGTATTATTAAATGTTGAATGAATATGTGCTACACCTTCAGGAACATTTTTCTTGACTTTTTTCTTTCTAGTTTTGTAAGCCATTTTTATATCCTCCTTTAACTATTATTTCTTCTTATTAGCTATAGTCTTACCTTTTCCTTTACGAGTTCTAGCATTACTTCTAGTGCTTTGTCCTCTAACAGGTAATCCTTTTTTATGACGAGTTCCTTGATATGAGTTGATTTCCATTTTAGTTTTGATGTTCATGTTAACATCTCTTCTTAAATCTCCTTCAACAACATAATTTGAAATTTCATCACGTAATCTAGTTAATTCATCATTATCTAAATCTTTAACTCTTTTGCTACCATCAACTTTTGCATTAGTAACAATTGTTTTTGCTAATTTTCTTCCTATTCCATAAATATAAGTAATTGATGTTTCAACTTGCTTATCATTAGGAATATCTACACCTTTAATACGAGCCATAAATTACTCTCCTTCCATTATCCTTGTTTTTGTTTGTGTTTTGGATTTTCACAAATAACCATTACTTTACCTTTACGTTTAATAACTTTGCATTTTTCACATATTGGTTTTACAGATGCTTTAACTTTCATTTTTTTATCCCTCCTATGGTTTTCTATAGGTAATACGCCCACGTGTTAAGTCATAAGGCGATAGTTCTAACATTACGGTATCTCCCGGTAAAATGCGGATGTAGTTCATACGGATTTTACCAGAAACGTGAGCTTCCACAATGTAACCATTCTCAAGTTGAACTTTAAATTTTCCACCTGGAATAATTTCAAGAACTTTCCCTTCTATTTCGATTGTATCTTCTTTTGCCATATCATCACTCTCCAGTCGTTAATATTTCATAACCATCTTTAGTAACTAGAACAGTATGCTCAAAGTGTGCTGATGGTTTCTCATCATAAGTAACGATTGTCCATCCATCATCTAACATGCATACATCTCTATCTCCTAAATTTAACATTGGTTCTACTGCAAATACCATACCCTCTTTAATTAGTGGTCCTTTACCTGCTTTTCCAAAATTTGGAATATCTGGATCTTCATGTAAATCATGTCCCACTCCATGTCCACAAAGTTCGCGAACAACACCAAGATGATACTTTTTTGCGACAGTTTCTACAGCATTTGAGATATCACCAATTCTATTTCCTGGTTTAACTTGTTCTAGACCAGCAAATAGAGCTTCATGAGTACCTTTCATTAGATGTTTAACATCTTCTGATACTTCCCCTACTTCATATGTCCAAGCAGAATCACCATGATATCCTTTGTAACAAGCACAAATATCAAGGGTGATTATATCACCATTCTTTAACTTGCGCCCACTTGGTATTCCATGAACAACTTCATCATTTATGCTTGTACATAAAGTTGCAGGAAAACCATGATAACCTTTGCAAGAAGGAGTTGCACCTTTGCTTCTAATAAACTTTTCAGCAAGAGTATCTAACTCTTTAGTGGTGATTCCTTCTTTTATGAAAGGCTTCAAATATTGGTGTGTCTGATAAACGATACTTCCAGCAATCCTTAATAATTCAATTTCATGATCACTTTTTATATTTATCATTTTATCACCTAGTTACTTATTTAATAATTCTTCTGCTTCCATTAGTGTATTAATATGACCTTTACTAGAATCAATTGTATATAATACACCTTTTTCTTTATAGAAATCTATAAGTGGTGCAGTGTTCTCTAAATAAGTTTGATATCTTTTCTCAAATGATTCAAGATTATCATCACTTCTTTGAGTAAGAACTCCTCCACACTTATTACAAATTCCTTCTTTAACAGGTTTTAATTCATCATTGTAAATATTATGGATTTCTCCACAATCCTTACAAGTAAATCTACCTGTTATTCTTTCAATTAATTCTTCTTTAGGAATATCTAATAATAATACCATTCCTAAATCCCTTTTACTTCTTTTTAATATGTTATCGTATTCTTTTGCTTGTTCTAAGTTTCTTGGAAATCCATCAAGTATGTAACCATTGTCACAAGCAGGATCACTTAGTTTATTTTCTAATGCTTTATAAACGATTTCATTTGATACAAGTCCACCAGCTTCTTGAACTTTTTGTATTTCACGACCAAGTTCATCTCCCTTAGCAACTTGTTCTCTTAGTAAATCTCCAGTAGATATATGAACATAATCATATTTACTTAATAAGTCTTTTGATAGTGTTCCTTTTCCAGCACCTGGTGCTGCTATTAATATTAAATTCTTCATTATCTTCTTCTACCTGTATATCCTCTCTTATAATTTCTTGATACCAAACTACCCTCTAATTGTCTATATGTTTCAAGAGCAACACCTACAACGATTAGTAAGCTAGTTCCACCAATTGAAACACTTTGAGGAAGTCCAGTAACAGCTGAGAATACAATTGGTAGAGATGCTATTACTACTAAGAATAATGCTCCAAATACTGTTAATCTAGATAATACTTTTGAGATATAATTTTCAGTGTCTTTTCCAGGTCTAACACCAGGAACAAATCCACCATTTTCTTTTAAGTTCTTTGCTAACTCTTCTGGTCTTAATTGAATAAATGTATAGAAGTATGCAAAGAAATATATTAATACTACAAATATTAAGAATCCAACAGGTTTTGTATAAGATAAATAATTATTTACAAAATCTATAAACCCTTCGTTCTTAGTAAATTGTGCTATTACTGCAGGTATTGTAAGTAAACTTGATGCAAATATTACTGGAACAACCCCAGCTGTATTAATCTTTATTGGCATATAACTTTGATTATTACCAAATGTAGATTTATTTGCATATTGAATTTGAATTCTTCTTTCAGCTTCTTCCATATAAATAACACCAATAACTACAGCAAAATACATAATTATAAATAATACAAATAAAATTATTCCTAACCATAATTCATAATTACCACTTGTTACTAAATCTTGAAATACAGTAACAAATGTTCCAGGAAGTGTAGCAATGATACCAGCCATGATTAATAGTGATATACCATTACCAATTCCTTTCTGAGTTATTTGATCACCTAACCATAATAGGAAAGATGTTCCTGCAGTGATTACAGTTGCAACATACATATAATCCATAGTAGTTTTTCCACTACCTAGAAATGCTATTGCAAATATAAATCCCTCAATGAATGCAAATATAATTCCCATATATCTAGTAATTTTATTTATTTTTTGCCTTCCTGTAGGTCCCTCTTCTTTTAATTCACTAAAGTATGGAATGATATCCATCTGTAATAATTGAATAATGATTGAAGCAGTGATATATGGTGTAACTCCTAATGAAAATATTGAAAACTTTTGCATTGCTCCACCAGTGAAGGCATTTAATGTGCCAAACGCTGTTGAAGAATAATCCAAATGTGGAGTACCAGGTATTTGCACATAAGTTCCAACAATAAATAGTGCTAATACACCTAAAGTAAAGAATATTCTTTGCCTTAAATCTTTATTTGTAGGTGCAGATAATTGTTTCAATGCTTGAAACATATTACATCACCTCTATTTTACTTCCTGACTTTTCAATCTTTTCAACTGCAGTCTTAGAAAATTTATTTGCTTGGATAGTTAACTTCTTAGTTAATTCTCCATTTCCTAATACTTTAATACCATCTAATTGGTTTTTAACTAATCCTACTTCCTTTAATAAAGCAGGGGATACTACTGTACCATTTTCAAATCTATTTAAATCGCTAACATTAATTACTGCATATTCTGTTCTAAATTGAGCATTATTAAATCCTCTTTTTGGAAGACGTCTATATAATGGAGTTTGTCCTCCTTCAAATATAGTTCTTACTCCTCCACCACTTCTAGCATTTTGACCTTTATGACCTTTACCACTTGTTTTTCCTAAACCTGATCCTCTACCACGACCAACGATTTTACGTTTTTGAGTAGCTCCAATATTTTTTTCTAATTCATGTAATTTCATTATCCTAATATCTCCTCTACTTTTTTACCTCTTAGTTCAGCGATATGTTCAGGTGTTTTAATTTGCTTTAATGCATCAAGTGTTGCATTAGCCATATTATTTTTAGTTCTTGCTCCAAGTGATTTAGATAAAATGTCACGGATACCAGCAAGCTCAAGTACAGCTCTTACTGCACCTCCAGCTATAACTCCAGTACCGGCAGCAGCAGGTCTTAATAATACTTTTGCAGCTCCTTTGTTTCCAATTACTTCATAAGCAATTGTTCTTTCATCAGTTAAAGGAACTGTTATTAAATTTTTGTTAGCGTCTTGAATAGCTTTTTTAATTGCATCTGGTACTTCATTTGCTTTTCCCATACCTAGACCAACTTTCCCATGTCTATCTCCAACAACAACTGTAGCAGAAAATCTTCTTTGTCTACCACCTTTATTAACTTTAACTACGCTTTTGATTTCTACAACTTGCTCTTCTAAAGTCTTTTGTTGTTTTGGGTCTTCTACTTTTTTATTATTTTGCATAAATTACCCTCCTTCTAGAACTCTAATCCATTTTCACGTGCAGCGTTAGCTAAAGCTTCTACACGTCCATGGTATAAGTATCCGCCTCTGTCGAATACTACTTTTTTGATTTTTGCTTTAACTGCTAACTTAGCGATTTTTTCGCCAACTTTTGTAGCAGCTTCAACATTACTTCCATTTTTTAATTTTAGATCTTTATCAAGTGATGAAGCAGCAACTAATGTTTTTCCTTCTTCATCATCAATAATTTGTGCAAAAATGTTTGAATTTGATCTAAACACATTAAGTCTTGGAACAGCAGTTGTACCATGTACATCTTTTCTTACTCTTGTGTGTCTTTCAACACGCATAGTATTTCTTGATTCTTTTTTAATCATAAGTAACTTCTCCTTATCCTATATTTTAAGCAGCTTTCTTACCTTCCTTACGAATAATGTGTTCGTCTTTATAACGAATACCTTTTCCTTTATAAGGTTCAGGTTGTCTAACTTTTCTAACATTTGCTGCAAATTCTCCAACTAATTCTTTATCGAATCCAGTAATAGTTAATTCTGTATTACTTGGTGATTCAACTTTGATTCCTGCTGGAATTTGCATTTCTACTGGATGACTATATCCAGCACTAATTACTATTGCATTACCTTTTAATGCAAAACGATAACCAACACCAACTATTTCTAGTTCTTTTTTGAAACCTTTTGTAACACCAATAAGCATATTATGAATATTAGCATTAATAGTTCCATGCATTGGTTTATATAAATCGTTTTCTCTTAATACTTCTAAAGTGTTTCCTTCTATTTTAACACTAATTCCTTGTGCTAATTTAGTAGTAAGTTCTCCTTTAGGTCCTTTTACAGTAACGATTCCATTTTCTTCTTTTACTTCAACACCTGCTGGTATTTCAAGTTTTCTATTTCCAATACGACTCATTTCCCTAGGCCTCCTTACACTTTAGATTACCAAACGTAAGCAAGTACTTCTCCACCAATATTAAGTTTTCTTGCTTCTTTATCAGTCATAATACCTTTTGAAGTTGAAATGATTGCAATTCCAAGTCCATTAAGAACTTTTGGAACTTCGTCACTTCTTACATAAACTCTTAATCCTGGTTTAGATATACGCTTAAGTCCAGTAATTACTTTCTCTTTCTTTTTTCCATATTTAAGTGTTAGTAAAATGTTCTTTTCAACACCTTCGCTAACTACTTTATAATCTTTAATGAATCCTTCTTCTTTTAATATTCTAGCTATTTCTACTTTTAACTTAGAAGAAGGAACACTAACTTCTTCATAACTCATTGAATTTGCGTTACGGATACGTGTTAACATATCAGCAATTGTATCAGTTACTACAGCCATAAATTAAATCCTCCTTCCCAAATTACCAGCTTGACTTTTTAACACCTGGTATTTGTCCTTTATAAGCTAATTCTCTAAAGCAAATACGGCATATTCCAAATTTACTTAATACTGCATGAGGTCTTCCACATCTTTTGCAACGTGTATACTCTCTTACTTTATATTTTTGCTTTCTGTTAGCTTTAACAATCATACTTTTTTTTGCCATTATTTACCCTCCAATTACTTTCTAAATGGAATTCCAAGTTCACTTAATAAATCATATGCTTCTTCATTAGATTTTGCAGTTGTTACAAATACGATATCCATACCACGTACTTTAACAACGTTATCATATTCTATTTCAGAAAATATTAATTGTTCTTTAATTCCTAATGTGTAGTTTCCACGTCCATCAAATGCTTTAGGAGAAACTCCTCTAAAGTCACGAACACGAGGAAGTCCGATAGATACTAACTTATCCATGAAGTTATACATATTGTTTCCTCTTAATGTAACTTTACATCCAATTGATTGACCTTCTCTTAATTTGAATCCTGCAATTGATTTTCTAGCTTTAGTGATAACTGGTTTTTGTCCTGAAATTAATTCAAGATCTTTAACAGCAGCTTCCATTAATTTAGAATTTCCTGTTGCATCTCCTACACCCATATTAATAACAATCTTCTCAAGTTTTGGAACTTCCATAATAGTAGTATAATTATGTTTTTTAATTAAGCTTGGAACGATTTCTTTTACATATTTTTCTTTTAGGCGGTTCATAAATCAATTCCTCCTTCCACTAATCAATCTTCTCGCCAGATTTTTTAGCGACTCTTACTTTTTTATCTTTTTCTATAGTATGTCCGATTCTAGTTCTTTTCTTAGTCTTAGGATCGATAATCATAACATTAGAAGCATGGATTGGTGCTTCTACTTCTAGAATTCCACCAGATTCTTGTCCATTACCTTTCTTATGTTTCTTAACTACGTTAACTCCTTCAACTATTACTCTGTTTTCTTTAGCTAATGTCTTAGTAATTTTTCCTTCTTTACCTTTATTAGCTCCGGCAATTACTACAACTTTATCTCCAACTTTTAAGTTCATAATAACCTCCTATAGTACTTCTTTTGCTAAAGAAACGATTTTCATGAAATCTTTATCACGAAGTTCTCTAGCAACAGGTCCAAAGATACGAGTTCCAACAGGACTCTTATCATCCCTGATTATTACACAAGCGTTATCGTCGAATTTAATGTAAGATCCATCTTCTCTTCTTAATCCGAATGTAGTTCTTACTATAACGGCTTTAACAACTTTTCCTTTTTGAACAGTTCCATTAGGTGTTGCATTTTTAACTGTACCAACAACTATGTCACCGACATTACCAGTTTTAACTTTGCTTCCACCCATAACACGGATAACTAAAAGTTCTCTTGCGCCAGAGTTATCAGCAACTTTTAAACGACTCTCTTGTTGAATCATAATAAATCCTCCTTCACCTAATAGTTATTATAAAATAACTGCTTCCTTTACTATTTCTTTTAAGTAGAATCTTTTTGTTTTAGAAAGTGGTCTTGTTTCAACTATTCTAACTACATCTCCTACTTTTGCTTTATTGCTTTCATCATGAACTGCATATTTCTTTGAAGACTTAACTCTTTTTCCATATAATGGATGCTTTTTGTAAGTTTCAACTAATACAGTTATTGTTTTATTATTAACTGAACTAACTACTTTTCCAACTAATTCTCTATTTGTTTTTTCCATATACAACCCTCCTACTTAGCCTTTCCTTGCTCTTCTAATTCTCTTTCACGAAGAACAGTTTTAAGTCTTGCGACTGTATGTCTTAAATCTTTAATTTTTGAAGGTTTGTCTAAGTTTCCAGTTGCTTGTTGAAAACGTAAGTTAAATAATTCTTCTTTTGATTCTTTTATTTTAGCAATAATTTCATCAGTGGTTAGATTTCTAATTTCATTAACCTTCATTTTTTTCACCACCATTTTCTTTCATTACGAATTTTGTTTTTATTGGTAGTTTATGTGAAGCAAGTCTTAAAGCTTCTCTTGCGATATCTTCAGTAACTTCTTTTACTTCAAACATAATTTTTCCAGTTTTAACAACTGCTACCCATTCTTCAACGTTTCCTTTACCTTTTCCTTGACGAGTACCAAGAGGTTTCTTAGTTAAAGGCATATGTGGGAAAATATTAATATATACTTTTCCACCACGTTTCATATAACGAGTCATAGCTACACGAGCTGCTTCAATTTGATTTGCAGTGATCCAAGCACCTTCCATAGCCATTAAACCATATTCTCCATTGTGTAATTCAGTATTACCTTTTGCATGACCTTCGTAAGGTAATCTATGTACACGACGGTATTTAGTTCTTGATGGTATTAACATAATTAATTACCTCCTTTAGCCTTTTCATTTTTTTCTGTTTTTTCTTTTCTTTCTTTTCTTTCTGGTCTTTCAGCTCTAGCAGGTTTTTCTTCCTTTTGAGCTCTATTATCCCCAAGGATTTCTCCTTTATAGATCCATACCTTTACACCAATTTTTCCGAATGTTGTATCAGCTTCAGATAAAGCATAGTCAACATCTGCTCTTAAAGTGTGTAGAGGAATAGTTCCTTCAGAATATCCTTCACTTCTTGCAATATCAGCACCATTAAGTCTTCCTGATACTAAAGTTTTAACTCCCTTAGCTCCAGCTTTCATAACGTTTCTGATTGCTTTCTTTTGAGCCATTCTAAATGATGCTCTATTTTCGATTTGTTGTGCAATTGAATCAGCAACTATTTTTGCATCTAAATCTGGCTTTTTAATATCAACGATAGAAATTTGAACTTCTTCGTTAACTAAATTCTTAATTTCTTTCTTTAAGTTTTCTATTTCTTCTCCACCTTTTCCAATGATAATTCCTGGACGAGATGTATGAATTATAACTTCGCATCTTTTATTATTTCTTTCAATTTCAATAGTGCTTATTCCAGCATCTTTTAATTTTTTTCCTAAAAACTTACGAATCTTTAAATCATTTTCTAAGTATTTAGAGAAATCACTGTTATTTGCATACCAGTTAGCTTCCCAGCCTCTATTGATTCCTATTCTAAGTCCAATTGGACTAACCTTTTGTCCCATATTAACCTCCTTAGATTATCTCTCAGCCACTACAACGATAATGTGACTAGTTCTTCTATCTTTGTGTCCAATATGACTACGAGAATCAAACATAACTCTCTTCATAACAGGACCAGCGTCTACTCTAGCTTCTTTAACATATAGTTTCTTTCCGTCTAAACCGAAGTTATTCACTGCATTTGCAATTGCAGAATTTAGAACTTTTAAAACTATTTTGCTAGATCTTCTATTTCTATTTTCAAGTATATTTATTGCTTCATCAGTATTTTTTCCACGAATTAAATCAATTACTAATCTTGCTTTAATTGGAGAAATTCTAACTGATCTTGCGATTGCTTTTCCTTCCATCTTTTCTTCCTCCCTAGTCATTATTTATCCTTGTTTTCACCATGACCACCGAATTTACGAGTTAAAGCAAATTCTCCTAATTTATGTCCAACCATGTCTTCTGTAACATATACTGGAATAAATTCTTTACCATTGTGAACTGCAAAAGTGTGTCCTATAAAATCAGGGTAGATTGTTGAACGACGAGACCAAGTTTTTAAAACTTCTTTTTTACCATTTTTGTTTAATTCCTTAACTCTATTTAATAATCTATCAAATACATAAGGACCTTTTTTAAGACTTCTTGCCATTTTTTCTACCTCCTATTTACCATTTCTACGACGAACGATTAATTTATCAGACGCCTTTTTCTTTCTAGTTTTGTATCCTAATGCTGGTTTACCCCATGGAGTAACTGGTCCGCTACGTCCTACAGGAGCTCTACCTTCACCACCACCATGTGGGTGATCATTAGGGTTCATAACAGATCCACGAACAGTTGGTTTAATTCCCATATGACGTGTTCTTCCTGCTTTTCCTAATTTAACAAGCTCATAGTCTTCATTTCCTACTATACCAACTGTAGCATAGCAAGTTCCAAGAACTAATCTTTGTTCACCGCTTGATAAACGAAGCATTACGTAAGCACCTTCTCTACCAAGTATTTGAGCACTGCTTCCTGCGCTTCTTGCAAGTTCAGCACCTTTTCCTGGTTTAAGTTCAATATTATGAACTACTGTACCTACTGGAATGTTTGCAAGTGGTAATGCATTACCAACTTTGATATCTACATTTTCACCAGAAACTACTTCATTACCAACCTTTAAATCCTTTGGAGCAATAATATATCTTTTTTCACCATCTACATAGTTTATTAAAGCTATATTTGCGCTTCTATTTGGATCATATTCAATAGTAGCAACTTTACCAACTATATCTCTTTTATTTCTTTTAAAATCAATTATTCTATATTTTCTTTTAACTCCACCACCGTGATGTCTTACAGTGATTTTTCCTTGGTTATTACGACCACCATTTTTTCCTAAACTAACTAATAAGCTTTTCTCTGGTGTTGAAGTAGTAATTTCTTCATTTACTAGAGTACTCATCTTACGTCTTGCGTTAGTAGTTGGTTTAAAACTTCTAATTGCCATAATTTACCCTCCTTCTAACCAAGATCAATAGTTTGACCTTCTGCTAGTTTAACAATTGCTTTTTTGTATTTGTTAGTCATACCAGCATAACGTCCTACTCTTCTCTTTTTAGGTTTAACATTAATAGTTTGAACACTATCAACTTTTACTTTAAATATTTTTTCTACAGCTAACTTAACATCATCTTTAGTTGCTTTTGGATCTACTTTAAATAAGTATTTTCCTTCTTCTTGACAAAGTCTTGTTCCTTTTTCTGTAACAACTGGTGCTTTAATAATTTCTAAATATTTTGTATCCATATTACTTTAGCACCTCCTCAATACTCTTAAGTGCATCTTTAGTAACAAGTACTTTTGAAGCAGCAACTAAATCTAAAACGTTTAATTCAGCAACATCTATTAATAAGATGTTAGGAATGTTTCTAGATGCAAGAATTAAATTTTCATCTAATTCATTAACAACAACTAAAGTATTTACATTATCTAATTTTAAATCAGTTAAAATTGTTTGCATGTCTTTAGTTTTTGGAGTTTTTAATTTTAATTCTTTTACTACAACAAAATCTTCTAATTTACTAACAACTGCACTTTGTAGTGCTAATCTTCTTTCTTTTCTATTTTGTTTTTTACTGTAATCTCTTGGAGTTGGACCAAATGCAATTCCTCCACCTCTCCATTGTACAGCTCTTATAGAACCTTGACGTGCATGTCCAGTTCCTTTTTGTCTCCATGGCTTTCTTCCGCCACCTCTTACTTCACTTCTAGTTTTTGTATCATGTGTTCCTTGTCTTAATGATGCTCTTGCTAAGATAACTGCATCATATAAAACATTTTTATTAGGTTCAATTCCAAATATTTCATCATTTAGTTTTATTTCCTCTTGTTTTTCACCTTTAAGGTTTACAAGTGTTACTTTTGCCATCTTTAATTTCCTCCTTTCATCATAAACAAATTATCAATTTCTTTATAATGATTATTCTCCAGCTTCTTCTTTTGTTTCTTCTACTGGAACTTCTTCAGTTGTTTCACTAGCAGGTTCTTCTTGCTTTTCTTCAACAACTGTTTCAACGTAAGTTATTAATTCAGGAGCAGCATTTGCTTTTTCTCCTTTTTTAACAGAAGTTTTGATTAAAACTAAAGATTTCTTTGGACCTGGAACATTACCTTTAACTAAGATAACATTATTTTCTAAATCAACTGATACAATTTCCAAGTTTTGAATAGTAACTGTCTCACTACCCATATGACCTGGCATTTTCTTTCCTTTTAAAACGTGCATTGGAAGAAGTGTACCAAGAGATCCTACACCTCTATGGTATTGTGAACCATGTCCCATAGGTCCACGGCTTTGATTCCAACGTTTAATTACACCTTGATATCCTTTTCCTTTACTTATTCCTTGAACATCAACGATTTCTCCTTCTTTGAACACATCAATATTAATTGTTTGTCCTAAAGTATAATCATTAACGTTTACTCCTCTAAGTTCTCTTAAGAAGCGCTTAGGAGTAGTGTTTGCTTTGTTTGTATGACCCATTTTAGCTTTGTTAGAACTTTTTTCTTTAACAGTAGCAGTTGCAAGTTGTATTGCATCATAACCATCTTTTTCAACAGTTTTGATTTGTGTTACAACATTTGGTTCAACTTCGATAACTGTTACAGGAATTAGTTTACCAGCTTTTGTAAAAACTTGAGTCATTCCTACTTTTTTACCTAAGATTCCTTTCATATTTTTTCCTCCTACTAATCTTTTAAGTAATTATTATTGTTTGATTTGAATGTCTACACCACTTGGAAGATCTAAGTGCGCTAAAGCAGCTATTACTTCCTTGTTTGGATTCTTAACATCAATAAGTCTCTTATGTGTACGCATTTCAAATTGTTCACGAGAGTCTTTGTACTTGTGAACAGCTCTCAAAATAGTTATTTTATCGATTTCTGTTGGAAGAGGTACCGGACCACTTACAACTCCACCATTTCTTTTAATAGTTTCAACTATTTTTGTAGCAGCATTATCAAGAATTCTATGATCATATGCTTTTAATTTGATACGAATTATATTTGACATATAAATCCTCCCTTCGCCTATATCGTCGTATAGACTTGCTCCGTGTAAATAACCCGATTTTTGCCTTGCAACTTCGCCTGGCGTATCAGCAACCTCACACATCTAAGCAGCCACACGTTTAAAATTATATCACTCCAAACCTTTAAAATCAAGCATTTTTTCACTTTTTTCAAAAAAATAAAAAGTAAACACTTATAAAGGTTGTATTATAAATAGTGTTGGTGAGTGTAAATTCACTACACTATTTTTATTTATTAAAAAGACATAGGTTTGATACAATGTAATTGACAAGAAAACATTGAAAGGAATAAACCTATGTCTATGAATAATTATATATTAAATTTGCTAAATATTGAAGATAAAAATATTTTTATCTCACCTAATATTGAGGAAAAAGTTATAAAAAATAAGAAATATAAGATTATTGAAGGATTTTTATCTTATATTCCTGATTTTTGTCCTTGTTGTGGTTGTATTAATGAATCTCACAATGACATTATTAAATGGGGATTCAGATAAAATTGTAAAATAAAAATTCCTAAAATTTCAAATTGTTTTTCTTTATTAATTCTTCACAAACAGAGATTTTTTTGTAGAAATTGTAATAAAACTTTTATTGCTGAAACTAGTTTAATTAATAAAAATAAAAACATTTCTAATAATACTGAACTTCAAATAAATCTTGAATTGATGTCAAAACAAAGTGAAAAAGATATTGCTAAAAGATTAGATGTCTCTGTTTCTAAAATAGATAGAAAACTAACTGAAATCTCTTCTCATACTGTTTTAAGGCATTCCACTCTTCCAAAATCTATGAACTGGGATGAATTTAAAGCAACTCGTGATACTAAAGGAAAAATGGCTTTTATTATTACTGATAATGATAATGGAAATATTTTCGATATTCAGGACTCCAGAAAATCTATTGATTTAAATAAATATTTTAGAAGATATTCTAAAGATGAAAGAAACAAAGTTAAACATATATTAAAAATGCTGAAATATCAATAGATAGATTCCACATAGTTATTCAAGCATATAATGCTTTAAATACTACTAGAGTTAAACTTTGTTATAAGTCTAATCCTAATTATAATAAGTTAAAAGATTATTGGAAATTAATTGTTAAAAATGAAAATGACTTGTCTAATAAAAAAAGATACTCTAAGCATTTTAAAAAGGAAATATCTCAAAAAGAAATTGTACAATACTTAATTAATACAAATTTAGAATTGAAAGCTACTTATGAATGTTATCAAGGATTAATTAATTCTTTAAAGAATAAAGATTTTAATAAATTTAAATCAATAGTACTACATTCTAATACAAAAATGAAACAAGCTTTAAAGTTATATAATGATAATTTAAAATATATAGAAAATTCATTTAAATATGATATAAATAATGGAATTATTGAAGGAACAAATAATTTAATTAAATGTCTAAAACGAATCGCTTTTGGCTATAAAAAATATGATCATTTTATTGCCAGAATATTTTTAATTAAAGGCATTATAAAAGAGTGATTAAAAATCACTCTCTATAAACAATTCATTTATCAAATTTATTGTTCACCAACACTATTTGACAAAGAACTGTTCTTTTTAATTATCATCTTTTTTATTGCTTATTTTACTAACAATATCTTTTACATTAGCTCCATCAAATGCTCTTAATATTTCTAAAGGTATTGCAAATATAATAGTATTTGATTGGTCACTTGAAACATCATTAATTGTTGATAACGTTCTTAAATGAAGTGCACCAGGAACTGATGCCATGTTTTGCGCAGCTTCTGCCAAATTTTTTGAAGCTTCAACTTCACCAGCTGCCTTAGTTATAACAGCTGCTTTTTCACGCTCTGCTTCAGCAACTTTTGCAATTACTCTTTGCATCTCTTCTGGAAGTGAAATATCTTTTAATTCAACGTTTTCAACTTTAATTCCCCATGGATCAGTTAATTCATCAATTACTTTACATATTTCACCAGATATTTTTTCTCTTTCTCCCAATAATTCATCAAGTGTTACACTACCAACTGCATTTCTCATTGTTGTTTGTGCAAGTTGTCCTGTTGCATAATAATAATTTTCAACTTCAAGAATTGCTTTGGATGCATCAAATATTTTATAGTATAAAACTGCATTTATTTTAACAGATACATTATCTTTAGTAATTGCTTCTTGAGCAGGTACATCATCGGCTTTAGTTCTTATATCAACTTTCTTAAAACTTTGAAGTATAGGAAGCCTTAAATGCCACCCTGGTTTTAATACTTTTTTAAATTTTCCTCGAGAGAAAAGTACCCCTCTTTCATATTCGTTAATTTGGATTATACATCCAGGTAACATACAAAGCAAAAATATAATTGCTATTACTATAAAAGATATATATGCTTCTTCCATATTATTCTAACTCCTCACTTATCAATTTTTTATATTCTTGTACTCCAGGTTGATCAAATGGATTAACTTCCATTATTAACGCTCCAATAATTGCTGATAATATGAAGAAATGAATTAATTCTCCAATAGTTTCTTCATTTTTTTCTTCTATAGTTATTAAATTACTTGGAGTTTCTCCATTATAATGAGCTAATCCAACCTTATCAAGTGCTATTTTATTAATACTATTTAACTCCATATCATATTTATCTAGTGTTACCATTTTATCTTTATCTATTCCTATTACTGTTTCAAATATAATATCATGGCCTTCTTGTAAAAATTGTCCTAGAGAATGTAAATCTCTTGTGTTAATACAAGATATAGGAAGTATTCCTCTTTTATCTTTTCCTTGTGTTTCTGCAAACAATTGCTTTAACCACTCACAGAAATAATTTAATTTTGGATTATAGACAGTAAATGATTCAATAATTTTTCCTTTTTTATACATTATGTCTCTAATTACTGCATATTCTATTGCTCTATCTACTCTTTCATAAGAAGTTCTAGCACCATTTATAAGTTTTAAAATATCAATTCCAGCTACTGCTATTGGTAATAATCCAACAGGAGTTAAACAAGAAAATCTTCCTCCAACTGCCTCTGGTACAGTAAATGTAACAAAACCTTTTAAATTAGCAAGATTTCTTAAATCACCTTTTTCTGGATCAGTAGTAATTATTACTCTATTCTTTAATTCTTCTTCACTATATTTTTTACTCATTAAATCTAAAATAAGTGAAAAAGCAATTGATGGCTCAAGAGTAGTACCTGACTTGGATATTACATCAACAATTACATCTTTTTCTTTAATATATTCAAGTGTTTCATAATATTCTTCGCTACATAGATTTGTTCCTAAGAATATTATTTCTGGACCTTTTTTATCATACATAGGAGATAAAGCCTCAATAACAGCTTTACTTCCCATGTAAGATCCACCAATTCCTATTACTATAAATACATCACAATTAGATCTAATATAATCTGTCATATTAACTATTTTCTTAAGTTCTTGACTTGATATAAAAGTATCTAATTTATTCCAATATTTTAAGTCCCCATCAATAAATCTAGCCTTTATTTCTCTTGCTTTTTCTAGATATTCTACTTTATCTTCTTTTTTTATATACTTACTAGCATATTTATGAAAATCAAAATTAATCATTGTTACCTCCACTTATAATTACAGCATGAAGTCTCTTATCATTCTTAAGAGTAATATAATTTTTACTTATCTTATCTCCATCAACAATAATACCTTCACTCTTACTATTATAATTATATTTTATTTTATATAAAGTATCTATATATCTGTATTCAATTTCAAAAGATTTCCATGTTTTTGGAACAGACGGCTTAAATCTCAAAGTATTTCCTTCTTTTTTCATACCAAGTATTTCTGTTAATGCTACATAATAGAACCATCCTGCACTACCAGTATACCAAGTCCATCCTCCTCTTGCAGGATAATCAGGATTACTATAAATATCTGCTGCTATAACATATGGCTCAACTTTATACTTTTTAACATCTTTCTTAGTAGAAGTTCTATTAATTGGATTAATCATTTGGAAATACTCATATGCTCTATCTTTGTAACCCAACTTAATTAAAGCCATTATATACCATGACACAGCATGAGTATATTGTCCTCCATTTTCTCTTATTCCTTTTGGATAATCCATAATATATCCTGGATTATTTTTAGTTTTAGCAAATGGTGGATCAAGTAACTTAATAATCTTTAAATCAGAATCTACCAAGTATTTTTCTACTGAATTAATTACTTTATCAATCCTATCTTTTTCAACTACTTCAGATATAATTGCAAAGCTTTGACTTATTAAGTCAATCTTACATTCATCATTTATATGAGAACCTAAAACATCTCCATTATCAAAGAATGCTCTTAAATAATAATCCTCATCCCAAGCATTTGAATTTAAAGATTTCTTTAGTTTTGCTAATTTTTCATCATATTCTTTAGTATCCAAATTCTTATACTTTTTAGCTAGCGGTAAGAATGACTTAACGATCGTATATAAGAAGAAACCAAGCCATACACTAGTACCTTTTCCTTCAATACCAATCTTGTTCATTCCATCGTTCCAGTCTCCTCCACCCATTAAAGGAAGACCATTATCACCTAATTCACTAAATGACTTATTAATTGATAATAAACAATGTTCATACAAAGTTTTTTTAGTATTTGTATAGGCATAATTAATTCCTCTTTCAGCATCTTTCTCTCCAAGTTTTTCACCATCTACAAATTCAATATTTTCATCAAGAATTTTATAATCACCAGTTACTGTAACATATCTAATTGTTGCAAACACAAGCCATAAGAAATCATCTTTGTATCTACTTCTTAATCCAAGTCTTAAAAATTCATGCCACCAGTGAAGTACATCACCTTCCATAAATTGATGTTTAGCATTTTCAATAATTTGTCTTCTTGTTATTTCTGGTTCTACCATACAAACATTCATTGAATCTTGTAATTGATCACGATATCCAAAGGCTCCTCCAACTTGATAGAATCCTGCTTTTGCATTTATTCTTGATGCAAAAGTTTGATATAAATACCATCCATTAATAACATTATTAAATGATTCATCTGGAGTTTTAACCTTAATAACACTTAATCTATTCTTCCAATAATCTTTAACTGCTTTAAACTCTTTATTTATTTTTTCAATAGAATTATATTTTTCTATTAAAGATGCAACATTATCGTTTCCAATTTCAGTTCCTAACATGAATGAGAATTCTTGCTCTTCTCCAGGTGCCATTTCAAGATCTATTCCAACAGCTTTAAATAAAATTAAATCTATTGACCAATTAGAAAGTCTATTTGTAGAACTTAAAAATGCAGTAACACCAGCAAAATTAGTATTATAAACATTTCTTATTAATACTGAGTTCATCGATTCATAATAATCAGATAATAAATATCTACTAGATTTTTCTTCATTAGGTCCAAATGTTGGATTAATCCAAAAATGAAGTTTATATGTTTTATTTTCTTTACTCTTATTTGTAAACTTAATTTTATAGAACTTAATTGTATCATTTAGAGCTACGAAATGAGTTGTATCAAAGGTATAATCTTTAGTCTCGTGAGAAAATGTAGAATAACCAAATCCATGAACACATTTATTTGCACTTACTCTTTCGCCATTAACATTAATTCCTTCAGATATATCATCAAGTACTATATCATTAGTCCAAGAAGTAATCTTAAACATTTGAGAGTTATATGCATATGTAAATCCACATTCATTATTTGTAACAATTGTTCCAAAATTTGGATTTGCTATTACATTAGTCCATGGAGTTGGAGTCTCAGGATTAGTAATTATGTATTCATCACCATTTTTATTAAATCCACCAAATTCATTATAGAATTTAAGGCTTTCATCTTCCTTTGCTTTTATAGATTCAGCATACTTAATTGAATCATATACAATCATTTTATTTTCTTTTTGTAAAATGTGAATACTATCAGTTAATGAAGTAGACTTTTTACTATCAAAACGAAGTCTAGCTACCATGTTTAATAAAACATCTTCTTGATAACTTACATCATTTCCATCTAAAACATAAAGCCTTCCTGGGGTTGCATAGAAGTCATACAAAGTATTCATTCTATACATCTCTTTTTCTATTTCCCTTTTTACTATTGGCTTATATTCATCACTTTCACGATTAATCACAACAACATCTACAAATATAGATCTAGTTTTATAAAATTCATATGCTTTAAGTACTTCTTTTACTAAGTTTATTGATTCACTTTCATATATTTCAACAAGCATTATTGGATAATCTCCAGTAATTCCATATTTCCATAAATTAGTCTGATTCAAACTATTCTTAGTTAATATATCTTTTCTTTCAGCATTTATAAAATGTCTACTAGTCTGATACAAATAATTAAGCATCATATTGTAATTTCTCATATCAGGTCCATTAATACCCAATATTTTTGTATTTATATTATTAGCTAAAGTAGCGTATTCAAATGCTGTATCTATTTTTGAATACGTATTATATGATTCAATAATATCAGTTATTTGTTCACGTGATTTACTATACCCTGCAATAAAGAATACTGTTTTTTCTTTTCCAGCTGGAACAATTATATTAGATCTAATAGCAATAATTGGGTCAATATTTGTACCAATTGTATTAGTTAGTTTTTCTTCCATAGCAAGAGGTTTATCATTATTTCTTCCTCTTCCAATAAAATTTGATCTTTCTGTTTCATAAGTAATTTTATGGTTATCATCTTCAATTAATAATCTATTAAAATAATATTGAGATAAATTCTTATTATTATTTTTTCTACACATAATAATTGATTCATTTGCTTTATCATATTCACTACTAATAAACAAATTTCTAAATGTTCTATGTGTAATATCATCAATATTTTCAGATATTATTGGTTCATTATATGTAGTAAGTTCTAAATATTTATCCTCACTAGAATGGTTTTTAAATGTTACTTTTCTTATTTCTGCATTATGTTCTTTTGTAACAATTATTTCTGTTTTTGTAGTTATTCTATTATCTTGTCTAACAAATGTAATTCTATCACTTGCAAATACAACATTATATTTGTTTGGTTTAACATAAGTAGGAGAATATGTATTTGACCAATATTTTGAATTACTCATATCTTTTATATACATAAACATTCCGTAGTTTTGTTCAGTTATTTTTCTATATCTATTAAGTTGTATTTGTTTGTATCTACTAAATCCATTACCACGATCATTCATTAACAACATATAATTGTTGTTGGAAAGAACTGATACTTCTGGAACATCAGATATAAAGTTAAAAGCACGAATATCATTTTCAACAATTTCTTTCTCATAATGATATCTTTTATATCCATATATCTTAAGATCAATAATTGGATTAAATTGAACTTTTTCTTTTAATAATATTTCAATTGATTTTACTCTTACATCATTATGGAATAATTCTCTTATTGCATTTTCCTTTAAATAGTTACATAAACTTGCTAAAATCATTCCTTGGTGATGTGAAAAATATGATTCAACAATAGTTTTTTCATCATAATCATATGATTCATAGAATCCCCAATCCCCATACATATCTAATTTTTTTAGTTTATTAATATTGTTGTATACTGCTTGAGGATTATTAGTAATTGCAAGAATTGAGGCATATGGTGATATTACAACTCTTTGAACTTTGTCCTCTTGAACTTTTAAATATGGAGTTGCAAACGCTTTATATTTATAATTTAATCCATCATCTAATTCACTATATGCTGATTCAGAAATACCCCAAGGCATATTTTTATCTACTTCTTTCATATATTCTCTTTGACAATATATAGAAAAGAAATAACTTTCATCAAGTAAAGTATTTGAATAGCTCTTCATAAATATTTCAGGCATAAAGTATTCAAATGAAGTACCTGACCATGAAGTAAGACCTTTATATTTGTGATATTTAGTAAGTGATTTATCAAGACATAACCAGTGTTTTGCAGGAACATCACCTTTAGCAATTGCAACGAAACTTAGAATTCTACTTTCACTTGCAAATTTGTTATAGTTATATGTTGATAATCTATCTTCAGAACAATCATAAGCAATACTAAATACATCTTTATCTGTATATAGTTTCTTAAAGTCCATATCATCATATAATTTTTTAATTCTTTCTTCTAATTTTTCATTTTCATTTTCATGGCAAAATTCTCTTGCAACCATGTAACATGCTGCTAAATTACCATTGTCTACAGATGAAATATCGTATGGTAACATCTTCTCCATATTCTTGATATTATACCAGTTATAAATAAAGCCATTCCATTTTTCCAATTTTTCAATAGAAGATATTATATTATCTAGGTACTCAAATGTTTCATCTATTCTTATAAATCCTAGTTCGTAAGCAGATATTACAGATGTTATAGACATACCAATATCTGTAGGTGATGTTTTTTGATCTACTTTGTTTTCTCTATTTAATTGATAATTATCTGGTATTAAATAATTATTTTCAGCAGTTAATAAATTTGCAAAGAAATTCCATGTTCTTTTAGCAATTTCTTTTAATTCTTTATTCTTGTCTTCATCTAAAGAAACTTTTGTTTCATGTACTTTACTTACTCTATACAGAATAAATGGTGCTATTAAGAAACATATTATTAGAATAACTCCTATATAGAAATAATGATAATTAAATATAGTTAGTATTACTAAAATAATTGCAGTAACATAATTAGCTTCAAAAGCTCTAATATAGGTTATTAATTTTCCACCAATTGTCTTTTGTGCATCTTCTGCAGTTATCCAATTCAATAGTTTTTTGTGACTTACAAGCATTCTATAAAATGATTTAAACATTGCATTTAAATGCATATAAGCAACATAAGGCATTGTAATTAAATCAATAAATACTCTAGCAATTAAAGCTGATGCTCCAAAAACTAGTGAATCATAATGTTTAAACGAAGCAACAGTTTTCTTTTGAATGCTTACTATTTCTTTTAAATAGAAGAAAAGTGGTAAGAATATTACAAAAACAGATATCAGCAAAGCAAATAAAGGGCATCCACAAATAAAAGACAAAAAAGTTAATAATAATAATGCCGGTCTAATAAATGTTCTTCTTATATTATCAAATATTTTAAATTTTTCTATTCCATTTAATGGATTTTTTATTTTAAATCCACTCTTACTTTTAATTTTCTTTTTTAACCATCCAATTATTTGGAAATCTCCTCTAGTCCATCTATGTTGTCTAGACATATCTACCAAAAATGATGGTGGAAAATCATCAATTAATTCAATATCTGAGGCAAATCCACATCTTAGGTAATTTCCTTCAAGTAAATCATGAGAAAGAATTAAGTTTTCTGGAAATTTATCTCCAATTACTGTTTCAAATACTTCAAGATCATATATTCCTTTTCCAACAAAACTTCCTTCTCCAAATACATCTTGATAGAAATTTGGAATAATTGATGAATAAATATCAAATCCCCCAATTCCAGCAACTAACTGAGAATAAGTAGATTTATTTGTTGATTCAATATCAACACTTACTCTAGGTTGAACAATACCATATCCACTAATTACTTTATCTTTATTTTTGCTTAAAACAGGCCTATTAGATGGATGGGCCATTAATCCGACTAAGCTTTGAACTGTATTAAGTACTATCTCTGTATCTGAATCTAAAGTAATAACATATTTAATTTTAGCTTTTAAATTACTAACTGTTTCTATATAAATATATTTTTCTTTATCTTTATCAGATAGTTTACCAAGAAGTAGCTTATTAAAATGCATCAAAGCTCCTCTTTTTCTCTCATATCCTAAGAACTTTCCTTCTCCTTGTTGAAAAACTCTTCTTCTATACATAAAATAAAATAATTCTTTATTATATTTAGTATTTAATTCTTTTGCTTTTTCAACACCATATTTAGCAATTTCTCCATCAAAATCACAATCTCTTGTATTTGATTCAGAACAATCTCCTAATAAAGTAAAATAAAGATTTGGAGATTTATTAGATAAGTAATATTTTTCAAGTTGCAAAAACATATCATCTATTTTTTTAGTATTTTTAACAATTGTTGGAATTACAATCATTGTCGCATATTCTTCTGGTATCCCCCTTGAAAAATCAAGTTTTGGAAGTGTTTTAGGTCTATTAAACCTCATATATATTTTATTTAATAACTGAATAACTACTTCACTTATTGGTATTAATAAAAGAATAAATGCAATATACCAATAATCAAGAACTAGAAATGACAAACCAAATGATATTAAAAAAGTAAATACTATTATTAACGAAATATATGAAATAAACGTTTTATTATAACTTCTCTTTTTAAATATGAAATCAGCTATTTCTTTATCACTATTTCTAACTTTTTCCATTATATTGTAAACATATTTGAATTCATTTGTCTTTTTAGCATTCTTAACTATTTGTCTACGATATAAGTTTTTTGATTCTTGAGTCATACTTTTATAAACAGAATCTGTTAATAAAGTTTTTTCTGCTTTACTTACTCTTGAAACTAACTCATCATATTTTAATTTAGTCACCGTTCTTAAATTATTAAATAAATTTGAAACAAGAAGATTATCACTAATACTTGATAAATGTTCATTATTTATTACTTCTTTTAAATCAACATTATTTTCTTCTAAATATTTATTTAATTTTTCAAATATATCGTTTGATGATTCTCCAAATTCTTTAAGATTAGCATTTAAATTATATAAATAATAAGGGTGCTCTATAATGTATTTATCAATCTTAACATAATCACTTAAATTAACATCTGGATTTTCAAGTCTTGCTGCATCTATTTTTGAAATAACTTCATTTACTTTCTTTAAATCATCTAGTTTTTCTTCTCTTTTTTTACATAAACCATATAATTCTTCAATTAATAGAATTGAAATAAATATAGGCATAACAGAAACCGCATTGTAAGAAAAGCATATATCATTTTTTGTTTGATAACTATTTAGTTCCTTAATTAATATGTTTTTATCCATACTATAATTATGTTTTAAATAAATATCTAAAAGAATAGTATACATGTCTTCATTAGAATTTAAAATATTTCTATTATGTTTATTCTTAACAAATTTTTTAATAACATTTCTTTGCTCAACTACTAAATAAAAATTATCTATTATCCATTCATTAGTTGATCCAACAAAATTATGATTCTTGGTAAGATCTACTAATTTCTCATAATATTCCTCTATATATTTACAATTATCAATTACTCTTTTATACATTTTATTCATAAATATACTCCTACTCCGTTCTTAGTTGATTTCTTAATAGTATTATATCACATATAAGGGTACCAAAAAAACATTTAAAACTATTTTTTTATAATAAAAAGTAGAGTTTAACCCCTACTTAAAAATACACTTTTTTTCATAATCATCAATTATTCTAGTAACACCATTTGATAGTTCTTTTATTTTAGACAAATATTTACCTTTAAACAATTTACTTTCTGAGTACTTTAATATCATTGTATGCATATCATTAAGTAAATCATTCAATTTTTTGTAATCATTTTTATCTCCTGTAACATTATCAAATAAATTTGGAATGTCTTCAATAAAACCCTTAAATCTAAGATTATTAATTGTTGGAGTAAATGTTTTGTTGTTAATTAATCTTTCACAAATCTTTTTTTGATAATAATATGCTTCTGACTCATAATCTTTTACATTATTTTCTTGTTTAACATTATATAAGGTATTTGATAATTCTTGATTATCAATATTAAATTTATTAAATGATTTTATTATATTAAAGATTTCTTCAGTTTGAGAAGTATTTAATAGTTCTTCTAATACTATCTCTTCTGATTTTTCAATAAATGACATATCTTCTCTATTGTAATTTAAAGTAGAAAGACCTGTTCTAATTTTGATCATATCATCTTTAAGAATAATCTCATTATTATATGAATTAATGGCGTGATTAAATTCATGAATAAAGTTATCAAGAATAACTGATAAAGAAGAATTTGTAAATGGATTAACTGTAATATATTTTTCAGTATAATAGTTATTATCTTTTTTCTTTAAAGTTCTATTAAATGCTGCTTGAATATATTCTGGATGCTCTCTTACATAAACTTTTATATTTTTGAAACATTCCTTAATTGTTAATTCATTATTAATTCCATATTTAATAACAAATGAGGGAACAATTACATATAATAAGTGCCTTATATTATTGTCATAATTATTATTCTCACTTATTTCATCTACAAAAGATATATATTTATTCAAGAAATCATTTATATTCTCTTGATTTAGATTCATAGTATCACCCCAAAGATAATTATTTTATTAAACATTCTCCATTCATTTCATCAGGTACTGGAAGTCCAAGTATGCTAAGCATAGTTGGTGCTATATCAGCTAGTTTTCCATCTTTTAATTCAATTCCCTCCTTAGTAATTATACAAGGAACTGGATTTGTTGTATGACTAGTTACTGGATTATGATTTTCATCCCACATCATATCGCAATTACCATGATCTGCAATAATGATTAAAGTTCCACCAAGTTCTACAACCACCTTGTTATATACTTTTTCAATGCATTTATCCATATCTTCTACTGCTTCTTTTGCAGCATCATAATTTCCTGTGTGTCCAACCATATCTCCATTTGCAAAGTTCATAATAGTAACATCATAGTTTCCTACTTCTTCTAAAAATTTATCAGTTACAGGATATACACTCATTTCAGGTTGTAAATCATAAGTAGCTACTTTTGGAGAAGGTATTAAAATCTTCTTCATATCATCATATTCTACTTCACGTCCTCCATCAAAGAAGAATGTAACATGGGCATATTTTTCAGTTTCAGCAATTCTTAATTGACTAATATGATTTTCATGAAGATAATCAACCATAATATTTTTCATATCTAAATCGTTAAATGCATGTGGAGCCAATACCGATTCCACAACAGGAAACATAGTTAATACTTTTAAATTACTAAATTCTTTAATCTTTAATCCTTTTTCTTCACATTTATCTTTATAAAAATCTGGATTAGTAAATAAAGTAAACATTTCTCTTAACCTATCTTTTCTAAAGTTAAATGTAATTACTCCATCATTATCATTTAAAGGACAATTGTCAACAAGTCCTGGTATTAAGAATTCATCATATTTACCATTATTGTAGTTTTCATCAATTAATTCTTTATAACTATTATATTTTGGTCCTTCTCCATAGCAGATAGCATCATAAGATAATTTTAATCTATCATAATTATCATCTCTATCCATTCCATAGTATCTTCCTGAAATTGTAGAGATTTTACCAAATCCAACTTCTTTTATTTTATTATTTAAAACATCTAAATACTTAAGAGCACTTTTTTCATATGTATCTCTTCCATCCATAAATAAATCAAAATAAACATTTGTAACATTATTTTTCTTACACATGTCAATAAGTCCAAGTAAATGATTTATATGAGAATGGACTCCACCATCAGATAATAATCCCATAAAGTGAAGATTTGAATTATTAATTTTTACATGATTTAATACTTCAAGTATTTTTTCATTTTCAAATAAAGATCCATTCTCTATTGATTCAGTTATTGCTTCAAGTGGTTGTAAAGCTACTCTTCCGCTTCCAAGGTTCATATGCCCTACTTCACTAGTTCCCATTTGACCATCAGGAAGCCCAACAGCTTTTCCACTTGCTTGTAATATTGAATGTGGATATTTATTTAATAGCATATCAAATGTTGGTTTATTAGCATTTTTAAAAGCATTTCCATCACTTTCTTCTCTTATTCCACATCCATCTAAAATAAGTAATACTAATTTGTTCATAAATTCCTCCTATACTAAATCAGTTAAACAAAATGTTGCATAAATTGGAATATATCTAACTCCTTTTTTAATACAAAAATTATCTTGAGTTATTCTAATTGCTTCACTAGGTTTATATTTGTTTATATAAACTGATAATGCTTTTGATTTTGTCTTACTATATGGAACAAGTTCAATTGGAATAATTCTTCCTGTTCTTGTTTGAATAACAAAATCAATAAAGGCTTTACCATCTGATTGGTAATAAAATAAATTATATCCACTACTAAATAATGAAACAGCAACACTATTTTCATATAATACTTGTCTTATATTTTCATCAGTTTCAAAAATATTATGATTTATTTTTAAATTTTTATACAAAAGTCCAGTATCATTTAAATACACTTTAAAACAATCTTTATCTTTGTAATTACTAATTGGGGATACAACTTCAGTTAATTTATAACATTTATAAATAAAGCCATTATTATGTAAAAAGTTTAAAGCATTTTCATATTCTTTACTTCTTCCACCATCTTTAATAAGTCCATATTGGAACTTTTTATTAGATTTAGTTAATTGTTGTGAAATACTATTATAAACTTCATTACTTCTATAAATATCAATTAAGTTTTCTTGTAATGATATTTCTTTTTTATATGAATCAATAATTTTATCAAATACAGAGTTTAATAATAATTGATTTTCATCTCTTATAGATAAATCAACTGCTTCAGGCATTCCTCCAGTTTTCATATACGAGTTATAATACTCCATTGCAACTTTATGAAAAGGCATTTTTGAATTATTTTTAAATGAACTTTTAATAAACTCAATTAGCTCTTCTTTTCCAAGTGCTGTTAAGTATTCTTCAAAATCCATTGGAAGCATAGATTTAAATTGAAGTTCTATACCTTTAAACTTAGATAAATTTTCTCTTAAAGATGTAATTAAAATTACATGATATTCATTTTTAAATTTACCAATAGTTTTAATAGTATCAACAATTTCAACATCATTAACATTATCAATAACTACTAAAGTTATATTTTTTTCTATTGTTTCTTTAGTAATATCAGACAAGGAATTAATTATCCCATCAATAGTGTTTTGTTTTTTCAAAGTCTCAATTAATTCTTTATTGTCATTTGCATCAACATAAACTACATTTGAAAAGTTTTCTTCTCCAAATTTTAGTACAGTATAAGTCTTACCAACTTGTTTTCCACCATATATCACTAATGGCTTTCTATTTTCATCAATTTGCCAATGTTCTAGGAATTTTACAATTTTACGCTCCATAAACTGTCCTCCAACACCATTTTTCTTACTTTAAATTATAATATCATTATTTGAAATAGTCAAGCATAGAAAAAGTCATAACTTTTTTCGTTATGACTAAACAATAATATCATTACAAGAAAAACTCTTTTTGAGTATAAGAATCTATTTTTCACTAATTAAATTATCAATATTAATATCATCTTCAGTAATAGTTATTAATTTTTCTTTTTGTTTCTTATCTTTTGTATTAGTAGCATGTCTTACTACTGTTTTTTCATACATATTTCTAACAAATCTTGCATTACCAAAGTTTTTAGTTCCAATATTATCTTCTATTATTTTTTTAACTTTATTAAGAGCTCCATCTGTTATTTTAAATCCTGCCTTACTAATCATTTGATTAAATATTTGTATTAATTCATCAACTGTATAATCAGCAAAATTTAAGGTATATCCAATTCTTGATACAATACCTGAATTTGAATTTAAAAACGCTTGCATCTCTTTTGTGTAACCAGCAAATATAACTACTAAATCATCTCTAAAATCTTCCATACACTTTATTAAAGTAGCTATTGCTTCATCATTATAAGAATTACTTCCATCACTTGCAAGAGCATATGCTTCATCAATAAATAGTATTCCACCTTTTGCTCGTTCTACAACTGCATTAGTTTTAGGAGCTGTTTGTCCTACAAACTCTGCTACTAAATCTTTTGAAGAAACTTCTAATAGTTTATCTTCTTTTATATAACCTAAATTATATAATATTCCAGATAATAATCTAGCAACAGTTGTTTTTCCTGTTCCAGGATTTCCTAAAAATAACATATGTAAATTTATATCTTTAATTTTTAAATCTTTTTCAGTTTTTGATTTTAATCCAATTAAATTTACTAAATCATTTAATGCCTTTTTAACATCTTTTAAACCTACTAATTCATCTAATTCTTTAAATATTTCTTCATTTGTTTTAGATTTACTTAATACTGGAATATCATTATTGAAAGAAATATAATTAATTAGTTTATCTCTATATGTTAAAAAGTCATCATCAGTTTTTAAATAAGTACTAGTAATATAATCTAATAAAGAAACTTTTTTATCTTCTTCTATTTTAACTTTATCTAGTACTTGATTATATACATCTTGAATATCAGGATTAATTCCATTTATTTTAAAATTAAAATATTTAGATTTTAATTCTCTATCATAAGTTAAAAAATTATCTATATTTTGGTTTTCATCAAATAATATAACTATTCTTTTATCAATTAAATATTTTTTAAAATTAAACATAAATATAGTTTTATCTTGTTCATCTAAAAGTCCAAATGCTTTTAAATCTTTAATTATTACTATTCCATTTTCAAACATTTTTTCAAGATCTGTATTTTTATTATAATCATATAAAGATATTTCTTTAACATTATAATTTAATAAATATTTACTAGAAACTGTTTTTAATGCTCCTATTACTAAATCTTTTGTTTCTTTATTATTAGAATTAAATAATATATTAAAGTTAATATAATTACTTACAGTTCCTTCTTCATAATCTTTAGTATATTTAATAATTTTTTTAAGTAGTTCTTTTGAATCATTATCTAAAAGAATACTATCTATATCAATATTTTCAACTTCTTCTTTATTATCTTTTTCAGAATCAAGGTATTCTTCAAAAGAAGTATTTTTTACTAAACTGTCTCCAAAAAAATCATCATACATTTTACTTAAATCAATATTATTCATAAATACCTCTTAATTAGAAAAAAAGGATTATTCACTATCCTTTTTATCTTGTTTAATTTCTAACATTTTCTCTCTTAATTCTTTTTCAATATTTTCAAGTTCTTTAGTAGATTCAGCACGTTTAACTTTTCCTTGTTCATGAATTTCTATAATCTTATCTAGAGTTTCAATAATATCTTGATTTGTTTTCTTAAGAGTTTCAACATCAACGATAGCTTTTTCACTTTCTTCTGCAACTTTAATAGATCCTTGTTTCAAAGTTTCACTATTTTTCTTTAACATATCATTAGTAACTTTAGATATTTCTTGTTGATGTTTTAAAGCAGTTTTTGAATGATTTATACCAAGGGCTAAAACCATTTGATTCTTCCATAATGGAATTGTATTTGTCATTGAACTTTGAATTTTTTCAACAAGTGCTGCATCATTATTTTGTAATAATCTTATTTGAGGAGCCATTTGAAGAGATATAACACGAGTTGTTTTTAAATCATATATTTTCTTTTCTAATCTATTAATTGCATTTTCCAAGTCATTTACTTTTTGTGCATCTAGTTGATCTTTTGATTTAGCAGCTTTTTCTTTTAATTTAACTAAATCATTATTTTTTAATTCTTCAATTTTTCTTTCTCCTGCAATTATATATAAAGATACTTCTTTAAAATATTCTAAGTTCTTTTGATACATATTGTCATAAATGTTAATATCTTTTAACATTAAAAGTTTATCTTTTTCTAAACCTTTTTCAATTGTTGAAATATTGTTTTCAATCTTATTATATTTTGCAATCAATTTATCAAATTTCTTTTTAGCACTAGAAAATATTTTTTCTAAAAAACTAAGTTTAGTAGAATCATCTACTGCTTTATCAAATGATTTAATTTCTGATACTAATTCACTTAATAATTCACCCGTTTCTCCAGCATCTTTAGTTCTTACTTTTTCAAGTACTGAATCACTAAATTTAGAAATATTTTCCTGGGCAGCATTACCAAATTGAATTACTTGAGTTTGATCATTAATATCAATTTCTTTATTAAATTTGTCAATTGCTTTTTTCTCATCTGCAGTTAGAGTATCATAATTTAAAGATGATTCAATTTCTTTTTCATTTCCAACATCTTTAATATCTGCCAACTTTTCTAATTCTTTTTGTTCCATTTTTTCAACTTTTAATTCCATAATTCTAATTTCCCTTCAAATAATTTATTAATTCATTATATGTATCCATCTTTAAAGATGTTACTGTACTTGTTATTTCTTTTGGTATTCCAAGTCCAAGTTTTGAAACATCATAACTTCCACCAGTAATACCTGTTCTAAATCCATATTTTTCCCATGCTATTTTTTGTATTTCTGGATCATTATATGCCTCTAATAACTTTTTACCATTTTCTGTAAATGCTGCAAAGCAGTGACTATTCCAAATAGTTGGTTTTGGATAAAGAATCCTTATGCTATCTTTTACCTGTTCAAAACCATTTGGATTAGAGTTTGCAAAATCGATAATACTTTTTTCATAATCAACAATCATTGCATTTCCACCCATACCTGTTTTTAAATATCTTTCAAACAAGTCAGCTGGTGTGTTATTCATATATCCTGACTTAATATAAAAGTCTTTCAACTTAGGTAGATTATTTTGAATATTGTCTGTTGTTACTTCTCCTCCTGACAAAATTGCAAGTAATAGACCATAGTAAGTAGCACCAGGAGAAGATGACACTGGATCGGTTGAAGCAATATTAATACTTCCATATAAATCTGTTAAACCAACATCTTTCCACTTTTTACTAATTAAAATGTAATTCATTAATTTATCCATATCTGATATGAAGTATACTCCATTTTCTTCTGTTACTATATTTTCTTTTATTAAAGAATCTACAACAGGTCCCCAACTATAAATCACTATTGGTGTATTAAGGGTTAATCCTCCATCTAATACAGTATATCTATCAGACTCGTTATTATCTTTATTTGGAAATAATTTGTAATAATCATAAAATCTTTGATCAGAAGTGAATAAAGCATCATATGTAGATACTCCAACTGACTTAATAGTAAATTCTTCTCCATTAGACATTCTACTAACTATATCTTTATTTCCTTCGCCAACTTTTTCTCTTATTAATGGCCAAGTAATTGTTTTACCATTACTCCAAGTATCATATACAACATTAAGTTTATATTTGTCCTTTAATATTTTAATAACTTCCTCATCTGCTAAAAAATCTTCTTTTCCACCACCTGTAGCAACATAAACATCTGTTAATGGTCCACTAAATATCCCACCAGATTCTCCAGAAGAGCAAGCCTTTATTCCAATTATTACTCCTACTAATACTACAAATATTAATATACCTATTATTTGTTTTTTATTCATCTTCATCACCATCTTTCACATCTATCTCACTAGCATTATAACCATCTGATTTTAACATTTGATTATATACTTTCATTTCTGCTTCATTATTCTCAATATCATTTTGATACAAACTATTTAATATTTTTTTGAATGCTAGAGACGTTTCTTTTATAATCTTGTGACTATTATCCATAAACTTCTTACTATCTTTTGAAGTTAATTTTTGATTTTCTATGTCATCATATCTATCTAATATATTAACACAAACAGGAAGATAATAGTCCATAAATTTATTAGATGTTTTATTATCAATCTTATTTTTTTCTATGGTATTAATTATTTTAGTAGAAGAATTACTTATATCATTTAAATATTTTTGTAATTCTTCATCTTCTATTTCCTTAATTAAATCACTTATATGTTTATTGTCTTTTCTTGCCTTTTCAATTCTTTTTGATAATGGTATTGTCCCAAATTCTTCTTCCATATCTTTTTTACCACTTAGAAGAAGTTCACTTGCAACATAAGCTCCTGTACCAACAGCAAGAGCAGGAAGTGCTGCAATAGATAATCCTAAATAACCAATCGCAAAGAACGACGCTCCAATTAAACCAGATACAATCTCTTTATTCTTCATAAATCACCTAATTATATCCTCTTACTGTTTTAAATGCTTTTAATAAATCTTTTCTTCCATCAAATACTTTCCCATTACTTAGTGAAGCTAGTAAACTTAATTGAGAATCATCAGCGTCCGCAAATGTTATTGAATAAATTGGAATTTCCTTAGTTAGTGTTTTATATACATTTGATACTTCATAATAAGATCCAACATTTCCTTCACCATCAGTCATAACTATTACAGATAAATTATATTCATCATTTATTTCTTCTTTTAATTTTTTTAAAGCTTCAGCAACTGCCGGATAAAGTGCTGTAGATCCTCCTGGATAAGTACGATTTAAGTAATCAGTATATAGCTGAACATTTTCTCCTGTTATTTGTTCACCATCTTTACTCAAAAATGATATGCTGTCATTAAATAATATTACATCAATCTTATCATAACGAGAAAATTGAATCATACTACTTTTTGCAGATTCTCCAAATATAAAATTTGTAGCTGCTCTTAACTCTTCAATTCCCTGTCCTGACATACTACCTGAATAATCTAAACAAAATACAACATGAATTGGTTTTCTTAATTCTTCTTGATATAATCTTAAAGCTTCTTTAATTACTTCTTTACTTGGATATTTAACAGATGATACATACTTTGTAGTATCTATTCCCCATTCTTTTTTAAACAAATTAGAATCTGCTTTATCAGTTACTCCACCATACCAAGTTCTTCTTCCTAAAGAAGCAAGTTCATTTTGTCCTTCTTTATCAAGAATAAAAGATTGAAATTCTAAGAATGTTTTTTTCTTATCATCATATCCATTATTTACAAATACAAGTGGTGAATCAGAAAATGTTACTCCATCAACAGGATATATTACGTATAGTATTTCTTTATTCTCTGCTTCTAATTTCTTATTAATATTAATTATTGATGATTCATAAGTAACTGCGGCATTATAATCACCATTTATAAATGATTCTTCTAAAAAGTCTTCATCTCCTGATGTTCTCTCTAGTCCTTTAAAAAAAGCTTTTAAATTACTTCTTAAAGTTTCGTCTTTTAAATGATCCAAAGTTAACACTTCTGGGTTCCCTGCTAAAGTTGATAAAATATTAAAATATGCTGAAGCCCCACTATTTGTCATGATAGGGTTAGCCATACTAAATTTTAATTCTCCGTTTTTAATTAGAGAAAGTAAATCTTGCATCGTAACATCTCTATTAATTAAATTAAGTCTTTCTGCAACACTTTTCTTAATTCCAAATACAATTGGAGTAATATTAGTTGATTTTAAGTTACTTGTTTTTACTGTTGAATCTACTAAATCAAGCCATATAGAATTTGATGCCCATATTGCATCATATTTTTCTCCACTATTTAGTTTATCAACAATTTCTAGATTATCTGCATAAACAATTTCTACATCAAAATCATTTTTATCAGCATAATCTTTTATAGTATCTTCTAATACTTTATTCTCAGGAGTAGTAATAATACTAAAAACACTATCATTATAAGTATATCTTGAAGAATCACTACCTTTATTTCTTGATTCTTGTTCTATAACTATTAGTATATTAAATCCTACAAAAAATAAAATACAAATAATAATTGCCTTAATTACATCTTTATTTGAATTGTTTATATTCTTATTATTCATATGACACCAACTCTCTAATATAATTATAGTTTTTTTCTCTATCAAAAACAAGTTTAACTTATTTTATTTATAAAAAAAATAAAACTGAGTCTATTCTCAGTTTATCTTGTTTTTTCTTTTTCATCTTCCTTAAAAATATTATCAACTATGAATCCCATTTCTTCATCAGCTTTTAAAGCATCATAAATTTTTATCTCTTTACTTAATTCACGTAAAACATTATCATCATTTAATTCAACATATCTTTCCATTTTTCCAACCCAATATCCTCTTCTAAATTGAAAATTTGGAAGAAGTCTATAATAAATGCCTACTTTTCCTTCTTTTCCTAAAAGATATCCAAACTTAAACATTTCTTTTTCAAAAGATTCGTTTTCAGCTTTATAATTTGGAAAAGGATCAACATATTCTTTTTTCCCATTAACAACCTTTTCTGATTTTGCATGATAATATCTAAATATTCTTAATAATTGCGCTCTTGGATATTCTAAAAAATCCATATTTTGCTCTAATCCAATATTAGCTAATAATTCATTAGCATCATCTTCCATAAAATAGAAATCTAATTTTAAATCATCTTCATCACTGGCATTTTCAAAATCTTTTGGTATTTCAAAATCATCCTCTAGTGATTCATAGATTTCTTTTTCTGTTCTACCATATCCATCAAGTTGCTCACCATATTCATTTACTAGCATAAATACCTCCAAGTTATATTACATTTTTACAATAATCTAATCTTAGCTTGTCTGCAACAGTTACAATAAATTCTGAATTAGTCGGTTTTGCTTTATCAATATCTACACTATGTCCAAATATTTCTTCCATAAGATCCCAATTTCCTCTATTCCAACTTACTTCTATTGCATGTCTTATCGCACGTTCCACTCTTGATACTGTTGTATCAAAAGTCCTAGCAATATCAGGATATAAAGCTTTTGTTATTCCTCCAATAAACTCTGGATTATCATATATTAACATTATACCTTCTCTAATATACTGATATCCCTTAATATGTGAAGGAACTCCTAATTCATGTAATATTCTTGTTACAGATATTTGTAAATTATTATGAAATATATCTACTATTTTATTATTCTTTTTATAGTCAAAACAATTTAATATCTTCTTTTCTAAATTAGACATATCAAAAGGTTTTACTATAAAATAATCAATTCCATAATTAGAAACTTTTCTAATCATTTCATCTGAATTATATGAAGAAATTACTATAATCTTTTTATTAAGATTTAATCCTTTCGTTTCTTCTAAAACATCTAATCCATCTTTTTTTGGCATTACTAAATCTAAAATTACTACGTCGTAATCACTTTGATACTCCTTAATCAATTTTAGAGCCTCAACGCCATCATTGGCTTCTAAAGATACATTGATATTTGCGTGATCACTAAAATACTTCTTAATTTCATTAACCAAATCTTGATTATCATCAACTACAAGCACTTTAATGTTATTCATTTTTTATCCTTTCTTTTTCCTGCACGCAATTATTATTATAGTTAAGGATAAAATTAAAGTACATAGCAAATATTAGCTAGTTATGTAAAGTTTTGTCGAATTTTATAAATTTATACAACTATTTCTCACATTTGCTCATTATATATAGGAATTCGTCTGGTTTTGTACTAGCTCCTCCTATTAAATAACCATCTACTGTTTCTATTTGATTTAATTCATCAATATTCTTCTCATTAACACTTCCACCATAAAGAACAAGTACACGAGCTCCATATTTATCTTGAATTAAATCTTTAATATAATTTGTCATATCTTCAATTTCATCATTTGTTGGAACTTTTCCTGTACCAATTGCCCATACTGGTTCATAAGCTACTACTATCTTTTCCAAATCCTCTTTATTTAATTTATCAAATACTTCTATAATTTGTCTTCCAACAATATCCTTTGTAGTATTTGCTTCTCTTTGATCTAGATTTTCTCCAATACAAAATATTGGTCTAATATCATATTTAACTAAGTTATTAATTTTGTCTACAAACATTTCACTAGTTTCTTTATTATCACTTCTTCTTTCAGAATGAGCGACAATTGAATAAGAAACTCCTAAAGAATTTAACTGTTCTGCACTTATTTCCCCAGTTGATGCACCATTCCCTTTGACAGAAACATTTTGTGCACCAATTATATAATTTGAATCTTCTATATATAAATCAATATATGGAAAACTAGCACATATAATTACATTTTCACAATGACCTTCTCTAGTCTTATTAATAAAATTAACAACATCTTGTCTATTTAGATATGTTTTTTGATTTCCTACTACTAGTTTCATCTTTCTTCTCCCTATTCTTTATTCTTCCAACAAGTTTTCCTATTACTCCATAATTATCATATTTCTTGTTTTCTATTGCATGTTTATAAACTGATTCAACACGTTCTCCATAATATTTAGAACTATGAATTTCTGCATTTAATCTAGCTTGTTTTTGAAGCAATTCAAGTTTTTTCTTGTTTGACTTTAAATCATTTATTACATATACATATTCATCTTCATCTTTAAATATTTCACCATTGTATCCATCTACTACTGTATTTCTAAAGCTTTCATCATTTATACATATTGGTGCAATAGATGCAGCCATTGCTTCAATAACAGTTAGTCCTTGTGTTTCACTAGTAGAAGCAGTTGCAAATACATCAGCTAAATGATAATATTTTGGAACATCCTCCCAAGGAACTTTACCAGCAAAAATTACATTTTTTTCAATTCCAAGTTTCCTTGCAGTTTCTTTATATTCATCTAAATCAGGCCCATCTCCAACCATAAGAAGTTTAACATTTTTATCTTTATCATTAATTTTCTTTTGAGCAGATAAAAGTAAATCAACATTCTTTTCTTTTGCCATTCTACCAACAAATATAATAGTAAAATCTTTTTTAGAAATATCCAATTTTTTTCTTAATACTTCAACATCTTTTGACTTAACATTTTCTGAATAGAATCTATCTACTTCTATTCCAGTTGGTATAATATAAATATTTTTATCTACATTATATTTTTCTTTTATTAAATCATATATTTTTTTAGTTGGAACAATTAATTCATTAGCAGTTTTATCACAATAAAACTGAGTTAAATATTCAACAATTTTTTTACTAGGTTTATCAAAATATCCTTTAGTAATATAGTATACATAATCTTCATACAAAGTATGATATGTGTGTACAAGTGGAATATTAAATTGTCTTGAAATAAATCTTGCAAATGTTCCTACACTAAACTCAGTATGAGAGTGTATTACATCTAATTTCCACTTTCTAATTATATTAACAGCTTTTAGCGGATAAATTGTAGACACACGATAGTCATAGATTCCAATAGGAAGTCCAGGTATTCTTACAACTGTATCATCCTCATCAAATCCATAATGAAATGTTTCATTATTCATTGTAACAACAAAAACTTGATGTCCTTGTCTTTCAAGGGCTTTTTTTAGCATAAAGACACTAGTAGATACTCCATTTATAAATGGAGGATAGGTATCAGTGAATAATCCTATTCTCATTTATTTTCATCTCCTTTAAATAATCCAAATGCAACCCCACCTACTATTATTCCTAAAAAGTAAGTTATTCCTCTCCAAACAATAAGTGCTGATTTAAGTATTGCACTTCTTTCATCAATATCAGGTAATGAATATTTAAAGAATTCCAAGAATGCAAATTCAATTCCCCCACTACCTCCAGGTATTGGTACAAAGTTTCCAACTAATAAGATAAATGCAGAAGACACTATAACCTCCATTAGTCCAACATGGTAACCTAAACTTAAGAATACAAAATATGGTATTAAATAAAGTGTAAATAAAGCTGCAAAGTTTATTAATACACAAGTAAAAAACAAATTCTTATTTTCTTTCAACATTGTTCCACTTTCATTATATTCTTCTACTTTTTCATTCCATACTTCTGTTGTTTTTTCCACATTCTTTATTAGTTTTAACTTAGTTCCAATTTTTAAACTTATTTTTACAACAAATTTACTAAATCTTTTTGAAAAACTTACAAATATGCATACTAATCCAATTGCAATATTTATTATGAAACCAAGTATAATAAGATTTGCTAAAAAAGGAGAAACTTCGCATATATTAAATATAAAATTTAGTATTAAACATACTACTCCCATTAAAACAAGTGCCATTTGATACATAATAAACTCTTGAACTATTATATTTGTAGCTTGTGCAACTTTTACTCCACTTTTTTTAAGCATATACACCTGCATTGGTTCTCCACCAGTAGCAAATGGCGTAATTCCATTAAAAAATTGTGTTATAAGAATTTGATGCAACATTTTTGAATATTTTATATTCTTTTTATATTTTTTTACAACAATAAAAAGAGCTAATGATCTCAAAAGCCAATAACCAACAATTAACAACACGCTCAATAATATTAACCATTTGTTAGCCAATATTAAATTATCCATTATATTTGCAAAGTCATCTTTAACTACAAAATACAATACAATCATGCATATTATTAATAATATAATTGTATTTCTCTTAGTATTCTTCATTATTTATCATTAACTGAAACTACACCTGGTAATTCTTTTCCTTCCATAAACTCTAATGTAACTCCTCCTCCAGTTGAGGCATGTGTTACTTTTTCTTTATAACCTAAATTTGTTGCAGCAGCAACTATATCTCCACCACCTAATATAGTAGTAGCTTGAGTACTAACTAGTTTTTCAAGAACTTTTTCAGTACCATTAGTAAATTTAGACATTTCATAAACTCCTAAAGGTCCATTCCAAAATACTATCTTAGCACTATCTAAAACATTAGAGAATAATTCAATTGATTTAGGGCCTATATCCATACCCATTTCATCTTCTCCCATGTTATCAACATCTTTAATAGTCGATTCTACATCATTAGAAAACTCTTTTGTAACAAGATTATCTACAGGTAATACAATTTTTTCTGGATAATTTGCAAGTATTCCCTTACAAAATTCAATATTTTCTTCATCTAATATTGACTTACCAATATTAATTCCTTTTGCTTTTAAGAATGTATAAGCCATTCCTCCACCAATAATAATCTTATCAGCTTTCTTAACTAAGTTTTCTATTACTCCAATTTTATCAGATACTTTACTTCCACCAAGTATTACTACAAATGGATGAGATGGATCAACAAGTACTGATAAAGCATTAACTTCTTTTTCAACTAAGAATCCAAGTCCACTTGGTAAATTGCTTGCAATTCCAACATTTGAAGCATGTGCTCTATGGCATGTTCCAAAAGCATCATTTATAAATACATCTCCTAAAGATGCCCAATAAGCACCAAGTTCAGGATCATTTCCACTTTCTTTCTTTCCTGGAACATCTTCAAAACGAGTATTCTCCATTAATAATACTTCTCCAGGATTTAATGAATTAACAAGATTTTCTAATTCTTCTCCTCTTGTTGAATGAGAAAATTTTACAGGTTGTCCTAGTAATTCACTTAATCTATTAGCAACAAGAATTAAACTATTCTTTGCTTTATCTTCTTCTTCTTTTATTCTTCCTAAATGAGACATAAGAATTAACTTAGCTCCATTATCTAAAGCATATTTAATAGTAGTTAAGCTTTGAACTATTCTGTTATCATCAGTAATCTTACCGTCTTTTATTGGTACATTAAAATCACATCTAATTATTACTTTTTTATTATTTAAATCATAATCTCTAATTGTTTTCTTCATTACTATCACCTACATTTTATATTATACCTCATATTTAGTGTAATTTGCAATGAATATAAAAATCATTTTTTATTAGTTTTTAAATGATACGTTGTATATAATAAAGCCATATTTATTTATACAATAAAAAAGCCATATTTATTTATGGCTTTTCATTTTATTTTGTCATTAAGTATTTAGCAGTTCTAACCATTTGAGTTGAATAACCCATTTCGTTATCATACCATGCTACTACTTTAACAAGTTGTTTTCCATCAACATCTAAAACTTTTGTTGATAATCCATCAACTACTGCTCCAAAGTGAGAACCAATTACATCACTTGAAACAATTGGATCCATAGTGAATTTAAGTGTTTCGTTTTGATATTTCTTAAATACTTCATTCAATTCTTCAGCAGTTGTATTTTTCTTTAACTCTAAAGTTAAATCAATTACAGATCCAGTTGGTACTGGTACTCTCATTGCATTTCCATCAAGTCTTCCTTTTAAGCTAGGTAATACTTCTCCAATTGCACTAGCTGCTCCTGTTGAAGCTGGAACGATATTTGCTGCGCATGCTCTTCCACGTCTTGCTAGTATTCCTTTTTTATGTGCAATATCTAGAGTTGCTTGGTCATTAGTATAAGCATGAACTGTTGTCATGTATCCTTTTTCTACACCAAACTCTTTTTCAATAGCATTTAATACTGGTGCTAAGCAGTTTGTAGTACAAGATGCAGCCGAAATAACTTGTTCTGTTCCATCTAATGTATCATGGTTAACATTATAAACTATTGTTTTTAATTCTCCCTTAGCTGGTGCTGAAATAATTACTTTCTTAGCTCCTGCAGTAATATGAGCGCTTGCTTTTTCTAAACTTGTAAATGCTCCAGTACACTCAAATACTACATCTACATCCAAACTTCCCCATGGAAGTAAAGAAGGATCTTTTTCTGCGTATACAGGAATTTCTTTCCCAGATACAACTATTTTATTTTCATTGAAACTAATCTCATCTAATTTATAGTTTCTATGATTTGTATCATATTTTAATAAATATGCTAGTTGCTCTGCATCTGTTAAATCGTTAATTGCTACTATTTCAAATTCAGGATCTTCTTCCATCATTCTAAATACTAGTCTTCCTATTCTTCCAAAACCATTAATTGCTACTTTTACCATTTTATCATCCTCTTTTCTTTTATTTATAACAACTTCCACCAATAAATTCTCTTAATATAGAGTCATCAGGTATTGCATCCGATGTTATTGGTAAAAAAGGTTTTAACATATTAATTAATCTAGTTGCATACTTGTAATTTGGACTATCACTTGGAACAGAAAATAATAGTGGTTCCGCATATGCTTTTAATACACCAAGCTCATATATCATTGTAGTATTAATTATAGCATCTGCAGAATCTTGATTAGGGAAAATGTGTTTTTCTTCTCCTAATCTAACTTTTCTCCACATACTAAGTGTATTTTCTGCATTATATCCTCTAGTTCTATTGTCTCTAACTATTCTTCTTAATAATCTTATATCTGTTGTTGGTATTCTATTATGAGAATCAACAGTAAGCACAGCAAGTGGTGCTAAATATATTCTAAATTTTTTCTTTTTATCAATTGATGTTAATATTTTATCACTTAAAGCATGAATTCCCTCAATTATCAATACTTCATTTTCTCCAAGGAAGGTTTCCTCTGTTCCAGAAACTCTTTCACCTGTAATAAAATTAAATGTTGGTAACTTAACTCCTTTTCCACTTATTAAATCTTTAACATCTTTATCAAAAGATTTTACATCTACTGCTTCTAAACATTCAAAGTCATATTCACCATTTGCATCTTTTGGAGTATTTTCTCTATTAAAAAAATAATCATCCATAGATAACTCTCTTGGTTCTAAACCAAAAGCTCTTAAATACATTGAAAACTTTTTACAAGTTGTTGTTTTTCCAGATGAAGAAGGCCCAGCCATTAAAATAACTTTTGTTTCTTTTCTATTCATAACAATATCTCTAGCCAACATTAACAATCTGTTACTTTGTAAGACCTCCTCTATTCTTATTATGTCATCTGCTCTTCCATTTGATACAAATTTATTTAAATCTGGAACTCTTCCTATTTTCATTATTTTTGCCCATTTATTATATTCACTAAACATATCAAATATCATTGGATGATGTTCATAAGGTTTTATTTCATCTTTATATACTGTTGGAAATAATAATACAAAACCTTTATTATTTAAATAATGTAAATCAAATGATTTAAAAACACTAGTTGAAGATGGCATAAGCCCAAAAAAATAGTCATAATTATTACCCATTTTATACAATGTAACATGTCTATGAGTATTATATTTTAATAAATTTACTTTTGAAAAATCTTTCTTATTTTTATAATATTCTATTGCTTCTTCTCTTAAAACACGACATTTTGTTATGCTAATATTTTGTTCAACTAAATCCATCATTTTTTCTTTTAATTGATCTAATCGCTTAGATGTTAATTCATAATTTGTTGTTATATACAACCCCTTATCTATTGAATGCATAACATATATTTTAGAATAAGGTCCAAATGTTCTTTCAGATGCATATGAAATTAAATGTATTAAACCATTTACATAAGCTTTGTTAGCGATAAAATCTTTTAAGTCCACAAATTCAACTTCTTCTTTATTTTGAACATTTTCACTTAGTTCTTTATAAGAATTCCCTACTTTTGCAAATATAATTGGAAATTTAAATAAATCAACATATTCTCCAGAAAGTTCTTGATAAGTACTGCCAATTGGGATTTTTTTTGTTTCTCCCATTACTTTTACTTCTATTTCGCCAATCATATAATCCCTCTATTCTTATTTGATTTTATCATAAATTTTTAAATAATAAAACAAATTTATGTATATTATTAAAAAAATCAAACTAATATAATTATAGGTGATACTGATGAATTTGATTCCAATAGTTGTAGATAAAGAGATAAATGGAGAAAGAAGCTATGATATTTTTTCAAGATTGCTAAAAGACAGAATAATCTTTATTAGTGGTGAAATAGATGATAATTTAGCTAATAGCACTATCGCACAAATGCTTTATCTTGATTCTATAAATCATGAAGATATTTATTTATATATTAATAGTCCTGGTGGCGAAGTATCATCAGGTTTAGCTATATATGACACAATGAATTATATTAAAAGTGAAGTATCTACAATTTGTGTTGGTCTAGCAGCATCAATGGGGGCATTTATTTTATTATCTGGTGCAAAAGGAAAAAGAATTGCCCTCGAAAATAGTGAAATAATGATTCATCAACCTCTTGGAGGGGTAAAAGGGCAAGCTAGCGAAATAATGATTGTATCTGAACATATTCAAAAAATAAAAAATAAACTTAATAAAATAATAGCAAGTAAAACAAATCAAAAATTAAGTACAATTGAAAAGGATACAGATAGAGATTTTTACATGGATGCTAAACAAGCTAAAGAATATGGAATAGTAGATAAAACTATAAAGAAAAAAGAAACTTAATAATAAGTTTCTTTATTTTTTAATTTACTTTAACTATTTTATTCTATTTGCAATCTCTTTTATTTTTCTAAACCTATGATTTAATCCAGACTTTGTTATATTTGTATTTGTCTCCATAGATATTATTTTACTTAATTCTGATAATGATGTCTCAGGATATTTTTTTCTATATAAACATGCCTCTTTAGTTTTTTCATCTAATAAATCTAATCCCATTTTTTCTTCAATTAGTTCAATATCTTTTAATTGATTATTACATGTTTCTATAATTTTATCCATATTTGCTTGTTCACAATTGTTTAGTCTATTTGTATTATTCTTTTGTTCCTTATAAATTCTTATATTCTCATAATACAAAACCGCTTGATAAGCCCCAATTATCTTCAAAAAATCACTTATTCTTTCAGCTTCTTTTATATAAACCATATACTTTGATTCTCTAGTTATTATTTTTGAATTCATATCAAACTCATTTAATATTCTTTGAACAAATACAGATTCATGTTTATTGTCAAATCCAAACTCTAAATGATACTGACTTGTTTTAGGGTCATTAATACTCCCTTTTGATAAAAAAGTACCCCTTAAGTAGGCTCTTTTATCTTCAATAGAATCTAAAATATAATCCTTTGGACTATCAATAAACTCTCCATCTGAAGAAAGAACAGATAAATCAAATAATATATCATCAACTTTATTATCAATTGTAATTATAAAAATCTTTTTCTTACTAAAATTTGCTAGTTTTTTTTGTTCAATAGATACATCTATTCCATATAAAGTTTTAAATAATAAATATATTCTTTTAGCTACTTTAGCATTTTCTGAAGATAATTCAATAGTGTGATTAATATATTTTATATTACTTCTTACAAAAGCAGATAATTCAGCTATTTTTTCTGTATTTGATGATTCTATATTTGTTATTTCATTTTTTACTATAGTTGTAAATGACATATTAATCACCTCTTTCTCTATTATATAACAAAACCACTAATAATAGTGGTCTAATTAACTAAAATAAGCATTATTGTAAGTACAGTTATTAATGCAACTGAAATACCAATTAATAGTGGATTAAAAGCAGTTTGTAAATTAGCATTTTTTTCTTTAACTGTTATTTCTTCATCACTTAAATCTTCATACAAACTACTACCAGCTGTTCTTAACACTTTTTTATATCCTTGAATATTACTGTTTCCTTGTAATGATTCACCTTGTCTCTTTCTATCTAAATAATCTGAATAATAATAATTTTTTCCATCTAAAAAAACTGATTCAAAATATTCTTTATCAAAGTCTTTATAATTCATAGTATTAAAAATAGTTTCAAAATTATCTATAAACCATTTATCATCAACGGCTGAAAAATCTCTAAATCCTGTTTCTAATGATAAATATGTACCTATCATTATTTTAGATAGTGAAAGAATATTCTTTCTTTTTTGTTCATCAAAGTTAGTTGGTTGTTTTATCGTTTTAAACAGCATAGATCCACCAAATACAATTTCTTCACTATTAATATTTGGGACAATCATCCCATTTGAATGAATAATTTTTAATTCTCTAAACATCTTCTCAAACATTTCTGGTACAAGATCTAAATCTTGTTCATATAACAAAGAATCTTTTAAAGTTTCCATATTACCACCTATAATAATTTTATCATAATATTTATTACTAAGTAGTACAATTAATTAATTTTTTTCTAATTTTACGCATTCTATAGTCAACTGATTTATATGTAAGTTCTAATAGATTTGCTATTTCTCTAGTAGAAAATCCATTCATTTTCAATTCAAATATTGAAGAATCAGTTAAATCTAAACTATACTTAGCATTCATTAGTTTATTAAATGTTTCCTCATATTCGAATTCTTGTTCTAAATCAAACTTTGATGGTATTAAATCTTCTATTGAGCAATTTGTTTTTCCTTCAATACAGTAATTTAGTGAAATAGAATTATTCAAAGGTGACATCTTTTTTCTCTTGTGAATTTTAATTATTTTATCCATTTCTCTTTTTGCACATAGTGATGCATAAGTATAGAAAATTGTATCATTAGCATTATAATCATCAAGTGCTTTTATTACTCCCATCATTCCTTCTTGATATAAATCATCAAATTCCAAGCCAATATTATTATTCTTTTTTAAATACTTTTTAGCAAGCATAGTAACTAGATGAGAATACTTATCTATCAATGCACCATATGCTACTTCATCATTTTCTCTTACCTGATAGATTAATTCAAAATCGTTTAGTCCTTTATAGTCCAAATAAATCCTCCTATTTGTCTAAACTAATCATCTCGTAAATCATTATTCCCGCTGCTACTGATGCGTTTAGACTATTTATTTTTCCATACATAGGGATTTTAGTTAAATAATCACAGGAATTTTCTACAGCTTTACTCATTCCATTTCCTTCATTACCAATTACTAGTGCAATTTTACCAGTATAGTCAATATCTCTATAATCTAAATTTCCATCAAGAGAAGTACCTACTATCCAATAACCATTTTCTTTCAAATCATTTATTACACTAACTAAATTAGTTACTTTAGCAATTTTAACATTTTCAAGAGCTCCCGCACTTGTTTTCATTACTGTTGAATTAATATCAACACTTCTATCTTTAGGAATAATTATTCCTAGAATACCAGCCGCTTCACAAGTTCTTATAATAGCTCCTAAATTATGTGGATCTTCTAAATGATCTAATATAACTATTTTAGCATTATCTACTGATAAAAAATTTTCATAATCAGTATAAATAAAATCCGCTATGTCTAGAATTATACCCTGATGAGAAAATTTATCAAACTTAGAAAATTCTTTTTTATCCAAATATTCTACTTTGATTTTATTTTTTTCTATTAAAGAAATAATATCTTTTTCTTTAAAATCTTTCATTAAAAATATTTTCTTAACTTTTTTTGGATTTTGTAATACTTCTTTCGCTACATTTCTTCCATATACTAACATATACTACCTCCTAGTATTCTATTCATAATAATTTCTATTCTATCGTTTCTTTTTTCAAGTTTTAAATATCCAATTAATGCCTCAAGAGCAGTTGCGTGTTTATATGTTACTATATCACAATTTTTAGGATGTGACACACCTTTGTGGTTTCTTGCCCTTTTTATTATTGATATTTCTTCCTCATCAAAAAAATCTTCATTCATTAATTCTTCTAAAAATCTAGCTTGATTTTTAGCACTAACATAATTCACTGCAGTTTTTTGTAATTCATTTACATTTGATATTTTTTTATTAATTAAAAATCTTCTAACATAATATTCATAAACATTATCACCTAAATATGCAAGTACTAAAACATTTACATCTTTATTATTAATAATATCACTTCCCTAATTCAACTACATTATTATTAGTTATTTCTAACACTTTATCTGCTCTTGATATAATTCTTTTTGAATGTGTAACAATTAAAATTGTATGATTCTTTTTCATATCCATTAATAAATCCATAAGTCTTTTTTCATGCTTTTCATCAAGAACATTTATTACATCATCAATCAATAATACTTTGCTTTCACTTAAAAGCATTCTTACAATTACTAATAGTTTTTTTGATGACATAGTTAAAGGTGTGTTTTCATCAACTATTGTATCATATCCATTATCAAGTTTCATTATTTCTTCATCTAAACCAACTAACTTACATACTTCAACAACTTTATTAAAGTCTTCATTTATCATAGTAAAATTATCTTTAATAGAAATATCAAAAAACATTGTTTGACGTCTTACGGATGAAATAATGGAATAATAACTCTTATCATTTATTTCTCCAACTTTCACTCCATCTAGTAATATATCACCTTCATGTTGTCTATTTAATCTTAATAATAAATCAAAAATTCCAGTTTGGGCAGTTTCGCTTCCTCCTGTTAGTACAGTTATTGAATTTTTAGGAACACTAAAACTAATATTATCTAAAGTAGGATTGTCTCTAAATCCATATAAAATATTTCTAAATTCAATATTTCCCTTAACATTTTCTTTATTTATAGATACTTTTTTATCAGTTGAATTTGTATATTCTCTTATGTGATTATATCTATCTAGAGAAACATGCATATTTCTATATTCTACATTTAAAGTTAAAACAATCAAGAAATTATCAATTATTTTTTGATAATAATTATATATTACTAATAAAACACCAACATCAGCATGACCATTCATTGCTTTTAATCCAATAAATAATACAGCCATTAATCTAAGAAGTTCAAACACAAATAAAATCATACTATTACTACAATTAAAATTAATATTATAATCAGCATTAGCACTTAAATAATCATTTCTTTTTTCTTTTATTGAAGGGTATATTTTTTCAAATAAATTAAAACTTTTTATTTCTTTAATTCCACCTATATAATCATAAGAAGCTGAGGTTAATTTATCTAATTTAGATTTTCTTGTTTCATTTCTTTTTTGTACTTTATTACCAAATTTTAAAGATATAAAAATCATTACTAATGTTACTAATAAAGTTATTGCAAATACCATTACATCCAAGAAATAAAAATATACAAATATTATTATAAATTCTATTAATTGAACTACTCTAATAACTAAAGCAGTTAAAAATGAAGACATAATATCTATATCAGATATTACCATATTAGTATATTGTCCTGGAGAAAATCTTGATAAACTAAACAAGGAATTATCTTTAGTCATTCTTATTGCTTGTTCATTAAAATGTTTAAATATTTTGTTATACAATTTATAATAACTAACTTGATTATATCCTTCTAAAAACCTATATACTCCTGCTAAAATAATAGATACTATTATCATAAATACAAAAGAATCTTTATCATTCTTTGTAACTGAATTAACTGCAACACTAAATAAAATGGGAATAATTAAAAGAATTCCCCTTAGCATGATAGAAATAAATAATTTTAGTAAATATTCCCATTTTGCTACTTTTAAAACAGTTTTTAATTCACTTTTAAAATTTGATTTCATAAAAATCACTCCTCGTAATTAAAATACCCTATATTAATTCTATCATAACTATTTTTTCATTAAATAAATAAAAAATGTATATTGTTAAAGTATACATTTTTTTACATATTATTTATCTGTAATAAAAAAATCACAATACTTATCGTATTGTGACTTAACTTATACTCTTCTAATAGATATTATTCTATTTCTTCCTCCACCTTGCCAATAAGATATTGAATGCATTACTACACCTAATCTTCCATTAGCAGAATGGACCATATTTCCTCCACCTACATAAATTCCAACGTGAGTTGCAGAATATCCATTATCTGACCATACAATAATATCACCAGGTTGCATATTAGCTTCAGATACTTCGTTTCCAGCATATCTAAGCCCACCAGCAGTTCTAGGTAAATTATAACCAAACAGACTATAAATATAATGAACAAACCCACTACAATCAAATCCAACTGCAGGATTTGAAGAATTTCTTACATATCTACTTCCAATAAGTGATATAGCAGCACTTGTAACAGATGATGTATCAACTGAAGATGCTCTATTATAAGTTGATGAATTATATGTAGTTGAATAATTTGATACTCTAACTACTTTTAGTTTTGGTTTTTCTATTACTTTAATAGTATAACTAGCATTTTCTTCATTATTGTTCTTATCAACTGCCTTAATATTTACTGCATATTCTCCAACAGTGTTTTTATTAAAATTTGAAGATATAGTATAATAACCATTTTCATTTTGTTCTGGAATAGCATCTACATAACCAATATTACCATCTATAACGTCAGTAATAGATTCTATATTATCAGTAAAATTATAGCCATTACCTACATATAATTTAATAGTACTATTCTTAATCTTAATAATTGGTTTATTAGTATCTTTTATAACTACATCAATTAAGTAATCCTTTGTTACATCTTCTTTTGAAATCTCATATGTTAATAGTTGATTTCCCACTTTAGAAGTATCAAGTTCTTTAGTATAATTAATTAACTCACCATTTTCTACTTCTTCAATAAAATTTAATGTATCGACATCTTTAGTACCATATTCAACTTCCTTGATACTTGAAAATGACATACTTAACGCATCGTATAATTCTTCTTTTCTAATTTGCTCGTAAATATTTGATCCAATAAAACCAGCAAACACTAAAGAAAAAAACACATTAGCAAACAAATTTATTCTTTTATACTTATTCCCTCCATGGGAGGTCGACACTGTATTATCTTTCATAAATAATTCCATCCTTCTTGCTTTCTATTTTTTAGCGACGTTGTCTATTATAACACTAAAAATAAAAAAATGCAAATTTTAATATCTTTTTCTACTAATATATTATGACAATTAATAAAAAAAACTATTCAAAAGTGCCCAATTATTTAAAAAAAAGTGCTCACATGACACTTTTTAAGACATATTTATTATTTTACTCTTTTACCATCAACTAATAATTTTAAAGTTCTTTTTTTAACATATGGCATTTCCTGATTTGGAATATCTTCCATCTTAATACTTTTAAATATATTATATTTATCAACAAATTCTTCATCTTCAATAGTATCAAATAATAAATGTAAATCTATTTCATCCAATATATATAAATCTTCATAGCTTATATAATTATGATCTATTACATATTTAGTTAAAGATGCTAAAAGTTCCATCATATAATTATCTTCTTTTGAATGACAATATTTGTCTATACTATCACTAACACTCATTACTTTTTCAGCAGTTTTTTTACAATCAAACCCTAATTCTAATTCATTCTCTTCATTTTTACAAACAACTACATGATTCAAAATATTTTCAATATCAATAAAATTAAGATTTTTTGTCCAAAATGCTCCAGTTAAAATTACACCATCTAATCTGTCAGAACATAATTTTGGTCTATTATTATCTACAATAGAATATTTTTTAAAATCTATAATATCATTAACATCAATATTATCTTCTTTTAAACATTCAAGCAAATAATTATCACTTTTAATAATAGCTTCAGTATATTCTTCTGTACTTTCTTGATTAGCATAATCTTTATTCATGTAATCAATCACATGTGAAAAACATGGAGTAGCTATGTCATGAAATAAACCAGCTAAAGTAGCTTCTTTACTCTTTGTATATTTATAAGTTAAAAAAGCTACATCAAATGAATGATCATATCTTGATATATATTCACCAAAATCATATACATTCTGAGATGCATAATCCATTCCACAAAAATAACCAATATTTTTTAATCTTAATAAAGATGGGCATTTAAAATATTTAAATAAAAATTCTGGAAAGCCATCATTTAAAAGTAAGGATTGATAATAATTATACATAAAAAATCACCGAGTTTTATTCTAACATATTTTTTTATAAAATCAATTTATTTTTATGATATACTTATAATATGAAGGTGATTAATAAATGAAAAAGAATACATTTATATTATTTATTATTGGATTATTAGTTTTAGTTGGATGTGGTAAAAAAGTAACAGAATATACTCCTAAATTACAAAATTTCTTTTATAGTTACAGTAAAAATGGTGTATCATGTGATTACAACATAACTACAAGCACAAACAAAGTAGTATTAAATGCATCTGGAAATACAACAAATTGTAGTATAAATGAAATTATATTAGATGAATCACAAATTGAAAAATTAGAAAAGATAATTGATGATAATAAATTAAAAGCATGGAATAATTTTAAAGAACAAGGTGAATATGTATCAAATGGAGAAGAATTTTCCATTCAGATAGGATATGATAGCGGAGAAAATATTTTTGCATACGGTTATATGAAATTTCCAGATAATTATCAAAATGTTCATAATGAATTAATAAAATTATTTGAAGAAATAAAATAAAACAATTACTATTGTAATTGCTTTTATTTTCCTCTCATTATATCTTCTAAAGCTTTTTCTCCTTCTTCTTTAGAATAACCAAGTTGTTTTTCAATTTCATTTAATTCTTTTTCATTTTCATTATAAAGTTTATCTATATATTGTTGCTTTTTAGCCTGTAATTCGTCAATTCCTTTTGAAATAATATTCATTTCTTTACTTACTTCTTCTGCTTCTTCATATCTACCTTGCTTAATTAACTTTAATTGTTTTTCCAAAAAATAGTCCATTTTTCTTATTAAACTATTTAATCTTATATCATCTACCATAATACATCACCTATATTAATAATAATATTAATAATAATAATAATATTAATAATAGAAAAAAACAAACTATATTTAGTTTGTCATTAATCATATTGGTGCCATAACTATAGTTATTTTCGAAAACGTTTGCGATATAAACATTTACATATTTGGCAGAAAATATCCGGCAAAATATCCGGCAAAATATCCGGCAAAATATCCGGCAAAATACTAGGTAAATTAAAAATAGTATGTTAAAATGTAATTGTAGTATTGGAGGTGCGGTATGATTGATACAATTGAAAATTCAAGAATAGAATTTAAAGTGAAATTAGTTGATGATTTAGAAGAAACAGTAATTGGATTTTTAAATAGTAAAGATGGTGGAATCATTTATTTAGGAGTAAATGATAATGGTAAAGTTGTTGGATTAAATAATAATCTAGATATATTACAAAGAAAAATAAAAGATAGAATTATATCTAATATTGAGCCATCGGTTTTAGGATTATTTGATTTAGAAGTATTAGAAGAGAATAATAAAAAATATTTAAAAATTACTATAGCTAGAGGTTTAGAGAAACCATATCATTTAAAAGGTATGGGAATGACTTCTGATAGTTGCTTTATAAGAGTTGGAAGTTCTAATGAAAGAATGGATGATCATTTAATAAGTAAAATGTTCAGAGAAAGGACTAGAAATTCATTAAAAAATATTATTTCTCCAAGGCAAGAATTAACATTTACTGATTTAAAAATTTACTATAAAGAAAAAGGCTTTGATATTGGTAATAATTTTGAAACACAATTAGGATTTTTTACTCCTGATGGTAAATATAATTATCTTGCATATTTACTTGCTGATGAAAATACTATATCAGTTAAAGTTGCTAAATACGCAGGTGATGATGTTGATGAACTAATGGAAAATTATGAGTTTGGATATTGTTCCTTAGTTAAGGCAACTTATCGTGTATTAGAAAAGTTTAGAGTTGAAAATAAAATATATGCAAAAATTACATATCCAGAAAGAAAAGAACAGCCAATGTATGATTATAATGCTGTAAGAGAGGTTATTATAAATGCTTTAGTTCATAATGATTGGTCAACTGAATATCCGCCTAAATTTGAATTTTTTAGTGATAGACTTGAAGTGTCTTCTTTTGGTGGAATACAAAGTGAATTTACTGAAGAAGAATTTTTGGAAGGTTATTCAGCACCTAAAAACCCAGAATTAATGAGAGTATTTAGGGATTTAGAATTAGTTGAACATCTAGGAACTGGTATTAGAAAAATACTAAAAAAATATGATAAAGGTATCTATCATTTTTTCCCACATTTTATAAGAGTTAGTATTAGATATAACCAAAATGAGTTTAAATACGAAAATATTAAATCAACCATTGCTTTTTCAGGTTTAACAAAAATACAAGAAAGCATTGTTAAATTATTATTAGATAAACCTACTTTAACACAACCTGAGTTAGCAAGAATACTTGGAGTTGGTGAAAGAAAAATAAGATATAATATGAAAGAATTAATTGATAATAATTTTATAGAAAGAATTGGCTCTAATAAAACAGGAGAATGGATAGTTAGAAATAGAAAGGATGATAAAAATGAATAATAAAGTTGCTTTGGTAACAGGTGGAACAAGTGGCATAGGAAAAGAAATTGTTAAAGAACTATTAGATAAGGGTTGTAAAGTTGCAACTTGTTATAGTCAAAATGATGATAATGCAAATAATCTTAAAAATGAGATTAATAATGATAAGTTATTGATTATAAAATGTGATGTAAGCAATGAAACATCAGTAATAAAGATGATTAATGAAATAAAAGAAAAATTTGGAAATTTAGATTATCTAGTAAATAATGCTGGTACATTTATTGATAACTTTATTAAAGACTTTGATATAAAAGATTTCAGAAAAGTTCTAGATATAAATCTGATTGGAAAAGTAATTTGTACAAAAGAAGCATATAAAATTATGAATGATAATGCTTCAATAGTTAATATTTCTTCACATTTAGGAGTGATTCCTTGTACTGAATCTCCTGCATATTGTGCCGCTGCTGCTGGAATAATTAATTTTACAAAAGCAAGTGCTTTAGAATTTGCAGATAGAAAGATAAGGGTAAATAGTATATGTCCTGCATTTACTCCAACTCCTTTATCACTCAGAGGATGGAAGCAAGAAGAAATTGATCAAAAATTAAAAGAAACTCCTTTAGGGAGATTCGCAACACCAGAAGATACAGCAAAGTTATGTATGTATTTATTATCAGAAGATGCAAGTTTTATTACTGGAGAAAATATTTGGATAAATGGTGGAAGATTCTAATATATTAATTTATTTCAGTTAGCGCGGTGGGAGTAATACCACCTTGCTTGCTTATTTATAAAAATAAACGTCACACTATATTTAGTGCGACGATTTTTTCTTATGGTGGAGTCGGGGAGAATCGAACTCCCGTCCGAAAAAAACCACATATAGACTTCTACAAGTTTAGTTAATTAAGAAATTTCACTATATGAAAAACTAATTAACAAGTTATCACATAGCAAGCCTATAAAATTCATTACTGCTTATAGACATCACAGTAATATATCCTACTAAATTAGCCTCTTAGATTTCCCGTAGGAAAAGAAATAAAAGAAGCGCATCTGCTCTAGGTTATACTAGGCAAAAGCTACAGCTGATTCAGCATTTCTGTTGAATAGTGCAGCGAATGCATTTTTAATTTTGTTTCCAGTTATTTACTGAATGCATTTACGTGTGCCTCGACTTGCAATCTATACTCAGTTAATCCCGTCGATACCTTGTCGACCCCGTGAAGAGATTATAACACATATTATTATAATAATCAATTAAAATAAGGAAATAAGCAACATTTGACAATGTTGCTTTTATTTTAATTCTTATATTTCTTTTTTAATTCTCTTTCAATATCTCTTTCTTTTATTGTTTCTCTTTTATCATAGTCTTTTTTACCTTTACAAAGTCCTAATGATATTTTAGCAATATTCTTTTTAAAATATAATCTTAATGGAATTAATGTATATCCCTCTAATTTAATCTTTTCATTTATCTTTAATATTTCATTTTTATGCATTAATAGTTTTCTAGTTCTTGTTTCTTGATGATTAAAAATATTTCCTTGTTTATATTCTCCAATAAACATATTTAATATAAATAATTCACCTTTTTTAATATGACCATAACTATCTTCTATATTACAACTTCCATCTCTTATGGCTTTTATTTCAGTTCCTTTTAAAACTATTCCACACTCATATTCTTCTTTTATAAAATAATTATGTCTTGCTTTTCTATTTTGTATTTCCATTTTATCACCTTATAGTTTTTTAACAATTGTAAAATCTATTTCTCTTTCTTCTTTAGATGCTCTTACTACTTTAACAACTACTTGATCTCCTAATTTATAAGAATTATGAGTTTTTTCATCAATAAGCATTTGATTTTCTTCATTATAATCATAGAATCCATTTAAGTCATTTATTCTAACTAATCCTTCTATTAAATTATCAAGTTCTACAAAGAATCCAAAGCTTGTAATTGAAGAAATCATTCCTTTAAATGTTTCTCCAATATGTTGTTCCATATATTCAGCCATTTTCATATCATCTACTTCTCGTTCACAGTCAACTGATGATCTTTCTTTTACTGAAGAGTGATCAGCAACATACACTAATTTTTCTTCCCAATGTCTTATTGTTTGATTATCTAATTCTTTATTAAATAAATATGTTCTTAGTAATCTATGAACAGTCGTATCAGGATATCTTCTAATAGGAGAAGTAAAATGAGTATAGCACTTACTTGCTAGCCCATAGTGTCCTAGATTTTGTGGTAAATAAATTGCTTTTTGCATATCTCTTAATAATAGGCTTGAAAGCACTTTATATTCTTTCTTATCCTTTAAGAAATATAATAATTTTTGCATAGATTTAGGGCTTATATCTCTTATATCTTTTGGTATTCTATAACCTAGAGAATTTACAAAAGATAAGAAACTTTGAATTTTATCTTCTTTTGGATATTCATGAACACGATATATAAATGGTAAATTCATATAGAATATATGAGTTGCTACACATTCGTTTGCTTGTATCATAAAATCCTCTATTAACTCTTGACCTGGCCCTTTATCTCTTAATACAACATCAGTTGGTACTCCAGCTTCATCAACAAGTACTTTTGCTTCATCTGTATCAAAATCTATATATCCTCTTTCTAATTTTGCTTTTCTAATAATATCAGCTAGTTCCTTCATTAATTTTAGATCTTTAACATATGGTTCATATCCATCCGGTGTTTCTTCTCCCTTAAGAATTTTATTAACTTTTTTATAAGTCATTTGAATTCTAGATTTTATAACACTTTCGAATATTTCATAATCAACAGTTTGTCCTTTATTATCTATTTCCATAACACAGGAAATTGCAAGTCTTTCTACCTCTGGGTTTAATGAACAAATACCATTGGATAATTTATGAGGAAGCATTGGTATTACTCTATCAACTAAATATACACTTGTTCCTCTTTCCATAGCCTCATTATCTAGTGGACTTCCTTCTTTAACATAATATGATACATCTGCAATATGAACTCCTAATTTATAATTTCCATTAGGAAGTTTTTCTACTGATATTGCATCATCTATATCTTTAGTATCATCTCCATCAATTGTAAAAATAGTTTCTTTAGTTAAATCTCTTCTACCTTTTTTATCAAGTTCGCATATTTCTTCAGGAATATCATCTAATTGTTCAATTACTTCTGGATCAAATTCATATTTTATTTCATATTTTTCAACAACAGATATAATATCTACTCCTGGATCATTCTTATGCCCAAGAATTTTAATTACTTTTCCCAAACATCTATTTTTATTAATAGATTCTATTTCTACAACAACTTTATGACCATCAACTGATCCCAAATTCTTCTTTTCAGGTATTTCTATATCGAGTTTTAATTTTTTATCATCTGGAATAATATGACCTATTCCCTTTTTAAAATAAATTTCTCCAACTACTGTTGATAAATTTCTCTTTAAAACTCTAATAATTCTTCCTTCTCTTTTTCCATCATTTTTTGTTTCTAAGATTTCTGCTGCAACATCATCTTTATCTAGAGCACCATTAATATTATCTATAGGTATAAATATATCTTCTTCATTTAATACTTCAACAAATCCAAAACCTTTTTTATTAACTCTTAATGTACCTTTTCTTAAATTGCTATCAGAAAATAACATATATTTATTCTTATTTGAATGATATATTTCTCCTTCATTTTCAAGTTCTTCTAATGCTTCGTTCATTTCCTTTGTTTCTTCAATAGTTTTTAAATTTAATAAAGAATCAATCTCTTCATAATTTAATGCTCTATGAACCTTATTTAATGCCTCTATTATTCTTTCTTTCATAATTACACATCCAATCACTAATTATATTATAATACAATAATCTAACATTTTCGAATAAAAATAAGAAAAACAAATAATTCGTTTTTCTTATTTTACACTATATAATATTCAAATAATATTGTAACTTCTTTATTAAGATAATTATATAAGAAAAAGAGCATTTGCTCTTTAATTACATAATATTCATTATCAAACAAATAATAAAGAATAATGCTCCTAATGCAAAAGTTAATCTACTAATAAATAACTCAGCACCTCTTTCTTTTCTTTGACTAAATAAATCAGCATTTCCTCCAGAAATAATTTGAGAAGCACCTTCTGCTTTATTACTTTGTAATAAAACAATTGCTATTAATAATACACAAATAACTAATAATACTGCTTTCACTTGTATCACCTCGTTTACTAGATAGTATTTTATCAAAATTATTATAATTATTCAAGTATAAATTATGATTAATCAAATTTATCTTTAAATATCAATCTAATAATTGCTAATGTTACAGATATTAATAGAAAAATAAGTACTAAATAAAATCCTATACCATAATATCTTGTAACTAAGTTTGTTATTGGATTATTTTTTGCATCAAAATAATCCATTAAAAATACACCAATCGATAAAAATTGACATACAACAGTAGGTATTTTCTTTTTTCCTAATACTAAAGTAACAATACTTACTATACCAAATATAATTATAAATATTCCATCTTTTATTCCACTGCTTTTTGATATAGAGGCAATACTTTTATTGTAAACATAATTCATAGAAAAATCACCGATTTTAACATATGGAAGGAAACATGAAATCATACTTAAAGATATTGAAATAATTAAAATAATAAATAATATATTATTCTTCTTTGTATTACTATCTAAATGTTTTTTATTTACATTTAATTCTACTTTATTAGTATTATCTTGTTCTATAATAGGTTCATCATGTGATTCTTCTTTGATTGATTCTGTTACACTTTCTTCGCTTTTAATTTGATCTTTTATTTCATCAAGAGATTCTTGATTACTATCTTTAACTGTTTCTATAATTGATTCTGTAGTAACTTCATCTTTATCTTGTTTCTCACCACAATATGAACATTTAATTTCATTATCTTCTATTTCCGCTGTACAAAACTTACATTTTTTCATAAATATTTCTCCACTACTATAATAAGTATTATAACACAATAATTAAAAAGTTGGTATATAACCAACCTTGTTTTACAACTCATTTACTATTTTTTTAAATTCATCTCCACGATCTTCAAACTTTTTATATTGATCCCAAGATGCTGAAGCAGGCGATAATAGTATTGTATCACCATTTTCTGCCACTTTTACTGCAGCTGGAACGGCTTCTCTTATTGTTTCAACATTTGTACAAGGAATACTTAATTTCTTAGCAAACTCTTCAACTCTATTTCTACATTCTCCAAGTGCTACTATATGTTTAACATATTTCATATAATCTTTAAGTTCAAAAAAATCATGTCCTCTATCAAGTCCACCTAAAAGAATAATAACAGGTGTTTTAAAAGAAGATAGTGCGATTTGAGTAGCTTTAATATTTGTAGCTTTAGAATCATTATAAAACTTTATTCCATTTAATTCTCTTACATATTCTATTCTATGTTCTACTCCTTTAAATTCTTTTAATACTTTAATAATTGATTCGTTTTTAACACCTAACTCTTTAACTACCATTATAGCTGCCATAATATTTTCGTAATTATGGGTACCTATCAATTGTATGTCTTTTAAATCAATTATTTTTTCATCATAATAGTATATAGCATCATCTTTTATATAACTTCCATTTATTTCCTTTTTACTTGAAAAATACTTAACTGTAGATTTAATATTTTTTGTAACTTCTAAAACATCTTCATTTTCTAAATTTAAAATTGCAATATTCTTAGATGTATGATTTTGAAATATTTTAGCTTTTACTCTTTTATAGTTTTCATATGATTTCAAAAAGTCAATGTGTGCTGGGCTTAAATTAGTCATAACAGCAATATCTGGATTAAATTTAGTTAAATTTTCAAGTTGTTGACAAGAGGTTTCCATAACTATAATATCATTTTCCTGTAACTTATCTAAAAAGCCTGTTAAAGGATATCCTATATTACCTGTTAAATGGGCTCTTTTTCCATCTTCAATTAAAAATTTATATATTAATGTTGTTGTAGTTGTTTTTCCATTAGTACCAGTAATTCCAATAAATTTAATATTATTAGGTAACAACCTATAAGCCATTTCAACTTCATTTATTACTTCTATACCTAATTCTTTAGCTTTTAATACGTATTTATGATCTATAGGAACCCCAGGATTCTTTATTAAATAATCAAAAGACTTATCTAATAGATCATCTGGATGACTTCCTAATACAAAATGAATTCCCAATTCTTCTAATTCTTTCATTTGATCTTTGTCATGATCCTCTTTCATATCAGTAAGATAAACGGTATTACCCCTTTTTAATAAAAATTTAGCAGCATCATAACCACTTCTTGCAAATCCAAGAATTAATACTTTATTATTTGTAAACATTTTATCAACTCCAAATAAATTATACTACATATTATTTCAAATTCAATCGTTTTATGATATAATACATATATGATAGTGAGGAGATATTATGAGAATAGTTGAACTAACTCCAATGGACTTTGATATATATGCTAAAGATCAAGAATTATCAAATCCTTGGCAAACCTCAAATTTTGGGAGAGCAGCAGAAGCTTTAGGATACACTGCATCATATCTAGGATTTGAAGATGGTATGTCAATTAAAGGAGTCACTTTGTTATTAACAAAAAATGTATATCTTGGTCAAAGTGTTTCATATGCTCCAAGAGGACCATTAATTGATTTTGAAGATTATGCATTTGCAGAGGAAGCACTATTATGTTTAAAAAAGTATTTAAATAATAATAAAATAATGTCATTTACAATGGATCCAGCCATAATTCTTACAATTAGAAATAAATATGGTGCATTAAAACAAATGAATAATGGTGTAGACAAAAAATTAGATGCAATAATACATGGTGGAGAAATTGTAAAGGCAAATCCATATGCAAAAGATATAGTAAATTTTCTTCTAAAAAAAATGAAATTTGACTATCGTGGACAAAATCTATTTTTTGAAGGAATATTACCAAGATGGTATGGGGTAACAAACTTGCCAGTAAATTCAAGAACTCTATTATCAAAAATAGATAAAAGAGCAAGAACAAAGTTAAGAAAAGCTGCAAAATTAGGTGTTGAAATTCTAAAAGATGAAACAAGAAGTTTGGATGTAATATATGAAATTGCAAGGGAAAAATTCGATAGACCAATAGAATACTATAAAAATTTATTAGATAATAATCCAGATGCAGAAATATATATAGCTAGAATTAATTCAGAAAAATATGTTAATAATAGCAAAATATTATATGAACGAGAAATAGAAAGAAATGAAGTACTAAATAGAGTAATTCAAGAAAGAAATTCATCTGGAAGAAATATCAGAAGACTAATTAATCAAAAAATGGAATCTGATAGAATTATTAATAATTTTAAAGAACACTTAGTAAAATCTACACAAACACTAAAAGATTACCCAGAAGGAAGAATTATTGCTATGTGTATAGTTATTAAAGATAAAAACAATGTATCAATATTTGAAGATGGATATTTAAGAGAATATAGTAATTTAAATGCTGCTTATTTATTAAGGTGGAAAGTAATTGAACAATATTCAAATAGCAATTTAAGAACATTTAATTTTGGAGAAATAACTGGAGGCTTTGATCCAAGAAGAAATCCTCTTCATGGATTAAATGAATCAAAACTATGCCTACGTGGTAGTATAATGGAATACATTGGAGAATTTGGTATTATGACAAATAAAACAATGTATAATTTATATCAAGCTACAAATGGAAATCAAAAAGTATTTAATCTATAAAAGTGTTAAATTAACACTTTTTTGTTTTGCTTTAATTATGATTAATTAAATAAAAAAAGACTCTTTCGAGTCTATTTTTACTATTCAATGATTTCAGTAACGTTACCAGCACCAACTGTTCTTCCACCTTCACGGATAGAGAACTTAGTACCATTTTCAATAGCAATTGGGTGAATTAACTCAACTGTAATTGAAACGTTATCTCCTGGCATAACCATTTCTACACCTGGTTCAAGTTCAATAACACCAGTTACATCTGTAGTTCTGAAATAGAATTGTGGACGATAGTTTGCAAAGAATGGTGTATGACGTCCTCCTTCTTCTTTAGATAATACATAAACTTGTGCTTTGAATTTCTTATGAGGTGTAACACTTCCTGGTTTAGCAAGAACTTGTCCACGTTCAACTTCTTCACGAGAGATTCCACGAAGTAATACTCCAGCGTTATCTCCAGCTTCAGCATAGTCTAATTGTTTACGGAACATTTCAATTCCTGTTACAACTGTAGATTGAGTTGGTCTAATTCCAACGATTTCAACAGTATCATTTAAATTTAATTTACCACGTTCAACACGTCCAGTAACAACTGTTCCACGTCCAGTGATAGTGAATACATCTTCAATACTCATTAAGAATGGTTTGTCTGTATCACGTTCTGGAGTTGGGATCCATTCATCAACTGCATCCATTAATTTATCGATTGCAGCATTAGCTTCAGCATCTCCTTCAAGAGCTTTTAATGCAGATCCACGGATAATTGGAGTGTTGTCTCCATCAAATCCATATTCATTTAATAGGTCACGGATTTCCATTTCTACTAAGTCTAATAATTCTGGATCATCAACTTGGTCACATTTGTTCATGAATACTACCATTCTTGGTACTCCAACTTGACGAGATAATAGAATGTGCTCACGAGTTTGAGCCATTGGTCCGTCAGTTGCAGCTATAACAAGGATAGCTCCATCCATTTGAGCTGCACCAGTGATCATGTTTTTAACATAGTCAGCATGTCCTGGACAGTCTACGTGTGCATAGTGACGAGTTGCTGTTTGATACTCAACGTGTGCAGTATTAATTGTAATTCCACGTTCTCTTTCTTCTGGTGCTTTATCGATATTTGCATAGTCTACAAATTCTCCACCAAATTTTTCAGCTTGTCTTTTAGTAATAGCAGCAGTTAATGTTGTTTTACCATGGTCAACGTGTCCAATAGTACCAATATTAACATGTGGTTTACTACGATCAAATTTTTGTTTAGCCATTATAAATTCCTCCTTTTATATATTACTACTATATTTTATCTAATAATTGCTAAATTATCAACTATTTTTTTTATATCAGAACTATGTTTTTATAATCCTGCTATATCTTATTAATTACCGCTCTTTTTAATGATTTCTTCAGCGATATTTTTTGGAACTTCTTCATAGTGATCGAATGTCATAATGAATGTTCCTCTTCCTTGTGAGTTACTTCTTAATGAAGTAGCATAACCAAACATTTCAGCAAGTGGAACCATTGCAGAAAGCATAATTGCATTTCCTCTTGATTCTTGACCAAGTGGTTTTCCACGACGAGCTGTGATATCACCCATAACGTTACCAAAGTATTCATCTGGTACTGATACATCAACTTTCATGATTGGTTCAAGAAGCACTGGATTACAGTTCTTCTTAGTTTCTTTAACTGCTAAAGATGCAGCAACTTTAAATGCCATTTCGCTTGAGTCTACATCATGGTAAGATCCATCAAATAATGTACATTTAACATCTATCATAGGGTATCCAGCAAGAACACCAGATTCAAGAGCTTCTTGTAATCCTTTATCTGTTACTGGGATGTATTCACGAGGAACTACACCACCAACGATAGCATCAACGAATTCATATCCCTTATCTGGATTTGGCTCAAATTTAACCCATACGTGTCCGTATTGTCCACGACCACCAGATTGTTTGATATATTTTCCTTCACAGTCTCCTGCAGTTTTAATTGTTTCACGGTAAGCAACTTGTGGTTTACCTACGTTACATTCTACTGAGAATTCTCTTCTCATTCTATCTACTAATACGTCTAAGTGTAACTCACCCATACCAGCGATAATTGTTTGTCCAGTTTCATGATCTGTATGAACTTTAAAAGTTGGGTCTTCTTCAGCAAGTTTTTGTAAAGCAATTCCCATCTTTTCTTGATCTGCTTTAGATTTTGGTTCAACAGCAAGTTGAATAACTGGTTCTGGGAATACCATTGATTCTAGAATAACAGCATGTTTTTCATCACAAAGAGTATCTCCAGTAGTAGTATTTTTAAGTCCTACAGCTGCAGCTATATCACCTGTAAATACTTCAGATATTTCTGAACGGTTATTAGCATGCATTAATAGGATACGACCAATTCTTTCTTTCTCATCTTTAGTAGAGTTTAATACATAAGAACCACTACTTAAGTGTCCAGAATATACACGGAAGAATGTTAATCTTCCTACGAATGGGTCAGTCATAACTTTAAATGCAAGTGCAGAGAAAGGTTGATCATCACTTGGATGTCTTTCTACTTCATTTCCATTTAAATCAGTTCCCTTAATTGATTCAATATCAAGTGGTGATGGTAAGTAGTCAATAACTGCATCAAGTAATAACTTAATACCTTTATTTCCTAAAGCAGTACCACACATTACTGGGAAGAATTTAACTTCAAGAGTACCTTTTCTAATACATTTCTTGATATCTTCAACAGTAAGTTCTTCACCTTCTAAATATTTTTCCATTACTTCGTCATCATACTCAGCAACAGTTTCAATTAAGTCTGCTCTTCTTGTTTCAGCTTCGTCTTTTAAGTCAGCTGGTATTTCTATTTCTTTTGCTTCTTCTTCTTGCTTTCCATCATATTCGTAAGCTTTCATAGTAACTAAGTCGATTACTCCTCTAAAGTCACTTTCAGCTCCAATTGGCCATTCAATAGGCTTTGCATTAACTCCTAGTCTAGATTTAATTGTTCCTAAACTATATACAAAGTCTGCTCCCATTTTATCCATTTTATTAGCAAATATAATTCTTGGTACTTTGAATTCAGTAGCTTGTCTCCAAACTGTTTCAGTTTGAGGTTCTACTCCTGCTTGTGCATCTATTAATGCAACAGCTCCATCAAGTACTCTTAAACTACGGCTTACTTCTATTGTGAAGTCTACGTGTCCAGGTGTATCAATTATATTAAATCTATATTTTTTCCAATATGCTGTAGTAGCTGCAGAAGTAATAGTTATACCACGTTCTTGTTCTTGTTCCATCCAGTCCATTTGTGATTCACCATCATGTGTCTCACCAATTTTGTGGATTTTCTTTGTGTGGAATAATATACGCTCAGTACATGTTGTTTTACCAGCATCTATGTGAGCCATTATTCCAAGGTTTCTTGTCATCTGTAAAGATGTTTCACGTGCCATACTTTATTCTCCTTTCTACCAACGATAATGAGCAAATGCTTTATTAGCTTCTGCCATTCTATGTGTATCTTCACGTTTCTTAACAGCTGCTCCTGTTCCATTGTATGCATCTGTTATTTCATTTGCTAAATTTTCAGCCATTCCCCTTCCACCACGAAGTCTTGCATATCTTACTAACCAACGTAGTCCTAAAGCTTGACTTCTTGCAGGTGTAACTTCAACTGGTACTTGGTAGTTTGAACCACCAACTCTTCTTGATTTAACTTCAAGTGTTGGTTTAACATTTTCTAAAGCTTTCTCGAAAACTGTTAAAGGATCTTCTCCAGTTTTTTCTTTTACCATGTCAAATGCTTCATAAAGAATTGTTTGAGCAATTCCTTTTTTACCATCTAACATAATTGTATTTATTAATTTTGTAACAACTTTTGAGTTATATATTGGATCTGGTAAAACATCTCTTTTTACCGCACGTCTTTTACGCATTTTGTTGTCCTCCCTTCATTTATTTTATTATTTTAATTATTTACTAGCTTTTGGTTTCTTAGCACCATATTTACTACGTCCTTGCATTCTGTCTTTAACTCCGGCAGTATCAAGAGTTCCACGAATAATATGATAACGAACACCGATTAAGTCTTTTACACGTCCACCACGAATTAGTACAACGCTGTGCTCTTGTAAGTTATGTCCTATACCAGGTATATAACATGTTACTTCAGCACCATTACTTAAACGAACACGAGCATACTTACGTAATGCTGAGTTTGGTTTCTTTGGTGTCATTGTACCAACACGAGTACAAACTCCTTGTTTTTGTGGAGAATATTTAACAGTATTTTTCTTAGCAATACTATTAAATCTAAATCCTAAAACAGGTGATTTACTCTTTCTTACTTTATCATGTCTTGATTTTCTAACTAATTGGTTGATTGTAGGCATAAATTCAGTCTCCTTTCTTTACACATATCCAGGTGTGTCATTTTTGATTTTAAATATAAGTTTTGCCCATAGACAAAACTCATCACTAAATCGACTTAACTAATATATCATTTTAATTAAGTCATGTCAACACTATTTTTAATAAAAAAAATTATTTAAATCTATGTTCCAATTCCTCAGTAATTCTTGTTAAAGAATTATACTCTACTTCATCACCATCTATATAACATTTTAATAGTTTTGGAGATTTTTCACTTTCATGGGTAGACCAAAAATATAGTTTTCTCCCAGTTGTTATTCCATCGTAGTAATCAATACAATATTTATCACATATACTTGTTATTTTTTGAGAGTTTTCTTCATCTTCAAAGGATAGATCTCCAAACATAAATTCAAACATATTCGATTTACAAGGATGAGAATGAATCATTATAAAAGTATCATTACCTAGTTTATAATTTAATGCAATATTATTTTCTAACTCTTTTAAAGAGACTTCAACAGATTCACAATCACTGTTAACAATATTATTTTTTTGAAAATAAACAAAAGATCTATAATCAATAACTACAGAATTACCAATAGTCTTACCACCACAAACCATCATTTGTTCATTTTTATTATCTAAAGCAATCTTATTAATATATTTATATAAGAATTTATCCATATATATATTCTTTTCCACAAAAAACACCCCTTAAAAAAATTAGAATTATTATATCATAATTTTTAAAAAAAATCATTTAATTTTATAAATAAATACGATATAATAACTTTGAGGTGAAAAAATGAAAAAGTTTTTTAAAGAGTTTAAAGATTTTGCATCAAAAGGAAATGTTATAGAACTTGCTGTTGCTGTTGTAATTGGAGCTGCATTTGGTAAAATTGTTACTTCTTTAGTAGATGATATAATTATGCCACTTGTTGGAATTCTAGTAGGTAAGAATTTTGCTTCACTTACTCTTGAAGTAAATGGTTCTTTTATAGCATATGGTGCATTTATTCAAGCAATAGTTGATTTCTTAATTATTGCATTATGTGTATTCACAATCACTAAAATAATCAACAAGTTTAAGAAAAAAGAAGAAAAGAAAGAAGAAGCAAAGAAAAGTGATGAAGTTGTTCTTCTTGAAGAAATTAGGGACTTACTAAAAAAACAAAACAAAAAATAAAAACTTAGATTTCTAAGTTTTTTTCTTTGTCTATTATTCCTAAATGAATACGTCCTGATGAAGAAGGAAGTCCATCGTCATATTCATTTGCAAGAAAAGCTATTAATAATAATATTAAAAATAACATACCAATTATTATTAAAAACGTAATCATTCCCCAACCTTTATTATTAAGTTTCATATTATCACCACACTAATTTTATAACATATTATAATTAATTTCAAGATATTAGTCTTGATTACTCTTTTCTGACTTTTGATAAAATTTTGTTATTCTTTTAGCAATAAACTTTGGCCAAAATTTACAAAACATTTCATAGTCTTCTTTTGTTCTGCCATTATCTTTTAATACTTTTGATGTAGTTGATTCATCATATATTCTATGTCCCATTAATGGTTTATGAATATAATAGAAGTAACCTTTTTCTTTAGATAACCTTTCCCATGCTAACCAATCTATATCACACTTCATATCACTTTCAAACACTTTATTTGGACAGTTTTCTTGAACAAATGTTACTGAAGGACATCCAATAGCACACCCATATCTTAAGGCAGATCTTTTTATGAACTTTGTTTTTGACCAGCCATGAATTCTTAATTTTAATAATAAGAATTTTTTTATTTTTAAATTCTTATTCTTATATACTTTACCTTCTTTTCTTATTTCATAATAATCTGGAAATATAATTAAAGATTTCTTTTTCTTTTTATAAGCTTTAATCATTTCTTCAGCATAATTTTCATCATATATATCATCTTGATGAGCAATAGTAACAAGAGGAGTTTTACCTACATTTTTTGCAAAATCAAAATCATATCCAATACCCTTTTTTTCACTTTTATTAACTACAATGTCTAACTTATATTTTTTAGCTATTTTCTTAATAAAATCATTTGGGGTAGATGTTGCAATAACAACATTAGATTTCACTGTTTGATTTAAAACAGAATTAATACATTCCTCTAAATATTTAGACTCTTTGTATGCCAAAACTACAAATGTATGTATTATTTCTTCACTCATTTAATCATCACCCTTACAATATACTCTAGCAAATAGTTTTTTTAAGTGAATTAGTTTTATTATTCTAAATAATAAAACTGCACTTCTATTTTTAAAACTCTCCCCTTTTAGTTTAAACGAAAAAGGAAATATTTTGCTCTTTATCTTATTTTCTTTTTTCCATGTATATAATCTATTAAATTCATTAATGAAATCTTTTTTATTACTTTGTTTACCAGAAAACAATAGATACCAAACAATATATCTTTCAATAAAATAATTTATATATTTATCTTTAATTTTTATTTCTTTTATTATTTTATTCAATAAAAATACTATATCTATTTCCTTATTAAGTCCCCTTTGTTTTGTATTTGATACACTCTTTGAATTATAAAACCAAATATAATCTTTATTATCTATTATTTTTATTTTAGATGTCTTAGAATATGCTGATAAATTAAAGTAAACATCTTCACCAATTTTATAATCTAAAAAATGAATATTATTTTTTAATAAAAATTCTTTTCTATATAATTTAGCCCATGGTGCTAAAACTATATATTTTGACCATTCTGTATTTTTTAAAGACTGAGATAGTATTTCTTTACCATTTTCATCAATTCTTTTATATCCACCAATTAATATATCATTGTCATCAATTGCATTAATAAATGACTCTACATAATTATTTTCTATATAATCATCATTATCAATAAACATTATATATTTTCCCGTTGCTTTTTTTATTCCTAAATTTCTAGTATTTGCAACTCCTTCATTTTCTTTATCAATAACAATTATTCTTTTATCTTTTTTTGATAGTTTATTTATTATTTCTAAAGAATTATCTTTTGAACCATCATTTATTATTATTATTTCTATATTTTTGTATGTTTGTTTTATTATGCTTTTTAAACACTTTTCTATAGTTTTACTTGCATTATAAACAGGTATTATTATAGATACTTTCATATATTATATCCTTCCTAATAGAAACATTGCTCTAATCATTATTTCATGTCTAATTTTATCTTTAAATCTAACTGGATAAAATATTTTTCTAATTTGTGTAATAATTGATTTCTTTTTACAAAACAAGTTTAAAAGTTTTTGATTTTTTTTGTTCAAACTATCATAAAAGGTTTCTTTATAAGACAACAACTGTTTCTTTAAATCACTGAAATGATCTCCAAAGATAAATGTTTTTATACGCCAAATAAATGTTTTTATAATTCCTTTTTCAACTGTAGTAACATTTTTTTCATGTCTTCTATATTTTACTGTTATTGAATCATCATAAATTACTTTTCCCATTCCAACACATATTAAGTAAGTCCACCAATCGTGTAATAAACAAGCTTCATAATTATTATTTATAATTTTATCTCTTGCATTATTATTTATAACCATTGTCATTCCAGGTGCAATGTTTTCTACTATTGCTTTCGCGAAAGATGGTTTTTTACCAACTCTTCCTGTATGACTAATAAAATTCATATTTGAATCATAATAATCGTAATTTGATGCATATAATAATATTTGATTATCATCCTCTTTATCTAACATCCTTACTGCTTTTTCAATTTTATCATCAACCCAAACATCATCTTGATCACAAAAAGCATAATAATCATATTTATCACATTTTTTTAACATTCCAAAAAAACTTCCAAGAAATCCTTTGTTTTTTCCTGACTCAACTTTAATATTTTTATATTTTTTTTCATATTCTTTTAATATTTTTAAAGTATTATCTTTAGAACCATCATCTCTTATATAAATATCTATGTTTTTATATGTTTGATTAACTATACTATTTAATTGTTCTTCAATATACTTTTCTCCATTATAAGAAGATAATAAAACTAGAACTTTTTTCATATTAACCTCTTTTCAATTTTTTATATTCAAAAAAATAAAATATATAATATAAAATCATTAATAATAACATAGATAAAAAATAAGACAAAGACGCTCCAAATACACCATCATATTTAACAAAATAATTAGAAATAAGAAAAGCAAATATACTTACAATAATAAATATAATAGATTGTCCCATTGTTTTTCTAACTGTAATTAATCCACAGGAAATAATACTTGTAACGCCAAAAAATATAGCCCCAAATATAACTAACATTAAAGACCATAAATATGGTTCCAATTTAACTGAATAAATTAATTCTAAAAATGGTATTCCAATTATATATGCAACTAACGAGAACAAAGCACCAATTATAAATAAAGCTATAATTAGTTTTATAATAATACTATTAAATATATCATATTTTTTTTCTTTTATACTAGATGACATTGAACTCAAAAATGGTTGAGATAAAAACTGACTAGATAAAACCATAATAGTAGCAGGCATAGAAATAATCCCATAAATTGTTTGAATTTCATCTGATAACAAATTATCGATAGCATATTTAGGTGCACTCAATAAGTACTGTGTTAAAAAAGTAAACAAAAATGTCCAAAATCCAAATATTAAAATGTGTTTTATATGTGAATAATTAATTTTTTTAAATTTAAAATTATACTTTTTAAAATTACGTAAATCGTAAATAATAAATATTACTAAATTTGATATTATTAATCCCAAAGAAGATAATAGTAAATCGTGTGTTATTACATTAATAATAATAAACGATAAGACTTGTACTATTGCTTTAACAAATAATGAAATTCCTACTTTATATAATTCATCATTTTTTTGAAATAATCCATATATAACATCAAACATTGACTCAATAGATTTATATACCACAAGAGTAACAATAATAACTGTTTTATCAATTTGATATCCTTTTATAATCGAGAAAATTATTGCAAAAATAATCATCATCAATGAAGTAAAAATTCTTGTATAAAAATAATCACTATCAGTTATTTCTTTGTTCGGTTCAGTTACTTGATAAGTTCTTCCAGAATAAGTACCTACAATATATAATAGGCATGCAGTAGAAAATGCAAATGTAAAAATCCCTGCATTATCTACTCCATTTATTCTTGTTACAATTATTAAGAAAAATAAAGAAGAAGCTGCATTTATAGTTGCACCTATGGAATTCCAAATAAAATTCTTTTTTAAATTCCCCTTCATACTATCCTCCCTTCATTTTTTTGATTTTTTGTTTAATAATACAAATATCAGCATAAAATAAATATTTACAAACATAAACCATAAATATCTATAACTTTGATGATTCATAAGCACTAACCAAAATAGAATACTTATTGCAGTTGGATACACAACTGGTAATAATTTAATTTTTTTAGTAATTATATAATATACTAAAACAAATAATATACTAAGAACAAATCCAAATCTCCAAATAATTATTTTAGTAATACTAAACTGTTCTGTTTTTCCTTGATAAATTCCAATTGCTTTACTAATAAGATTTCTTTCTGGAACATATTTATTATAATAATTTGCTTTAAATTGTCTTAAAATACCAACACTATCGGTAAAATCAACTCCATAATCATATGTGTAAATATACCCATCTTCTGGAGTTCCATATGACCATAATAGATTACATCCATCTAACTTATCCCTGATAATTACTTTAGGATTAGTAAAGAAGTTTCTAATATATGCTTCATATAATTTATTAATTCCAATCTTTTCAATTCCAGCATTCCATCCATCAATTTGTGAATATGTATCAATTGAATAAGCATCATAATGTTGTTTTAAATCTTCTAAACTACCCATCTGACTGATTAATTCTTTATCAGAATTGGATATTTTAGCGTCATAATATATTAATGCTCCAAGTCCTTTTCCAGCAAATGAACCTGATCCTGCAACTGAATAGCCACTTGAATCATCCACTGCATAATGACTAAATACAGGACCTTTAATAAGTATAATTAACATTATACTTATTACTATTGTAGATATTATTCTTACTTTTTCTTTTATTTTTATTAATAAATATATTAAATAAATAATTACAACAATATATGGAAATAATCCGTTCTGTCTAAAGAAGTAAGTAAATATCAATGAAATAATTAAGAACACTATATTAATTATTTTTTTAAAATATAAATCTTTTTCATTAACAATTTTATATAATTCAAAAGTTAACCAAAGTATTGATATAGTAAATGGTATATCTTTCCATGCCATTGTTATCATAGAAATATTATTTACTGATAATATAAATATTAAAAGAGATATATATAAGAATTTAGTATTTGCTTTTTTTTCATATAAATATTTATAAATACGTGTTAAAACAAGTGAAAAGAATAAAATGTTAGTTATTATTATAATGAATGGATTATTCCATATCATTAATAACCACTTAATATATAAAGTACTAAATATTGGATGTGATCCATTTATTAAAGCTTCTCCACTTGCTTGTTTTATTTGAACAACAGAATCAACTGTAATGTTACCTGGATAAAATGCAATTCCAATAAGCATCCAAGTAATAAATGTTATTAAAAATATTTTTAATGCAAATTTTTTACTATCATTTGTTTTTTTCTTATTATCAATAATATTTGCACTATCTATTAGATATAAGATGTTATATACAAATGGAAATACAAAAACATTTACAAGTAAAAACAACACAATTTGTTTGATACCTGTAGTCATTATGTATTCTTGCATAAATAATACTTTCCCTGATACACAAAAAGAAATTAATATATTTATAATAAGTAAAAATATAAATTCATTTCTTTTAAATTTTAAATTATTAAATGCTTTTTTATGAAAATAGTAAAAGTTTAAAAGAATTATTATTATCATTGTAATGTGGCTAACAAGTCCAAAACTAATTACTTTTTTAACAACAAATAATAAGTAATATAATATTAATTCGACAAATAAAGAACCATATTTAAATAGAGTATTATTTTTTAATTTGTCCATAATAAACCTCCTTATTTTTTATTCTTAATTTTTTCTTTTATTAAAGCCACTTCCTGGGTTAATTCCCTTATTTGATTTTTTTGTTTTGTAACTATATGAGTTAATACTAATGTTATAAGTAATAAAAGAGTAAGAATTATACCTATTACCAAATTCGATATAGTTGTAAATCCAAAAGATTCTGCTACAAACTCCATAAATGATGGAAATACACCAACTAATAATAGTATTATAGCCATTAATAACCATATAAGAGAATATTTTATAGAAATATTTCCTTTTCTAACATCTCTTAAGATAATAATAAGCCATATAAAAGAAAATACTATTAAAGAAATTATTATAGTTTTACTCATTTTCTTCTTCCTTTCATAATTAAAATAGATAATAATACATTTATCATATAATAGATACTTTTTAACTTAGATATAGACGATTTACCAGCAACTCTTGGTTTCATTTCTACAGGAACTTCATCAATAGTATAATTATTTAATAATACATTTACTGAAGAAATTGGTTCAGGATATTCAGTTGGATAATCATCTTTAAATAATTTTATTACATTTTTATCAGCAGCTCTAAAACCAGATGTTGTATCATATATTTTCTTTTTTGTTTTAATCTTTATTATTTTTGATATTAGATTAATTCCAACTCTTCTCATTTTGGTAGATTTAAAATCTCCGAATTCTTCTTTAATAAAGCGAGATCCAATTACTAGATTTGCTTTATTATTATCAATTGGTTTAACAATATCTTTAATATAATTAACATCATGCTGCCCATCACCATCAAATTGAATAGCAATGTCATAATTATTCTCAAAAGCATATTTGTAACCTGCTTGTACAGCTCCACCAATACCTAAATTATTTGGCAATCTTAAATGAGGTATATTGTTATCTACAAGTATTGTTTCTGTATTGTCCTTTGACCCATCATTTATTACAATACACTCATAATTTGTTTTATATTTTTTATTATAATTTACTATTTCTTTATAAGTATTCAAAATACTTTTTTCCTCATTATACGCAGGAATTATTATAAGTATTTTTTTCATATTATCACCACTTTACTTATTAGTTTTTTTCTTTTCTAACAATGTAAATATTATCAAAAAGAATGTATTAATATATAAAAACCATATGTATCTATAGCTTTGATTATTTAATAAAGCAAACCAAAACAATATATTAATTATTGTTGGATATGTTGCTGGTATTATATGAATTTTTCTAATAAAGATAAAATACATTAATACCACAAATATGCTTAATACAATACCACCTCTCCAAAAGAATGAATCCAATAGTACTATCTTATTAACAACTTTTTGATAAAAAGATATTCCACTTTTCAAAATATTTGATTTTGGAAAGTAAGCTGTTCCTTCATTTCTTTCAAATCCTTTAAAATCTTCTACCCAATTAGGATATTGAACCCCAAAATCATACTTATAGTCAAATCCTCCCTTGGGGGTTTCATATGACCATAGCAAATTACTGCCATCAAGTCTATCTCTAACTATAATATTTGGATTTTTAAAAAGATGTTTAATATACATTCCATATATTTTTGCAACACCAAGTCTATCAATTCCTTCATTAAAATGAATATCTTGGAACGAATACGTATCTATATTATAAGCATAGTAGAATTCTTTTAAATCATCTAAATCAGCTAGTTGACTTATTGTTTCTAAATCTTCTTCTGATAAATTACCATCATAATATACAAGTGCTCCAAGTCCTTTTGCCGCAAAAGAAGCCGCTCCACCAGATATTCCATCTGTTTGAGATACCTCAAAATAATCGTAGACTGGCCCCTTAACAAACCATATAGATAAAAAACATAAAATGATCGTTACTACTATCTTTAACTTTTCCCTTAATTTAAATGTTATAAATAATAAGTATGCAATCATTACAATAAATGGAAACATTCCATTATATCTAAAATAATATGTTAATGTCATCGATAGAATAAAGAACAATATATTTATAATACTTTTAAAATAAGAATCTTTTAGTTTTACTATCTTATATGACTCAAAAGTAAGCCATAAAAGTGATATAGTAAACGGAACATCTTTCCATGCCATTGTAATTAATGACATATTATTTACTGACACCAAGAAAATTAATAATGATATATATAAGAATTTTTTATTTATTTTTTGTTCATATAAAAATTTATATATATGAGTTAAAATAAGTGAAAAAAACAAAGAATACCCAATTACTATAACAAAAATATTATTCCAAACATTTAATAATAAGCGAATTATTATTGCGTTTATTGCAGGATGAGCATTATTAATCGGATATTCTCCAATGGCTTGTGCTATTTGATCAACTGTATCAGAAGTTATATTCCCAGGATAGAATGCTATACAATATATAAGCATAATAGCAAATGAAAGGAAAAAAATCTTTATAGCGAACTTTTTTGAAGACTCATTATTTGCTTTTTTATCAACAATATTTACATTATCTAACAAGTAAATAAGATTACATATAAAGGGAAACATAAAAATAATAGTTAATAGATATAATAATATACTAAAAAAACTAATTGATATAACTGAATCAGTCAAAAATAAAACTTTTCCTGATACAAAAAATGAAATACATAAATCAATTATTATTAAAAATATTAATTGTATCTTAGTATATTTAAATTTATTAATAGTTTTATTAAAAAAATAATACCAACTAACAATTATTATGGCAATCATTAATAAATGACTGATTATATCAAAATGCACTATTTTCTTAAAGCAAAATAAAACAAGATATAAAATAAATTCCATTATTAAAACAAGCCATTTTGAATAATTTTTCTTCATGATTTTATCCATATTTATGCCTCCATATTTGATAATCTCTATTTAAAATTATATCATTAAATTAATACCATAACAATAAATACATATAAAAAGAGTATTGATTAATCTTGATCAATACTCTTTTATACTATTCCATTAATTCATCTTCAAGTTTATCTAATGGTTCTTCATCAACAAGTTGAGAAGCTAACTCATAATCAACATTTTTATAAGCTTTTACTCCTGTACCTGCTGGTATTAATTTACCAATGATAACATTTTCCTTTAGACCATGAAGTGTATCAACTTTTCCTTTAATTGCTGCATCAGTTAATATTCTAGTTGTTTCTTGGAATGATGCTGCTGATAAGAATGAATCTGTATCAAGAGAAGCTTTAGTAATACCTAATAATACTGGTTTACCAGAAGCTGGTTTCTTTCCAGCTATTATTGCTTCCTTATTTCCTTCAGTAAATTCTTTAAAGCTTACAAGCCCACCAGGAACAAATTTAGTATCTCCTGGTTCAACTATTCTCATCTTAGAAATCATTCTCTTAGCGATTAACTCAACGTGTTTATCAGAAATATCAACTGCTTGAGAACGATAAACATGTTGTACTTCTTTAAGAATATACTCTTGAGTAGTAAGTGGGTCAGTTACTGCTAATAATTCTTTAGGACTTATAGATCCTTCTGTTAATTTATCACCAGTTTGAACCATATCACCTATCTCAACTTTTAACTTAGCACCATAGTTAGAAACATGTTCCTTTGTTTCAAGATCATTTTTGATGCTAATTCTAAATTTACCATGATCATCATCAATCTTAGTTACTTTTCCTGATATTTCAGCAATTGTTGCTTTTCCTTTTGGAATTCTTGCTTCAAATAATTCTTGGATACGAGGAAGACCTTGAGTAATATCTTCTCCACCTGCAACTCCACCTGTATGGAATGTTCTCATTGTTAACTGAGTACCAGGTTCTCCAATTGATTGAGCAGCCATAACACCTACAGCTTCTCCCACTTCAACTAAATTACCTGTTGCAAGGTTTCTACCATAACATTTTTGACATACACCATTAGGAGTATTACAAGTTAATGTTGTTCTTATTTCTACCTCAGTTATTCCTGCATCAATTATCTTTTCTGCTAATGTTTCAGTAATAAGTGTTAATTTATCACAAATAACTTCTTTTGTTTGTGGATTGATAACCTTTTTATTAGTAAATCTTCCAACTATTCTATCATACAATTTTTCAATTGTTTCACCAGTTTTATCATTAATGAATGCAGATACTACAACACCATTTTCAGTTCCACAATCTTCTTCACGAACGATTATATCGTGTGATACATCAACTAAACGTCTTGTTAAGTATCCAGAGTCAGCTGTTTTTAAAGCAGTATCGGCAGATCCTTTACGAGCACCATGAGTTGATAAGAAGAATTCAGCAACTGATAATCCTTCTCTAAAGTTAGATGTAATAGGAATTTCAACTGGAGTACCATCTGGTTTAGACATGATTCCACGCATTCCAGCAAGTTGTACTAAGTGGGAAGTAGATCCACGTGCTTTAGAGTGCATCATTATGAATATTGGATTATCCATATCTGTTTCTGATTTAGCAACTAATTCTTTTTGTACTTCTGCCTTAGCACCATCCCATGTTTCTATTACTTTGTTGAATCTTTCTTCATTTGTAATTAAACCACGATTAAATTGTTTATTTATTTTTTCAACTGTTTCTTTTGCTTTTTCAATTATTTCTTGTTTAGTATCACTAGTAACAACGTCACTAATTGAAATTGTAATTCCTGATAATGTAGAATATTTAAATCCTAAATCTTTCATTTTATCAAGCATAATTGAAGTTTCAGTTGTTTTATATCTCTTAAATACTTGTGCGATTATTTTTTCAAGTATACCTTTAGCAAAAGGTTTTACAATTGGCATATTTTTAATAACTTCAGGTATATTTTGACCCTTTTCAATGAAATACTTATTTGGTGTAATATTTTGAATATTATCATCACTTGGTTCATTTATATATGCAAATGAATCTGGAAGAATTTCATTAAATTTTAATTTACCTACAGTTGTTACTAAATATTTTCCTTTTTGAGTTTCAATAAATAACTTATGTTTAAATGAATCAACTGGAATTGCTATTCTAGTGTGAAGATTAATTTCTCTTCTTTCATAAGCCATCAATGCTTCATTAGCATTTTTAAATACTCTTCCTTCACCAGGAAGTTCTGCTTTTTCCATAGTTATATAGTAGTTACCTAAAACCATGTCTTGTGAAGGGGTAACAATAGGTGATCCATCTTTTGGAGATAGAATGTTGTTTGCACCAAGCATTAATAATCTTGCTTCTGCTTGAGCTTCTTCTGAAAGTGGAACGTGAACAGCCATTTGGTCACCATCGAAGTCTGCATTAAATGCTGTACAAACTAGTGGGTGAAGACGAATAGCTTTTCCACCAATTAGAACTGGCTCAAATGCTTGAATTCCAAGTCTGTGAAGTGTAGGAGCACGGTTTAATAATACTGGATGTTCTTTAATAACATCTTCTACTATATCCCAAACTTTTGGATCTTTGTTATCTATCAAACGCTTTGCAGCTTTTATATTATGAGCTATATCTCTTTCAACTAACTCATGGATTACATGTGGTTTGAATAATTCAAGTGCCATATCTTTTGGAATACCACATTGATACATTTTTAGAGATGGACCAACAACGATAACTGAACGACCTGAATAGTCAACACGTTTTCCTAATAAGTTTTGACGGAATCTTCCTTGTTTTCCCTTTAACATGCTAGAAAGTGATTTCAAAGGACGATTTCCGGCACCTGTAACACTTCTTCCACGCCTTCCATTGTCAAATAAAGCGTCAACTGCTTCTTGTAACATACGTTTTTCATTTTGAATAATAATTCCAGGAGCATTTAAATCTATTAATTTCTTTAAACGATTGTTACGATTAATTACACGTCTATACAAATCATTTAAATCACTTGTTGCAAATCTTCCACCATCAAGTTGAATCATAGGTCTTAAATCAGGTGGAATAACAGGAATACAATCAAATATCATCCATTCAGGACGATTTCCTGATTTATAGAAGGCATCAAGAACATCAAGTCTTTTAATAAGTCTTGTTCTCTTTTGTCCTTGAGCATTTTCAAGTTCTTTTTCAAGTTCAGCAATTTCTTTTTCAAGATCTATTTTCTTTAATAGTTCTTTAATTGCTTCAGCACCCATTCCTACTTTGAATCCATCACCATATTTTTCATAATACTGACGATATTCTTTTTCAGATAATGTTTGCTTATCTTCTAAAGGTGCAATCCCCTTATCAATTACAACATAACTAACAAAGTATAATACTTCTTCCAAATCTCTTGGAGACATATCAAGAACAAGTCCCATACGAGAAGGTACACCTTTAAAGTACCAAATGTGTGATACTGGAGTAGCAAGTTCAATGTGACCCATACGTTCACGACGAACTTTGCTACGAGTAACTTCTACTCCACATCTATCACATACTATATTTTTATATCTTACTCTTTTATACTTTCCACAAGCACATTCAAAATCTTTTGTTGGTCCAAAGATTTTTTCGCAAAACAATCCATCACGTTCTGGACGAAGTGTTCTATAGTTTATTGTCTCTGGTTTTTTTACTTCACCATATGACCAACTTCTTATTTTTTCAGGAGAAGCAATTCCAATTTTTAATGCTTCGAATTTATTTACTTCTATCATTATTCATCTTCTCCTTCCATGAAATCTTCTTGAAAATCTTCAGTAAATTCCTTATCTATCTCATCATCTGAGAACATATCTTCTTCATCTTCGTCCTCATCTTCTTCATCTTCCATGTATTCGTCATCTGGGTCAGATGGTGGTGGAAGTGGTAAGTCATCAGTAGGAGTTGGAGCAATTTGCTCAAGCTCTTCTCTATCTTCTTCCTCTTCCATTTCTTTTAATCCAACTGTTTCATTCTTATCATTTATAATACTTATATCAAGTCCTAGAGCTTGGAACTCTTTCATAAGAACTCTAAAGCTTTCTGGTACTCCAGCTTGATTTACTTCTTGTCCTTTAATTAAAGCTTCATATACTTTAACACGTCCAATAATATCATCTGATTTATAAGTGATTACTTCTTGTAATGTATTAGCTGCACCATATGCTTCTAGTGCCCATACTTCCATTTCTCCAAATCTTTGTCCACCAAATTGTGCTTTACCACCAAGAGGTTGTTGAGTAACCATTGAGTATGGTCCAGTAGATCTTGCATGTAGCTTATCATCTACCATGTGGTGTAGTTTAATCATGTACATTACACCAACTGTAATTCTATTATCGAATGGCTCACCAGTTCTACCATCATATAATGTGTATTTACCATCTTCAGCCATTCCTGCTTCTTTCATCATTGCAGCAATATCATCTGTCTTAGCACCATCAAATACTGGTGTAGCAATATAAACTCCTAATTCTTTAGCAGCCATACCTAAATGCATCTCTAATACCTGTCCGATATTCATACGAGATGGAACACCTTGTGGATTAAGCATAATATCAACTGTTCTTCCATCTGGTAAATAAGGCATGTCTTCTTCTGGAAGTACAAGTGAAATAACACCTTTATTTCCATGACGTCCTGACATCTTATCTCCAACTTGGATTTTTCTCTTTTGTGCGATATATACACGAATTACTTTAGAAACACCTGCAGGTAATTCGTCATTATCTTTTCTTGAGAATACTTTAACATCGTGAACAATACCATCTCCACCATGTGGAACACGTAGTGATGTATCTCTTACTTCACGAGTTTTTTCTCCAAATATTGCATGTAATAGTTTTTCTTCTGAAGTTAATTCAGCCATTCCTTTTGGTGTAACTTTACCAACAAGAATATCTCCTTCTTTAACTTCTGTTCCTACTATTACAATACCATTTTCATCTAGATTCTTTCTTGCTTCTTCTGAAACATTAGGAATATCTCTTGTAATTTCTTCAGGTCCTAATTTAGTTTCACGACATTGCATTTCAAAATCTTCTAGGTGAATACCTGTATATACATCATTTTTAACTAATCTTTCATTTAATATAACAGCATCCTCGTAGTTATATCCATTAAATGTCATGAATGCAACTACAACGTTTTTACCTAGAGCTAACTCTCCTTGATCAGTTGAAGGACCATCTGCTAAAACAGATCCACGTTTTACTTTATCTCCAACTTTAACAATTGGTCTTTGATGTTGGCAAGTACCAGCGTTAGATAACTCAAAGTTAGATAAATGATATTCATCTTTTCCACCTTTGTTTTTAACAACTATCTTTCTTGCATCAACATATTCAACAACACCATCAGCCTTAGATAATACTTCAACACCAGAGTCACGTGCTGCAACATACTCTACACCAGTTCCTACAAGTGGTGCTTCAGCCTTTAATAAAGGTACTGATTGACGTTGCATGTTTGCTCCCATCAATGCACGTGTTGCATCATCGTGCTCAAGGAATGGAATACAACTTGTTGTAACAGCTACAACTTGTTGAGGTGATACGTCAACATAATCAACTTGTTCTGGTTTAACAAGTAAGTTTTCACCTCTAAATCTTGCTGGTACAACTTCATCTGTCATTACATTATTTTCATCAACTGTAACAGTAGCAATAGATATCATCATATCTTGCTCTTGATCAGCTGTTAAATATTCAACTTCATCAGTTAACTTCTTGTCAACAACTTTTCTATATGGAGTCATTATGAATCCATAATCATCAATTTTTGCATAACTTGCTAAAGAAGTAATAAGTCCTATGTTTTGTCCTTCTGGAGACTCAATTGGACAAATTCTTCCATAGTGAGATGCATTAACGTCACGTACTTCCATACCAGCTCTATCACGAGATAATCCACCTGGCCCTAAAGCACTTAAACGTCTTTTATTTGTTAATTCAGCAATTGGGTTTGTTTGATCCATGAATTGTGATAATTGGCTTGAACCAAAGAATTCTTTCATTGCTGCTGTTATTGGTCTTATATTAATTAATGTTTTTGGAGTAACTTCTTCCATCTCTTGAGTAGTCATTCTCTCACGAATAACTCTTTCCATACGAGATACACCAATTCTAAATTGGTTTTGTAATAATTCTCCAACTTGTCTTACACGACGATTTCCTAAATGGTCTATTTCATCAAAGTTACCAATTCCATGTAATAAATTTAAGTAATAAGAAACAGAAGCATAAACATCTGATATTGTTAATCTTTTAACATCTATACTTTGATCATTACCTATTAAAGTAAATACTTCTTTCTTATTTTCAGGATTATATACTTTAATTGTTTGAATCTTATTATATGTATCTAATTCTTCATTAATCTTTGCTTCAACAACATTGTATCCTTCAGCAAAAATTTCTTTTAATCTATTAAATACATCTTTATTAACAACTGTACCTTTTTCAAATACTACTTCCTTACCTACTTTAATATCTTCAGCAAGTGTTTGATTTAATACTCTATCTAGTACATTTAATTTTCTATTAAATTTATAACGACCTACACGAGCTAAATCATATCTAAATTCATCAAAGAATCTAGTAATAATTTGGTTCTTAGAAGAATCAAGTGTAGATGGTTCTCCTGGTCTTAATTTTTCATATATTTCTATTAATGCTTCATCAGTATTTCTTGTAGAATCCTTAGCTAAAGTATTCTCTATATATGGATCATTTCCAAATAATTTTAATATATCTTCATCACTAGATAATCCAAAAGCACGTAAAAGAGTTGTAAGAGGAACCTTTCTTGTTCTATCTATTCTTACATACAAAACATCCCTGGCATCAGTTTCAAATTCAAGCCAAGTTCCACGTGTTGGAATAATTTGAGAAGAAATACTACTTCTTCCATTTTTATCTATTTCACGATTAAAGTATACAGATGGTGATCTTACCAATTGAGATACGATTACACGTTCTGCTCCATTAATAACAAATGATCCACTGTCAGTCATTATAGGCATATCACCTAAGAAAATTTCTTGCTCTTTTACTTCACCAGTTTCATGATTGAATAATCTTACTTCAACCTTTAAAGGTGCAGCGTAAGTAGTTTCTCTATCTTTGCTTTGTCTAATACTATATCTTGGTTCATCAAAATGATAATCACCAAACTCTAATGATAAAGTACCTGAAAAGTTTTCAACAGGGAATAAATCATCAAAAACCTCTTTTATACCAACGTCTCTAAACCATTGATATGATTTTTTTTGAATTTCCAATAAGTCTGTCAATTCATAAGTATTTCTAATTTTAGAAAAACTTCTTCTTTGTCTTTTTTCTCCACATTTTATAACCTTATATGCCACTAAAATTCACCCCAATTACAATATTTTACAAAGAACAAAATAGCCAAGTCTAATACATAGCCAATTTATATTATTAGCACAAATTTCGCAAGATGTCAACGAGAAATACACTTAATTACGAAAAAACCTTTTTCTTTAGTAATTATTTCGCAATTATATATATCTGATATGTCTTTTATTGCTGTTTTTGCACCATGATCTTTTCTCATTACGAAGTACAAAGCTCCCTTTTCTTTTAAATGATCTTTTGCACCTCTTAACATTTTATATACTACTTCTTTTCCAGCCCTTATAGGTGGATTAGTAATTATATAATCATACTTTTTATCTACATTTTCATAACAATCACTTTCAAAGATATTAATATTGCTTACATTATTTAGTTTGATATTCATTTCAAACAAGTGTAACGCTCGTCTATTAACATCTACCGCATCAAAGTTAGCATTAATAAATTTTGAAAGAATAATACTTACTACTCCATAACCGCATCCTAAATCAAGAACATCACCAGACATATCTTTCATAGGGAGGTTTTCAAGAAGTAATCTTGTACCAAAATCTAATTTTTCTTTGGAGAAAACTCCATTATCCGCTTTAAAAATAAATTTAGTTTTTAAGAAGTATGCTTCAAACTCTATAATTTTACTAGGTAAGTTAACATTTTCAAAATATTGAGCCATTGAATCATCCCCTTTAAGGCAAAAAGAAAGAGTTAACTACAAATTTAATATAGTTAACTCCTTTCGTAATACATATTTTATAACAAAATTTATTTTTTTTCAAGTATTATAAATCTAATAACATTTATATTTTGTAAAATATTGTATTATTATATATTTTACTTTTATATAAATTGTTATTAATAATATACCCTAATCGCACTTCGTGCTCAGACTATAGACCTTTAGATAATTATAACTGGACGAACGCCATGATATGCAGTATCTGCATAGTAAGAGTTGTAGTATACAGTACTATTATTACGTACACGCCACATATAAGAATCTCCACCAGTAGTTCCTAGCCAATAACTTGTTCCTCTTACCCATGCTGAAGCACTTTCACAAAACATGTCTTCGCATCCTAATTCAAGTATTTCTTCAAGACTTAATAATCTTGCTTCTTTTATTGGTTCTCCTAAACCTTCTAAATAATCTTTATATGATTCAACATATTGATATAAATTACTATTACTATCATATACATATGCACAATTATGACCAGTTTCATATGTTGTACAAACTTCTCCAGGATAAACAGTTCCAATCTTATCAACCCAATAATTTGTACTTGAGAATTTAACCATTCCATATTGTGGACCACTATATATTGCTGATCCTCCAAGCACATCACTATTTTGTATTCCTTCTGGTACATCTGCTTTTTTATTACTTCCAACATTTAAATTATAACGTGCAAGAAGTAATAAATCGCTTCCGCTATGTTTTACTACATAGAATTCTTCTGTTCCTATTTTTACTATATCACCAGTTACTACAGTTGCTTTTGTCTTTCCTGCTGGATATACTGCAATATCAACAACTACTTTACCTTCTTCAGTTATATGATTTGTTATTTCTCCACCTGGTTGTTTCCAAGTTTCATTACTTGGATCTAATATTAATATTTTATTTCTATCTCCTATTACTGTTGATTTTACTACATTTTCTATGTCGGAATCTTTTAAATCACTTTCTATATCATCAATATCTAATTTATCTGATGGTGTTACCTTAGGTATTCCTTCTCCTGCATCATCTACACTTATCCAGTAATATTTATATCCTGTTCCATCATATATTACTCCAACATATGCTTCAGTAAATTCTCCATAAGGTGACTTTAATGCATTCTCTGTTTTTATATAACCTGCTGGAATATAATAAGTTGCAGAAGTATCATACATTCCAAGTTTTCCTTCATTAACAATGTTTCTTACTCCCCCAACTACTTCTTTAGCCGTATCTATATAAGAACTTTTTCTCGAATCATTAATGTATTTAGTTACACTTGGAATTGCTATAATCATCAAAATTCCTAAAATTATGATAACTGCAAGTAATTCTATTAAAGTAAATCCTTTTTTATTCATCTACTATCACCTACTATAATAATAACACAAAAAAATAGATTTCAATTAGAATCTATTTTTGATGTACATCAATTTGAGTAAATGGTACACTTATATTCTTTTCTTCTAAACATCTAAGAATACAAGTTAGTGAATCTCTTCTTGTTTGTACTTTTTCTATTGGAGGACAATATACTTTTATTTGATATTTAATACTTGAATCAGCAAAGTCATTTACTCCACGATATTCTACTTTTTCTACTTTTTCAATTTTAGATATTTTATCTGTAATATATTTAATAGTGTTTTCAGCGTCTTTAAGTGACAAATCATATGGAAGTGGAATATCAATATTTATCATATGTGATAATACTTCTACTTTTTCTATATTTCTATTTGAAATAGATACAATATTTTTTTCAAAAATATCTTCTATTTTTGTAGTTTTAATTCCTATTGCTAATACTTTTCCAGTGTATTTATCAACTCTTATTATATCTCCGACTTGATAATATGAATCAGTTATTATATCCATTCCTTTAATAATATCTTTCAAAGCATCTTGTATTGCAAAACCAAAAATAATACCAAATACTCCAACACCTGTTGCCATTGCAGTAATATTAACACCGAATATTTTCAAGATGATAAATAAAGATACAATTATGAATAAATATCTTAAAATACTTTTAAATAATTTTATATAAGTGTTTGATTTTTTACTTTTTATTTTTGAATTATATTTTTTTTCAATCTTATTAATAATTATTTTAGTAATTATTATATATAAAAGAACTGCAATAATTATTACTATTAATGAATTTGCAACTTTTAATATCCATGGGTTATCTTCTATTATTTTTCTTAAATCCATCTAAATCACTCCCCTTTGATTTCGTGATTATTTTATCACTAATACAAGAAAAAATCTACAATAAAAAAAGCACATTTCTGTGCCTTAATTATTTAACTTCAACTTCTGCTCCAGCTTCTTCTAATTTAGCTTTGATTTCATTAGCTTCGTCAACTGGAATGTTTTCTTTGATAGCTCCACCGTTATCAGCGATTGCTTTAGAATCAGCAAGTCCTAAACCAGTGATTTCTTTGATAACTTTGATTACATTAATTTTAGCAGCTCCTGCATTTACTAATGTAACTGTAACTTGGCTTGGTCCTTCATCAGCTGCAGCTGCTGCTCCAGCTACTGGTGCTGCTACTGTTACTGCACTTGGATCTACTCCAAATTCTTCTTTCATAGCGTCTACTAATTCTTTGATTTCTAATAGACTCATTTCTTTTAAACTTTCAATAAAACTTTCTTTTGTTAATTTTGCCATTTTAATTATCCTCCCTTAATTAATTTTCTTCCTTTTGTTTAGCATATAAATCTAAACATATTGATAAGTCTTTTGGAATTCCCATCATACCAGCTGCAAGCATAGTAAGTAGTCCTTCTCTTGATGGTATAGTTGCAAGTTTAGCTAACTCGCTTGAATCAGAAATTGCTCCATCTACAATTCCGACTTTAAGTGTTACCACTTCGTGTGTCTTTGCAAAATCTGCAAGAGCCTTAATTGGTGCAACTGCATCTGTTCCAAATGCTAAAGCGCTTGATCCAGTCAAATGTTCATTTAAGTCAATCTTTAAATCGTTAAATGCTCTTGCCATTAAAGTATTTTTATATACTTTGTAGTCAGATCCACTTTCTCTTAAAGACCTTCTTAGTTTCTTAGTATCTTCATCTGTTAATCCAGTATAAGTGAATACAACAACTGAAGCAGATTCTTGAACTTTTGATTTAATTTCATCAATTACTTCTTGTTTCTTTGCTAAGATTTTCTCACTTGCCATAAGAATCCTCCTTTATTTTTTTAATTTATTGGAGCTATATAAAAATCTCTACATCCAAAGACGTAGAGATTCTAAAAAATCAATGTTATTTTTTAGTCCTCGGTAGGATTTACTAACAACCTACTGTCTTTGGCACCAACAAATTAATTGTATTATATATCAACTTCTACTAAATGTCAAAAGAATTTGTAATTATTTTAATTCCAGGACCCATAGTAGTAGCGATAGCTATGTTTTTAATGTAATCACCTTTTACTGTAGCAGGTTTTGCTTTAACAATTACTGCCATGAAAGCATCTAAGTTTTCAAGTAATTGTTGTTCAGTAAAATCAGTGTTACCAATAATTCCATGAATGTTTCCAAAACTGTCTGTTCTATATTCAACACGTCCAGCTTTAACATCATTAACTGCTTTTTCTACATCTGTAGTAACTGTTCCAGTTTTAGGGTTTGGCATTAATCCTTTTGGTCCTAAAACTTTTCCTAACTTACCTAAAAGTGGCATCATGTCAGGTGTTGCTATCATTACATCAAACCCAAACCAGTTTTCTTTTTCGATTTTTTCTAACATATCAGTATCTCCAACGAAGTCAGCTCCAGCATTTTTTGCTTTAGTAGCATTTTCTCCTTTAGCAATAACTAATACTTTCTTACTCTTACCAGTTCCATTTGGAAGTACTATAGCACCTCTTAATTGTTGATCAGCTTTTTTAGTATCAAGATTTAATCTTACTGCTAATTCAACTGATGCAACAAACTTACTAACTGATGTTTCTTTTGCAAGTTTAACAGCTTCTTCTTTAGTATAAGCTTTACCTTTTTCAATTTTATTTAAAGCTTCTACATATTTCTTTCCTCTTTTTTTCATTACTTTTCCTCCTTATGTGGTCTAGCGGACAAAAGCGAACGATGATTGCTCATCAAATTCCTTCCACACAGGTATAAACCTATATGTCAATTATTTACTATTCTTTTATAGTAACACCCATGTTACGGGCAGTACCTTCAACTATTTTCATAGCTTCTTCAACTGTATAACAGTTTAAGTCAGGTAACTTAATTTCAGCAATTTCTTTTAATTGATCTTTAGTAATAGAACCAACTGTTTCGTTCTTACCTTTTGTAGATCCTTTTTGAATCTTAGCAAATTTCTTTACTAAGAATGGTGTTGGTGGAGTTTTTACTACGAAATCAAAACTTCTATCATCATAAATTGAAATTTCAACTGGTAATACATCTCCCATTTTATCTTTAGTTGCATCATTATATTTTGTACAGAAATCTTGTAGATTAATTCCTGCAGGTCCTAAAACAGTTCCAACTGGTGGAGCTGGTGTAGCTCTTCCTGCTTGAATTTGCAACTTAACTTTTTTTACAACTTCCTTTGCCACGAAAAACACCTCCTATATTTTTTAGTTTTCGCGAGTGGTCCAAATAGCTTATCACTCTTTTTTGCATTTACATGCTTTTTCGCTTCCCACTAATTAATCTATATAATTAAATATAGCGATATTGTTATATCATTTATTTAGTCATTTTGCAAGAGTTTTTAGTCTTTTGCAATCTCAATTTGAGATAATTCTACTTCAACAGCAGTTTCTTGACCAAATAAGTCTACATTTAATTCCAATTTTTGGTTTGGTAAATCGATTGAATCGATAGTACCATACATTCCAGCAAATGCTCCAGCAATAATCTTAACTTTAGCACCTACTTCTAATTCTTTATCAACGTCAAGTCTACTAATACCCATATTTCTTAAGATATTGTCAACTTCATATGGTTGAAGTGGAGTTGGTTTTGCTCCTTTACCACTAGATCCAATAAATCCAGTTACACCAGGAGTATTTCTAACTACAAACCATGCTTCATCACTCATAACCATTTCAACTAAAACATAACCAGGAAACATTTTCTTAACTTTTTCCTTAGTTTGTCCATCTTTTTCTTCGATTACTTTTTGTTCAGGTATTACTACTCTAAAAATATAATCTTTCATGTCCATTGATTCAGCACGCATTTCAAGCTTTTCTTTAACCTTATTTTCATGTCCAGAATAAGTATTAACTACATACCATTGTTTTTCCATAACTTCACCTCTACATAGTCTTAATCAAGTAAGCAATCATTTCTATTATCCAGAAAAAGAATGCAAAGAAAATAATAAAACATATTGTTGCAATAGAATATTTTATCATTTCTTTTTTACTTGGCCATCTAACTTTCTTAAATTCTGACTTAACTCCATGCCACCATGATTCTTTTTTTACTTCAGTCTTTTTTTCTTCTTTTTTCTTATTGTCTTTCTTGTTATCTTTCTTATCGTCTTTTTTCTTTTCTTTTTTCTTTTCTTTTTTCTCTACTTCTTTAGAAACTTCTTCTATTTCTTTAAGTAGATCTTTGTCTTTTTCTTCAACAATTTTTTTTGCTTTTAGAGCCATTTTCTCCCCACCTTATTTAACCAAAATAAAAACACCTTTTCGTGTTACATATAAATTAACACAAAATCATTTAAATGTCAATTAATTATTATAATATCAAGTATTAGGAAGATTTTGTAATAGTAGATTAAAAATATTATTAAACAAAAAAAGTAGAATAAAAATTGAAGTAGTCAATAAAAATTCCACTTTTATTGTTGACTTATCATCTTTTTATCTGTTAAAACCATATTTTTACTATATCTATTTATATCACTACCACAATATTCACATTTAACACTTGAACCATGTTCTGGTAATTTTGCACCACAACTTGGACATTTATCAATAGTATTTTTACTTACCATAAATGTTAATGAATATCTATATATATTAATTTTGGAAGAATTACCTCTTATTACTTTTCCCGTTTCTTTATTAATTAAATAATCTCTACATTTGACACATAATAATAATCTAATATAAGTACAATTATTATACGAACTAATTGAAGTAATAAATCCATCTATATATACAAAACTATCCATAATATTTTGTTGCTTTTTAACTCTTAATGTAGAAAGTTGTGCACTATAAGTATTATACATTTCGCTAGAAATAATGTCTTTTACATCTTCTAGTTTATCATTCATCCATGCTTGTTGTACTTTAATATATATGATATATGCTTGATCCAAAACAGTTACTTTAGATAAACCTAAATCATTTAATTTATCTTCTATATGATTTCTTTTTATAACTGAATATGCTTCATAATCTAATTTATCTATCTCTTTTACTTCTTTAATATCTTGAAGATAATAATTACCAAAGTAGTTAACTTCTAATACATATCTATAAAGTTTTGAAACATATTCGTCTTCATTAACAATATCATTTTCATTTTTAACAACACACATCATTTCTAATATTAAATCCATTGAAATAACTAAACTGCCATCTATGTCATTAACCGAATATATAAATGTGTCTTTTGTGTTTAGTGAATTAATAAATAATTTTTTTTCATTTAAATTATCTATTTTATTTTGATATTCTTTAATTACTTTATCAGATACTAATCCAACAACTGAACTTAAATCTTTATTTGAATATGCCATTTCAATTTTTTTAATTATATTCTTAACAGAATCAACTATTTCTATTTTTGTAATATTATTTTTTAACAATAAATCTTTATAATCATCTGCCATTAGTTGTCGTTTTATATTTTCAAGATCATAATCTTCTACAACATTTTTACTTAGTGATGATTTACTACTAGAAATCAATATAAAAATAAAAATAAATAAAAAAATAATTGCAATTTCAGTTTGTCCTAAACTTGATCCATCACCTGAACCCCCTGAACCCCATGAACTTCCCGAATCCCATGAACTTCCTGAATCCCATGAACTTCCTGAATCCCACGAACTTCCTGAATCCCAAGAATCACTACTATCCCAACTTGAATCAAATCCACTATCAGTTTTCAAATAATTTTTATTAATTGGAAAGAAAAATGATATGGCAAGTAGAACAATTACTGTAATAAATAATGATATTAATATTTTATTCTTTTTACTCATAAATTAGTTACCTCATAAAGTACATAATCGTATTTTTCTGCACTATTTATAACACCACAATAATTACAATATCCACTATTATTTGGATCTAAATTAGAACCACAACTAGGACATTTAATTACATTATTGTTATTTAAAGCATCTATTCTTTTCTTAAAAATTAAATCATGAGATATCTCCACTCTTGAAGAATTGTTACCCCTTTTATACTCCATAGTATCTGAATCAATATAGTAGTCCATATATCTAGAAACTAAATTAATATGTATTACTTCAAAATCATCTTCATTTTCTCTTTTTTCAATATTAATTTGTTTCACATTTGGTTCATCTAAACATCTTATTTCATGATTAGCAATATTATTATCAATCATAGATTGATATCTATTTATCAAATCAGAAGATAAATAATGCTTAATATCTTTTAAATCATTAGACATAATACCAACTATTAATTTTATAAAGATATTACTAAATTTCCCAATTAACATTTCATCTTCATTCATAATATACCTCATCTATAATAACTATAATTAATATACCATAAATATATTAAAAAAAATAATACTTTTAACGTATAAAAGTATTATTTTGATTATTATTCTGATTATTATTTTGTCCAGTGAATATTTGATTATTTAATACTGGGCCATTTGATTGAAGTTGTGGAAAACTATTATTTTGACTATTATCTTGATTTGAATTCTGATTAGCAAAAGGGACTTGTTGTGGATTAGTATTTATATTTTGTTGTACTGGTGGTTGATTAAAAAACGATTCTTTTTTCTTTTGTTGTTCATTATTTAAGTTTGTTTTTTGTTCATATATTTGAGGCGAAACTGAAAAATTCATTTTTCTGCTATCCTCTTTTTTATCAATGGTTTTTGTTTGTTTTTTATCAAAGAATGATTTTTGTTTTGAATCATCATTTGTTAAAGCAACTTCTATTCCTTCGTCATTATATAAAAACTCAAATCTTGAAGTTTTAAATCTTCTTATAAAGAAGAATAAACCTACTACAAACATTCCAATAGAAACAATTTGAGCTGCTTTCATAGATCCAAGCATTAAATTGTATTTTTCGTCCCTCATACCTTCTAAGAAAAATCTACCAACTGAATACCACATACAATAAATACCAAATATTTGTCCTGTTTTTATATATTTTCTTTTTCTAATGAACAAAAGAATTACAAACCCAAGAATACACCATAGTGATTCATATAAGAATAATGGTTGGTGATATTCTCCACCAACTTTCATACCTTCTACAATAAAATCAGGTAAAAAGAATCCCTTTAAAAACTCACGGCTTACTACACCACCATATACTTCCTGATTAAAGAAATTTCCCCATCTACCAATAGCTTGTCCTATAATCAATCCAACTGAACATATATCAAGTATTTTTAGAGTATCCATTTTATGCTCTTTTGTATAATATATTAGGAATAATCCACCAAATATAATTGCACCATGAATTGCTAGTCCACCATTCCAAATTTCCAACATTTCTATTGGATTTTTAGAATAATATCCCCAGTCAAAAATTACATAATAAACTCTAGCACCAATAATTGAAACAATTATTGTATAGAATATTAAATTTGTAATCAAGTTTTCACTAATATGTTTTTTTAATGTTTCTTTATAAACTAAAAACATACCAAGCGTCATTCCAACTAAAATACAAATAGAATACCAATATATTTGAATTACACCTAGATCTAACGCAACCCTATTCATTATTTATTCGCCTTTCTAATAATTGGTTCAATTATTATTTTTTCAATTAATAGGTTTAAACCAGCTAATACAATTGATATGAAGAATAAAATCCATATATCTGTAAAATTAAGTCTTGGTCCTAAAATCCAATCAGTTAATTTAAGCATAAATGCATTTATAACAAAATAGAATAAGCCAAAAGTAAGACCTGTTATAGGAGTAAATATTGTAACAAGAATAGGTTTTAATACTTTTTCTAAAACATATATTACTACTATTGCTAAGAATGCAATTAAAACTGGATAATTACTATTAATTTCAAAACTTTTAAATGGTATTTCTACTAGTAAAAATACTCCTGTATATAAAACAGAATATAAAATAAATTCTAACAAAAGATTCAATCTTCCCTTAGTAACCACTTTCATAGAATACCTCCTATTAAATTATTTTTTTTAAAAATGCTCCTGTGTATGAATTATTGTTTTTAGATACTTCTTTTGGAGTTCCAGTGGCAACTATTTCTCCACCTTTTTCTCCTCCTTCTGGTCCAATATCAATTATATAGTCAGCACATTTAATCATATCCAAATTATGTTCTATAACTATTACTGTATCTTTATTATCTACTATTTTTTGAATAATTGCAAGAAGTCTTTTAATATCATATGAGTGAAGTCCTGTTGTAGGTTCATCCATTATGAATAATGTTTTTCCAGTTGCTTTCTTTTGTAGTTCTTTTGCAAGTTTAACACGACTTGCTTCTCCACCAGAAAGTGTAGGTGCACTTTGCCCAAGTTTTAAATATCCTATTCCAACATCTTCTAAAACTTGAAGTTTAGATTTAATTCTTGGAACATTTTCAAAAAATTTAATTGCTTCACTTACTCTCATTTCAAGTACATCTGCAATATTCTTCTCTTTATACTTTATGCTTAATGTTTCACTATTATAACGAGTTCCATGACAAACTTCACAAGGAACGTAAACATCAGGTAAAAAATGCATTTCAATTTTCTTTACACCATCGCCACGGCAAGCTTCACATCTTCCACCTTTAACATTAAATGAAAATCTATTTTTTTCGTAACCATACATTTTAGCTTCTTTAGTATTAGTATATAAATCTCTTATATCATCAAATACTCCAGTATATGTTGCAGGATTACTTCTTGGCGTTCTTCCAATTGGATTTTGTGTTATTTCAACAACCTTGTCAATATTTTCTAATCCTTTTATCTTATCGTGTTTTCCAACAATTACTTTTGAGCCATAAACACTTTTCATAGCAGCATTAGATAGTATTCTCATAACTAAACTTGATTTACCACTTCCTGACACTCCAGTAACACAAGTATAAGTACCAAGTGGAAATTTTACATCAATATTTTTTAAGTTATTCTCTTTGGCACCAATTACTTCTATGTATTTACCATTTCCTTTTCTTGTCGTTTTAGGTACTTCTATTTTTTCTTTTCCACTTAAATATCTTCCAGTAATACTATCATTATTCTTCATTACTTCTTTTGGAGTTCCTGCTGCAATAACACGACCACCTTCATCTCCTGCAAGAGGACCAATATCAACAAGATAATCTGAAGCTAACATTGTATCTGTATCATGCTCAACAACTATTAAAGTATTACCTAGATCTCTCATTTGTTTTAATGATTTAATTAATCTTTCATTATCTCTTTGATGTAGTCCAATACTTGGTTCATCAAGCACATACAAAACCCCAGTTAATCTTGAACCTATTTGAGTAGCAAGTCTAATTCTTTGTAGCTCTCCTCCAGATAATGTTCCTGCCATTCTTGATAATGTTAAATACTCAAGTCCAACATTAACCAAGAATTCTAATCTATTTTTTATTTCTTTAATAAGAAGTCCTGCTATTTCAGTTTGCTCAGTATTTAATTTTAATTTATTAAAGAACTCTAAAATTTTATCTATGCTCATAGAAGTAAGTTCAAATATATTTTTTCCACCAACATATACTGATAATGCATCATTATTTAATCTTGCTCCATGACATGTTTCGCATTCTGTTTCAATCATATAATTTTCTAACCAGTCACGAATCCATGTACTTGATGTTTCCATATATCTTCTTTGTAAATTATTAATACATCCTTCATAGTAATCAACTTGATTAGTAATATTTCCACTACGAGACGCAAAATTAAATCTAATTGGTTCATCGCTTCCATAAAAAATTAAATCTACTTCTCTTTTTGTTAGTTTTTTAAATGGTTTTGTTGTACTTATTTTATAGTGCTTACACATACATTCTAGTCTTTTGTAATAAATGTTATCTGTATCATCTCCAAGTGTTACTATAGCTCCTTCTTCTAAAGACTTGTCCTTGTCTGGTACAACTAGTTCTGGATCGATTGAAAGTTTAATACCTAATCCTTTACAATCAGGACATGCACAATATGGAGCATTAAAACTAAACATTCTAGGCTCCAATTCAGGTAAAGAGAATTCACAATAAGGACAAGCATATAATTCTGAAAAAACTAATTCTTTGTCACCTACTATTTCAATTATTACTTTTCCATTTGACAGTTTACAAGCACTTTCTAAAGATTCAAATAATCGTCCTCGTACATCATTTTTTATAACTAATCTATCTATTATTACATCAATATTATCTTTTATATTTTTTTCAAAATTAATATCTTCAGTTAAATCATGAACTTCTTTATTAATCCTTATTCTTGCATACCCATCTCTCCTTAATCTTTCTAATAATTCTTTATGTGTACCTTTTTCTCCATGAACAACTGGTGACATAATAATCATTTTTGTTCCATCTGGGTACTCAAGTAATTTATTAGTCATTTCTTCAACACTTTGCCCATTAATAGGTATATTGTGATTAGGACACATTGGTATACCAATTCTTGCATATAATAATCTAAAATAATCATATATTTCTGTTACAGTACCAACAGTACTTCTTGGATTATTGCTTGTTGTTTTTTGATCAATACTAATTGATGGTGATAATCCTTCTATAGAATCAACATCAGGTTTTTCCGTACCACCTAAAAATTGTCTAGCATATGCAGACAAACTTTCAACATATCTTCTTTGACCTTCAGCATAAATAGTATCAAAAGCTAAAGAAGATTTTCCACTTCCTGATACTCCAGTCATTACAATCAGTTTATTCTTTGGTAAAGTAAGATCAATATTTTTTAAATTATTTTCTCTTGCTCCTTTAATAATTATCTCATCCATATTACCACCTCAAATTGCTACTATATAATAACATAATTTATGTAATAATTAAACAAAAAAGATAACTTTAATAGTTAACTTTTTTATTATTCATAATCATATTCATCATCCCATGCAACAAAGTTATATTCTTCAATCCAAAATCCTTTAACATGAAAATCACTCCCATATATTTCATATTGTATATCATAGTCTTTAAATCTTTCTCCAAGATCACTATTACATCTCATTTTTGCACTTTTTAATGTTACTGATTCTTTAAATTTTACTTTTACATATACTACTTTGTCTTCAATTATAACTGAACAATCTAATACAGAATCATATCCTTTAAACATTTCTTCTATATATTTTATTTCTTCTTTTGTAATTTTATTATTTTGTTCATCAACCATATCTTTCGTTATTACTTTATTATTATTATTATCACATGCAGTAAAAATAAACATAGAAATAAAAATAAGCATAATTATTATTTTTTTCATATTTTATTACTCCTTTATTACCTTTTGATACTTTTAATGACTATACTAATAATTATTTTTTATAATAAATATTTCAACTACTTTATAAATCTTTCCCTAAAGTTACAATTCTTACATAATTTACAACTAGATCTATTTTCTTTAAATCCTTTAATTATGTCTTTAGCTAAACTTGTATTTAAAATTTCATCTAAATCTTCAATAAAAATATTACCTAAATTAATAATACCATTTGAATCTAAACAACAAGGAACTACGGTACCATCTACAAGTATTCCTAACTGATCAATTAATCCATAACACTTTGCATTTATATCAAGACCTAACGATTCATCTGGCCAAACAAATAAATTGTTTTTATTAACAAAAGTGTTATTAAATATCTTAATATTATTCTCATTTATTATTTTATCAACAATTTCAGTTGATAAATTATAATTGCTTTTTATTTTATCAACAATAACTGTTGATTCTTTATCTAATTCATTATCTTTTAACGTCCATAATCGATAATTTATAAACATATTTGTTGATAATTCTTTACAAGTATCAAATACTTCTTCAAAATAATTTTTTTTATTATTTTCTGAATGAAGTGAAATATTTATTTGTCGAATTGATTTATGATTTAATAAAACAGCTTTTCTTTCTTTCAAAAGAGTTCCATTAGTTGTAATATTAACTTTAATACCTATATTATCGCAAATTGAAAGTATTTCATCAAATTTTGAATGCAATAGTGGTTCGCCCTTAATATGTAAATAAATATAATCAGTATAATCTTTTATTTTAGAAACAATTATTTCAAAATCATTTACTGTCATTTCTTTTTTTTGTCTTTTTATTTCACTGCAAAACGAACAATTTAAATTACATTTATTAGTTATTTCAATATATATTTTTTTAAATCTTTTTTTCATACTTTAACACTTCATTTTTTTCAGTATCAAGAAGTTTATATGATACTTTACCTTCTTCATTTTTATCAAACATTACATATTTATAATGTTCTGTTGGAAATTCTTTTGCATTAAACATTAATCTATAAATATCACTATCAGAATAAATCATAGTAATAAACGGTAAATCATCTGATAAATAATTTATTAATTCATTCCAAACATATTCATTATTAAAATAATTAATAACTATGTGTAATCTAGTATTATCAAATTTAAGATTTCTTATTATTTCAATAATATCATCTCTATTAAGTAATACATCTTGAAGTTTTTTATATTCTTCAAATGTTCCTCTAACAACTACTCTTTTTTCTTCATCTATATTACGTATTGAATCTATTTCATACATTTCTTTTAATTGAGTTGCAAATAAAATAGATACAACATGATTCCAGTATTTTTTTTCTTCATCACTATTATGTTCAATATTACTTCTATGCTTATAATATGGAACAATATTATTAATGTTTATTTTTAATAAAATATCATTTTTACCACTTGATTTTATTCTCTTTTCTAAAACATCTAATGTTTCATTTTTTTGATAATTGAATATCTCATGATATTCATAATTAGTATTAAATTCTCTTTCTAAATATTTATTATCAATTATTTCCATATAACCCTCCTTATTTTCTTCTATGATTTCATTTCAAATAAAATATCACGAAGTTCCATAGCACGTTCGAAATCTAAATTTCTTGCTGCTTCTCTCATCTCCTGTTCTATTTCTTCTATATTTAATTCCTTTTCTTTCTTAGATACCTTCTTCTTAGTATCTTTCTTATCATCAATATTACTAATTAGCTCTCTAATTTCTTTTGAAATTGTTTTTGGAATAATACCATGTTCATTATTAAATTCTTCTTGAATTTTTCTTCTTCTTGTTGTTTCATCAATTGCTTTTTTCATTGAATCGGTTATTTTATCTCCGTACATAATACATTTACCATTAGCATTTCTTGCACATCTTCCAATTGTCTGTATTAAACTTCTTTCACTTCTTAAGAATCCTTCTTTATCAGCATCAAGTATAGCAATTAAACTTACTTCTGGAATATCTAAACCTTCTCTTAATAAATTTATTCCTACAATACAATCATATTTTCCTAGTCTTAAATCTCTTATTACTCTTAATCTCTCAAGCGTTTTAACTTCTGTGTGAAGGTATGCTACTTTTATATCTAATTCTTTTAAATAATTTGTTAATTCTTCAGCCATTCTAATAGTAAGAGTAGTAATTAGAACTCTTTCATTATTTTCCATTCTAATCTTTATTTCATCTACTAAATCATCAATTTGTCCCATTGATGGTCTAACCTCAATTAATGGATCTAGAAGTCCAGTTGGCCTAATTATTTGTTCAACAAAAGTATTATTTGTTTTCTCAAGTTCATAGTCTCCTGGTGTAGCTGATACATATATTGCATTATCAATTTTACTTTCAAATTCTTCAAACTTAAGTGGTCTATTATCAAGTGCACTAGGTAAACGAAATCCATATTCAACAAGATTCATTTTTCTTGCTCTATCACCATTATACATTCCTCTTACTTGTGGAAGTGTTACATGAGATTCATCTACAATTAAAAGATAATCATCACCAAAGAAATCCATTAAAGTAGTTGGAGTTTCTCCTTCTTCTCTTAAAGCCATATGTCTAGAATAATTTTCAACACCAGTACAAAAACCAGTTTCAGCTAGCATTTCTAAATCATAATTAGTTCTTTGCTCAATTCTTTCTGCTTCTAATAGTTTATTATTATCTTTAAAGAACTTAACTCTTTCAACAAGTTCTTCTCTTATTCTTTCTATTGCTTTTTGTAGTTTATCATCACTAGTTACAAACAAACTAGCTGGAAATATAGAAATATTTTTTACATTTTCTTTAACAACTCCTGTTAAAGTATCAATTGTACTAATTCTATCAATTTCATCTCCAAAGAATTCTATTCTTATACCACTTGTTCTTTCACTAGCAGGAATAACTTCAACAACGTCTCCTCTAACTCTAAAAGTTCCTCTTTTAAAATCAAAGTCATTTCTTTCATAAAGCATATCAACAAGTTTATTTAAAACAACATTTCTATCAATTGATTGTCCAACAGAAAGTGTTAACATTTTATCTTTATATTCTTCAGGTTCACCAATACCATAAATACATGAAACAGATGCAACTACTATTGTATCTTTTCTAGTTAACAAAGCACTTGCTGCAGCATGTCTTAATTCATCTATTTCATCATTAATTGATGAATCTTTTTCAATATAAGTATCTGTACTAGGAACATATGCTTCTGGTTGATAATAATCATAGTATGACACAAAATATTCAACTTTATTTTCAGGAAAAAATTCTTTCATTTCAGAATAAAGTTGTCCAGCCAAAGTTTTATTATGAGCAAGTATTAAAGTAGGTTTATTAACTTCTTTAATTACATTAGCCATAGTGAAACTTTTACCACTTCCAGTAACACCTTTTAAAACTTGCTGTTTCTTACCATTATTTATTCCATCAACAAGTTCTTTTATAGCTTTAGGTTGATCTCCAGATGGAGAATATTTTGAATGAAGTTTAAACATACTAACACCTCCCCATAAAAATAATTCACAAATATTTTAACATTTATAAAAAATAAAAACAAGGAATTCATTTTCCTTGTTTATTATCTACTACGTTCTTTCCTTTTTCATTAAAGTTATTAATAAATTCCTCTTGTTCTTCTTTCGATAAATTATCAAAATAATTAGGATTATCAAAATATGATAAATGATTTAATGCTTCCTCTTTATTAGACAAAAAATCAATATAATTAGTATTATCACAAAATGCAAAAAATCCTTTTATAAACTCCTTTGGTACTAATTTTAAAAATGTAGGAGGAAGAAATGGCATTCCTTCTCTTTTTGGTACTTCTTTTACTACAGATTTTGTTGTTGCATCTATAATTGTATCAGCATCAAAAACACTTAAATATTTTTCTTTCCATTTTTTGTATTCTTCTTCATCAAGATTTAGTAACAACTTAATAAAAGATTTAGGAATAGATATTATTACATTACAAGCCTCTCCTCTTTTACTTTCTTTCCATCCATAAGAGCATAATTGAAATGGATCTTTAGACTTTTGAGAAACCATACTAGTTCTACTATAGTAGAAACCTTCTTCTATTATTCCCATTGCATTTGCAAAACTAGTTCCATGTTTAGCAATAATATCACTACCTTGAAATAAGTTATCCGCAATTTTTATTATTTCTTCTTTAGATATTTTTTCCATAAAGGCTCTTTCCATTCTACTTTATTTTTTTTAATTCATCATACTGTTTATACATATATTGAACACTATTTTCTAAATTGTAATAATGAAATATATAAGGAACTAAAAGAACAAAAAACATAATATCTAATATAATTATTCCAAAACTAATATTGTTTAATGAATATAAAAATGTTATCAAAAACATTAATGCAAATAACATTGTTACTAAAAAGTGCACTAGTCTTTCATGTTGATAAAATTTTATTTTTATTAAATGATCATTTATTATTTTATCAATATCTTTATTTCTTTTTTCTTTTATTATTTCATCTATTTCTTTAATATGTTCTTTCATTATTTTTCTCCTTTTTTTTAATTATTTATTTTAAGATATAATAAATTATGCTATAATCACATTATATAATAAGAAGGTGTTTTATGAAAGATTTAACTTTAGTAGTCATTGGTAAAAAGAATGAAATAAAGGAAGATACCAATATTGAATTTATCTATACTACAGGTGAAAATTTTAAAAGTATAGTTAAAATTGCAAGAGGAAAGTATGTAGTATTTATAAGGGAAGAAGATAAATTATCAAAAGATTATTTAAGAATAATATTAGAAAAAATTAAAACAGAATTTGATTGTTGTTTTATAAATTATATTATTGAATATGATTATAAAAGAGATGTAAGTTTATCTATAAATGAACCTGAACTTGCTAATAACAAACCTCATTATGGAGATTACTATTGGTCATATATTTTTAATAAAAATAAATTACAAGAAATAATAGAAATTGAAAATTCAGTTGAATTTAATAAAAAAGTAGATGAAATATTTACAAATACTACAGCAATTGGAACATTAATTTATTATCATAATCCAAAAGGGAAAAGATTGGTAAAAGATATTCAATTTTCAGATGTAAAAAGAAATGAATACTATAAGAATTTGATATATATGGGTGGTGGCTGTGCTGGTATTTTCAATGGATACGTTAGTTGGATTAAAAATATAGGAAAATGCTTTGGCAAACAGTATGATATTACTATTTTATATGATTGTATTGATAAAACTGTATTAGAATATTTTAAAAAATATTTTAAATGTATTAAAAGAGAAGAAAGTATTAACTACTATACTGATAGATTATTAGTAACTTATGCAACTTACTATTATCCAAAAAACATTATTACACTTGATCAAAGTTATATGTTTATACATGGTAATATGGCAGACTACGAAAATACTAGAGTATTTCATGATGATCTATATACTCACTATGTTGCTGTATCAAAAATATCAGCAAAAAAAGCAAAAGGATATTTTCCAACAGATAACATTGAATATATAGTAAATCCATTTAAATTAGATAAAGATTTAGTAAAGCCACACATTACTTTAACTTCTGCATTTAAATATTCAACAGTAAAAAGGCCAGATAGAGTTGAAGCAATTGCAAGTATATTTGATGAATTAGATATACCATACACTTGGAACGTATTTACAGATCAAAGAGAAAATACAAATCATAATGGATTAATATATAGATCAAGAGTACTTAATCCAATTCCATACATAAAAGATAGTGACTATTTTGTTTTATTGAGTGATAGTGAAGCAATGCCTTATTGTATAATGGAAGCAATCTCTGTAAATACAAAAGTAATTGTAACTCCACTAGAAGCATATGAGGAATTAGGAATTGTAAATGGTAAAAATGGATTTATTATTCCATTTAATTACTTTGAAGAAAAAAATAGAAAAAAACTTGTATCTTTAGTTAAGAAAATCTATAAAGAAAAAGATAAATCTGTTAAATTTAAACTAAAAGAATCATTATGGGATGGATATAATGATATATTTATAAAATAAAGCATCATAAGATGCTTTTTTTATATAATATAAAAAAAAGATAGACATTAGTCTATCTTGTACTCCAAGAATTATATGTTCCACTTGGGAATGATATTAAATCTCTTGGGTTATAACCATTTCTTAACATTTTCTTAGCAAATGCATCATATTTACTCCAATTACTACAATTTGAATCAGTCGGATTATACATTCTACAAGGGAACACCTCCATATGTAAGTGTACCCCAAATGCATAACCAGTATCACCCATATAACCAATATAGTCATTACTAGTTACATCTTTTCCAACATATAATCCAGGAGCATATGCACTCATATGAACATAAAGTGAAGTGTAATATTTTCCATCTTTTATATTGTAATGTTCAATAGTTAAACATAAAGCGCCATAGTTATCTCTATAAATTTTAGTTATTTTTCCATTTGCAATTGGATATATTTTCTCACTTCTTCCTTTTTTACTACCTATATCTAGTGCTCTGTGAGAATAAGATGGTTTGTAATAAGCTTCTTGAGTAACATATCCTGTTTGAGTAGGTCTTCTAAATACACCTGTTCCACCTTGTCTTGCACAATCTACTCCAATTACATCATTTGTTTTACAACCTAGTTTTTTATACATATCAACATATTCTTGATTAAATTTAATTTCTTGTTCAATACCAACTCCACCAGCTGTTAAAGATTCTTTCTTTTCACCAAGAGTTGTTATACTATTTTGAAGTTCTGATTCTTTTTGCGTAATTGCAACTTTTCTTTGTTCAATTTCAGCTTCTCTTTTTTTATTTCCTTCAACCATTTCTTCTAGTGATTCTATTGTTTTTTGATTATAAGCAACTATTTCTTTTACTACATAGCTTCTATTAATAAAATCTGTTACTGACTCTGCTTTAAAAACATAGTCTAGATATACATTTTTTCCTCCTGATAACTGAAGATACTCTAAAAGTTGTTTAGATTCTAATAATTTGTCTTTGATTTTATTATTATATGCATCTATTTCATCACTTAGTTTTTTTACTTCTTCAGTTAAACTTAAAGTTTCTTGTTTTAATCTTTCTATCTCAGCTTGTGACGCAGATATTTCACTTTGAGTTTTACTAATGGCATTTCTATTAGCTTGATATTCTGCCTTTGCTTGTGCTAATTTTTCTTCATAATATCCTAATGTATTTTCTTTTGCAGCACTAACTGGTTCAGAAATTAAAGGTATTAAAAACGATACAAGCAAAGTAACAATTACTATTTTATTTACTTTTTTCATCATACTTTTAAATACTTCCTTACAGCTCTGCTACTTCCAAACATACCTACTAAAACTCCTGTTGCGATAATGATTAAAGAAACTAAGTAAATAAATGGTTCTGGTTCAATAAACTCAAGCCAAAATGTCATAAAATGTCCATTATCAAGTCTACTATAGAATTCTTTATATCCAAAAATAACAGCTATTACTGGTAGAATTGAACCTAAAAGTCCAATTATAAATCCTTCAATAATAAATGGTTGTTTAATAGTAATATTACTTGCTCCAACAACTCTCATAATGGATATTTCTCTTTTCCTTGAAAAAATTGTTAACTTAATAGTATTAATTATTAAGAAAGAAGTAACTACCATAAGCACAACTGCTACAACTATTGAAAGTTTTCCTGCAAAATCAAACAAATTAATCATTCTAGAAATAGTTTCATCTCCATATTCTGCAGAATCAACTATTTTAATAGAAGTAAGTTCATTTTTAGTATCATTTATTTTTTTAATATCTTTTACATTAATATCATATCTATAGTGAAATACTTCATTTTCATTATCTATTAAATTTCCAACGGAACTTAAAAAATCGTTTTCTTCAATTAATTGATTTTTTCTATCTTCTGGACTTTGTTTTACCCATCCTTCTTGTATGTTATCTATTTTATTTAATTCTTCTTCAAATTCTTTTACTTCTTCTTCTGTAGCACCTAGCTTTAAATAAGTAACCACTGTAACATTATCTCCAACTTTATTTGAAAAATTTTCAACATTAAATGCAACTAATAAAGCAAGTGCAACTACTATCAAAGTAATGCTAATACATGAGATAGAAGCTAAAGACAAAGAAAAGTTTCTTATTACACTCTTAAAGGCATCACGAATGCCATTTTTTATCATTCTAAATAGCTTCATTATCGTACTTCCCTTCTTCGTAATCCTTTACAATTCTACCTTCTTTGATTACTATTACTCTTTTTTTAAATTTATTAACTATCTTTTCATCATGAGTTGCCATTACTAATGTAGTTCCTGTTGTTTTGTTGATTTGTTCTAGTACTTTGACAATTTCTAAACTCATTTTAGGATCCAAATTACCAGTTGGCTCATCACATAGGATTAATTTTGGATCATTTACTATCGCTCTTGCAATTGCAACTCTTTGTTGTTCTCCACCTGATAATTCATCAGGATAATTTCTAATTTTTCCTTTTAATCCAACTAGTTCTAGTGCTTTCAATGTTTTAACTCTTATTTCACTTGATTTTGCTCCAATAGCTTCCATAGCAAATGCAACATTTTCATAAACTGTTAATTTAGGAAGTAATCTGTAATCTTGGAACACAATACCAAGTTTTCTTCTTAGCTTATATACTTTACTATTTCTAAGTCTAGCAACATTAACTCCACCAACAAAAATTTCACCTTTTGTTGGTTTTTCTTCTCTATATAACATTTTTATTAATGTAGATTTTCCACTTCCAGATCCACCTATTATAAAAACAAATTCACCTTTTTTTATTTTTAAGTCTAATTCGTGAATAGCTGTAACACCATTTTTGTATTTTTTATTTACTTTGTTCAATGTAATTAACTCAGCCAAAGAACTCACCTCTATTCTTTATGTAATTATAACACACTATATTGCAAAAATCTATGAATTGACAATGATTATACATATTTATTTATAAAAAAAGTAAATAACCTAAGTTATTTACCTCCATATACTTCATATGCATCTGTAACAATGAAAAATGAATCTTCATCAATCTTATTAATTCCTTCTTTTAATTTAAAGTACTCTCTCGTTGGAATAACACAAAAAACAACTTTTTGAGTTTCTTTTGAATAACCACCAGTAGCATCAAATACTGTAACACTATGACCTAGCGTGTCTATTATATATTTTTTTACTTCTTGAGTTTTATCAGTAACAATATAAAATGCTTTTGATTTGCTTACACCTAATATTACTCTATCAGTCATAGCAGTCATAATATATAAAACCATTACTGCATACATAAATTTAGTAAATCCAAATACAAATATACCACTTGTAACTATTACACCATCTAGAATAAACATTGATTTTCCCATACTTATCTTAATATATTTATGAATTATTTGATTTACAATATCAGTTCCACCAGTAGTAAAACCAGCTTTAAAGCATAGTCCTAATCCTATTCCAGAAAAGACACCACCAAATATAGAACATATTACAAGATCTTCATTTACATATCCAGTTATATCACTAATCCAAGCCATCAAAGCCAAGAAACCAGGTAATAATAAAGAACCGAGAATTGAACCAATTGTTTTTCTTTTCCCTAAAAATACAAAACTAATTAGTAATAATACTATATCAACAATTAAAACAAATAATGAATTATTCCAATTAAATAATTCTTTAAATAATATAGATAATCCAGACACTCCACCAAATACTAAATTATGAGGAGATAGAAAAAATGTAAATGCAAACGAAAATGATGTTAATCCTACAAAAAAATATAAATATCTAAACAAATCTTCCTTTTTTACTTCTTTATTCATACTTATCCTCTTTCAATTTTTCTTCAATAAATTTATCTATGTCTCCATCAAGTACTGCATTAACATTACTTGTTTCATACTTTGTTCTATGATCCTTAACCATAGAATATGGATGCATTACATAACTTCTTATTTGAGAACCAAAATCAATATTCATTTGTTCTCCTGTAATACTTTTTAACTCTTTTTCCTGTTTATCTAATTCTAATAATTTTAGTTTGTTTTTAAGAATTTTCATTGCATGTTCTTTATTTTGTATCTGACTTCTTTCATTTTGACAAGTAACAACTATTTTTGATGGCAAATGAGTAATTCTTACAGCAGAATCAGTAGTATTAACTCCTTGTCCTCCATTTCCACTTGATCTATATACATCTATTTTTAAATCTTTTGGATCTATTTCTATATCACTTACTTCATCTATCTCAGGAGTTACAAAAACAGATGCAAAAGATGTATGTCTTTTATGATTTGCATCAAAAGGCGATAATCTAACTAATCTATGTATTCCTTTTTCACATTTTAAATATCCATAAGAATAAAGTCCATTAACAATAATTGAAATACTTTTAATTCCTACTTCATCGCCCTCTTGAAAATCTATTACTTCATATTTATATCCCTTTTTTTCAATCCATCTTGTGTACATTCTATATATCATATTGGCCCAATCACATGCTTCAGTGCCACCAGCTCCAGAATGTATTTCTAAAATGCAATTATTCTTATCATATTCATTATTTAATAATTGAAATAACTCAAGTTTTTCAATTTCATCTTTAACATCATTATATTCATCTTCTATTAATGATATAGTTTCATCATCTAAATCTTCTTCAATCATAGAATTAATGTCTTTTACCTTAATAGATACATTCATAATATCGTTAACTATATCTTTTAAACTATTTAATTCCGTAATTACATTATTACTTTTTTCTTGATCATCCCAAAAATTTGGAAGTAACATTTTTTCCTCTAACTTTTTTATCTGTTTATTTTTACCATCAATGTCAAAGTAACCTCCATAAATCATCGACTTTATTTAAAGAGTATATTATAGACTTTTTTAATTCATATAGTTCCATAAAAACCTCCATATCTAATAAGATTATAACATAGTTATTTTGTTTTTATTAATAAATATTGTTTTATTAACTAATTTACTTAATTCATTTTTTCTATTATTTATTTTATTTTCAAATCCAATTGTATTATTCTCTATATTATTTGAATTTATTAATATTAAACTATTTTGAAAATCAATGTTATAACCATTAGAATCAATAAAGAATCCATTGTGTAAAATATCTTTAATTATATTTTTAACCTTTAAACAAGCATATTCAAAATTAGTAATTTCTATTAAACTAAATGGTTGTTCTTTTAATGATTCAAATACATTTGTTTTGTTATTGTATCCAACATATCCAGGTAATGCTCCCATAATCATATTAATAGATTCATCATTATAATAGTTTTTTAAATCTATTGTAATTTTATTATGAAAAAATAATTCATTTATTTTATTTATTATTCTTTTTTTCATTAAATTATTATCTCCACAAATAAAAATAGAATTAGGTTTATTATTACTTATATCACAATTAAAAACTTTTTTAATGTTTTCACATATTTGATCAATTTCACTAACATAGTTTTTAAATAATCTATTTAAATATTCTATTTTATCACCAATATTACTCTCTAAATAATTGTTATTACCTAAAAATATATTATATTTTTTACTTATTAAAGTATTAATATCTTCCTTTGTTACATGTTTATTATTTGGAATTATTAAACAATTATTATTAATTATAGATTCAATTTTTCTTTCTTTTTTTCTATATATTAAAGCTTCAATATAATTATTATTTTCTATCATTTCATTCTTCTTTTTTTTATATTTTAATAAATCGTTTCTTAGCTTAATAGAATTATTTTTTTCATTTAATCTAGATGATACCATTGATAATGCCTCGTCTAACAAATCAATTGATCTATCTGGTTCATTTTTATTTTTAATATACTTTTTTGAAATATTAATTATATATTTTAATACTTTATTATCTATTTTTACATTATGATATTTTTCATATGAAGGTTTTATTTTTTTTAAAATATCAAACAAATCTTTTTTATTTGGTTCATTTATTATTACTTTTTGAAATCTTCTTGATAATGCTTTATCATCTTCAATATACTTTCTGTATTCTTCAGTAGTTGTAGCTCCTATTACTGTAATATTTCCACGCGATAAAACTGGTTTTAAAATATTACTTGCATCAATTGCACCTTCTGCACCCCCTGCACCAACTAATGTATGAATCTCATCAATAAATAAAATTAAATTATTATTATTTTCTAAATTATTAAGTATTTTAAGTATTTTTTCTTCAAATTCTCCTCTATATTTTGTTCCAGCAACCAAAGAAGCCATAGAAATTGATATTATTTTTTTATTCATTAATTTATCAGGTACATTTGAATTAATAATTCTATTTGCTAGTTCTTCAACAATTGCTGTTTTACCTACACCAGCTGGACCAATAAGAATTGGATTTCTTTTGTTTTTTCTTAATAGTATTTCAATTATATTTTCCAATTCCTTCTCTCTATTTACTGCTATTTCAGTTAATCCTTTTTTTGCTTTTTCAGTTAAATCTACCCCATACTCGTTTATAGAATTAGTTTTTACTATTGAATAATTAAATAAAGAATCATACAATTTATCAATATCAACATTCATTTCACATATTATTCTATATGCTACACCTTCGCCTTCCTCGAGAATTGATTTAAACACCATAAAAGGATCTATTTCATCATTTCTTAATTCATTTGAAATTAAAATAGAATCTTCTAATATTTTTTTAAATAATGGGGTTAAAATGAATAATTTTTCTTTATCATTTCCCTTTCCAATATTTACTATTATTCTTTCTTTAAAAGAATCATACGTAATATTATAATTATTTAATATATCTTTTAATTCATTATTAGATTTTAAAACTGATAACAAAAAATGTTCAGTACCAATGTATGAATGACCCAACTCATACATTTCTTCTTTTGCATTTTTAAGTATTTTTTTTAATTCATAGTTAAAATTAGAAAACATAATATCTCCTTTATAATCTTTTATATATTATGCTTTTAGATTTTATTTTATAAACAAAAAAAGACTCAATTGAGTCTTACTTTTTACATTACTGCATTAAATATTAATAATACAATTAATATTATTGCTAATAATTCTAATACTAGCTTCCAAATTGCTTTTAACCAACTAGAATATGAAACATCTAAATATGCTAAAGTTGCTAGTAATATAACACTTGTTGGAGCTACTAACATAGTTAGTCCATACATTGTTTGCCATACTAATGCAATTATTCCAGTATTACCTGTTATTACTGTACTTGCAGAAACAAAAGATGCTGCAGTTACAATTCCATAATATGATTCAACTGTAAATATACTAAATATTATTGCAACTACGCACATAACAAATAGATTAAATCCAGAACTTAAATCAATTATGTGTCTTAATACTGAAAATTCATATGGTACTGTAACAGCACATACTAGTATTAAGTATGCAACTCCAACTAACAATGCTGGTCTTAATGACTTTTTAACTCCTTCACTAGTTGAATTAATGAACTTATTAAAGCTTTGTCTATATAAGAATGATAACAATCCAGCTGCTAAGAATACAACTAATGCTGCTTCCATTAATGTCCAATGTCCGAAAGCATTACTTGCATTAGATGATACTGTTACACCCAAAACTGTATTAATTCCACCATATAATCCTTTTATAAAAGTACTTCCTGTAGGACTAATTAATGCGTTAGTCATATCATTAAATAGATTTACTTCAAATAATTCCCAAGAAATAAATGCAAGAGTCAATACTACAAGTAGTAAATCTAAAACAATTACTAATGGGTATACTTTCTTACTTTCAGTTTTTACTTTCTTTGGAACTAAGTATGATCCTTCTAAATCAACATTCTTATTTCTATGTTTCTTTGCATATAATATTGTATTTACTAATACTAAAGCAAGAGCCAAAACAAGTAATATTAATTTCCAAGCAACATCTATTTTTGCAATATTCCAAGCATCTTCCATACCTGTTTGTGATAATACTGCAGAGATACCATAAACATCATTTGAGCTAAATACTGATCCAATTAAACCAGCTATTACTGAACCAACAGTAAGCATAGCAGCAGTTAGTTTATCATATCCCATTAATAGCATTACAGCAATAACAAATGGGAATAGAAGTAATAAAACAACTGATAATCCAGCCATTGAAGATAGTACAGCAAATACTACTCCAACAACACTCATAAACAACCATTCTCTTCCTTCAAAACCTTTTACTATTTTATCAAGAAGAAGTCTATATTGTGGAATTCTATGTAATACTCCATATAAAGCTCCAATTGATAAAATGTACATTATTGCAGGTCCAAAAACTTGTAATACAATTCCTATATAAGATGCTAGATTAAATAATCCAATCTTAATACTTTGCTGAATTGTAAATTCAGTTCCTGCACTATTTACTACATAAACAGGCATAAACCATGAGCCTACTACTACTAATAAAAGTACTAGCATTGTTACTTTTAATAAATTATGTTTTTTCATATAATCCTCCTCATAATAATTATACAACAATTAAGTATTCAAATACAATAAAATAACTAAATTTCACAATAATTACACATTATTATTCAATGACTTTAGTATTACAAATTAAATCGTGTAATCCTCTTTTATCTTTTCTTACAATCATCATAACAATCGCTATAATAGTAATAATCGATTGAATTATTCCTATTAATCCAACTGTATAAATATATTGATTACTCTTAATAAATAATAAGAAAATAATACTTATTATTGATGTAAAACATCCATGAATAATCATAGTTCTACCAAATAATTGGAGATAACTTACATCTTTTCCATTATTAGAAACTACTCTGATATGCATTAATTTTTTACCTAATGATTGGCCCTTATTATAAAAAGCAAATCCAACAAAATACCCAAGATTTATAACAACTATTATCGATGTTTCTATAATATTTTCTTTTTCTATAATATATCTTGTTTCATACAACTCATCAATATAATCACTTTGATTAATATCTTCTTTGTTTAAATCTTCCATCAAATTATTTTGTTTTTCAACAGCATTTTTATAAGCTTCACTCTTTGGAATCCAAGATGTAAGTATTACAGTTATAAAAGTAATAATTAATATATCTATAACATATGCAGATATTCTTTGAAGTGTATGTGCTTCACTCATAATTGTTCCTCCTTAATAAATAATCTATAATCATTTAATATTTTTTCTATTATTTCTAAATCTTTTGTTTTAAATATTTCATTTTTAATTTCATTAGATTCTTTTAGCCCCTTTAGATACCAAGAAACATGATTTCTAATTTCTAATACTGCTACTTTATCTATTTTTATTTCTTTTAAATAATTAAGATGTTTAATACACATATCAACTCGATCAAGTGGAGTTGGATTATCTATTATTAAATCATTTTCAATATATTCATTTACTTGTTTAAATATCCAAGGATTTCCAAGGGATGCTCTTCCTATCATTACTGCATCACATCCTGTTTCATCAAGCATTTTTTTTGCATCATAAATACTTTTAATATCTCCATTTCCAATTACTGGAATACTAACACTTTCTTTTACTTCTTTTATAATATTCCAATCTGCTTTTCCAGAATAACCTTGACTTCTTGTTCTTGGATGAACACAAATAGCACTTGCACCGGCGCTTTCACATATTTTAGCAACTTCTACTGCATTAATACTATTTTGATCCCATCCACTTCTTATTTTAACTGTAACTGGTATTGGAACTGAATTTACAACTGCTTCAATAATTTCTTTTATCTTTTTAGGATTTTTTAAAAGTGCTGATCCTGCTTGTGCATGAACAGCAACCTTAGGAACAGGACACCCCATATTTATATCAATAATATCAGGATGCATATTTTCATAAATATATTTTGCAGCACATACAAATGATTCTTTATCACTTCCAAAAATTTGTTGTGATATTGGCCTTTCCTGTTCAGTCATGTATAACATTTCTAAAGTTTTTTGATTTTGATAAAATATTGCTTTATCACTGACCATCTCTGCGTATATTAATCCGCATCCCATTTCTTTTGCAATTCTTCTAAATGCTGAATTACAAACTCCTGCCATAGGTGCTAAGACTACTCTATTTTTTATCTCGACATTTCCTATTTTCCACATGAAAATCACCAAATTTATTATAACAAAAAAGAATGTACTTTTGTACATTCTATATTTATTTTATGTTAAATATAACTTTAGTTAACTTCATATTATCATTAGATATTATTGATAATTTATCATCTTTTTATTCTATTGGAGTACTATTATTTTTTTCTTGTTCTTCTACATTTTTTCTTCCATAATATATTACTCAACTCTTTTATTTTATAATTCTAATATATAAAAAGAATTAAGTTAATACTTAATTCTCTTCATTTTCATTATTTTCTTTTTCTTCTACATCTTCTTCATGTTTTTTTGCTCTAGTTTTTTTTGTAGATTCCTTTTTCTCTTCATTTAATTCTTTTTCTTCTTCTTGAATTTCTTTTTCATCTTCAGGCATTCTTCCATGTGCAACTAGATATTCTATTTGTTCTTTTGTTAAAGTCTCGTATTCAAGAAGTGTTTCTGCTATTAGTTTAACTAAATCTTCATTATCTTTTAGTATTTCTTTAGCTTTACCATAACACTCATCAATAATCTTTCTCATTTCAAGATCTATTTCATGAGCAACTTCATTAGAGAAATTACGAGTTTTTCCATAATCCCTTCCTAAGAATACTCCACCTTCTTGTTGTTCTAATTGAACAGGTCCTAAGTCACTCATTCCATATTCTGTAACCATTGCTCTTGCAATCTTAGTTGCTTTTTCAAAATCGTTATGAGCTCCTGTTGATATTTCACCAAATGTTAATTCTTCAGATACTCTACCACCAAGTAATCCTGTAATTTGTTCAAGTAATTCTGTTTTTGTAGCTGTATATTTTTCCTCTTTAGGAACCATTAAGTTATATCCACCAGCGTTTCCTCTTGGTATGATAGTTACCTTTTGAACTTCACTTGCATTACTTAATTTTAATCCTATTACAGCATGACCTGCTTCATGGAATGCAACAAGTCTTCTTTCATTTTCAGTATATTTTTTACTCTTCTTAGCAGGTCCCATCATAACTCTATCAGTAGCTTCATCTATTTCTTTCATAGTAATTTGCTCTTTATTACCACGAACTGCTAAAAGCGCTGCTTCATTCATTAAGTTTTCAAGGTCTGCTCCAGAAAAGCCTGGAGTTCTTTTTGCAAGATTCTTAAGAGATACGCTAGGTGCTAAAATCTTGTTCTTTGAATGTACTTCAAGTATTTCTTCTCTTCCTTTTATATCAGGCAAGTTAACTATTACTTGTCTATCAAATCTTCCTGGTCTTAATAGAGCTGGATCAAGAACATCTGCACGGTTTGTAGCTGCAATAATAATTATTCCTTCATTAGCTCCAAATCCATCCATTTCAGTTAGTAATTGGTTTAGAGTTTGCTCTCTTTCATCATGTCCTCCACCTAAACCAGTTCCTCTTTGTCTTCCAACAGCATCTATTTCATCAATAAAAATTAAACATGGTGCATTATGTTTTGCTTCTTTGAACATATCTCTTACACGACTTGCACCAACACCTACAAACAATTCAACGAAATCTGATCCACTTATATAGTAGAATGGAACGTTCGCTTCTCCTGCAACAGCCTTTGCAAGTAATGTTTTACCTGTTCCTGGAGGTCCTACTAATAAAACTCCCTTAGGAATTCTTGCACCTAATTTTTGAAATCTTTTTGGATTCTTTAAGAAGTCAATTAACTCTTTAACTTCTTCTTTTTCTTCCTTTAAACCAGCTACATCTTTGAATGTTGTTTTATTTTTTTCAGTATTTAATTTGGCTTTACTCTTACCAAATTCCATTGATTTTCCAGCTGCTCCAACTTGTTTAGAAATAAACCAATATCCAATTCCAACAATTAATACAATTGGAAGAATATTAACTAAAATAAACAATAAAGGACTAGATCCTGGATCAGAATCAGTATCTAATTTATAATCAATACTAGGATTTGACGAAACAATTTGATTTACAATTGAATCAGTAAGTGGTGTTGTTGTTTTAAATGTTTCTTTTTCTTCATATCCTTTTAATTTTCCAGTTATTATATATGTTCCTTCACTAGAATGTGGTGTAATTACTAGTTCAGTTACATTTTCTTCTTTAATTTCTGCTAATAATTTATCATATGTTAAATCATTAACTTTATTATTACCAAACGCAACGATATATGCAACAAATATTATTACAAATAATAATATTACATAAGGTAACATTCCTTTTTTAACATTTTTTTTCTTCATAAAAGCCTCCTCACTCATATTTAATTATTATATCATACTTTTCGCTTTTTAGTTTAGTATATTTAGATTTCTTTATTCCAGGAATCCATATTATCCTATCTTCAGAATCAACCACTATAGGCCATTTATCTCTTTCGTTTATTGATACTTTACAATCTATAAATATATCTTTAATTTTTTTAGAACCATTTATCTTCTTTAAATTCATTTTATCTCCAAGTTTTCTAGTTCTAACATAAAGTGGTAATTTAATTTCATCACAGTCGATCCTACAAACATAATTATTGTTACTTTCTTCTTCATTTACTATTTTAAGAATATGATTATTAGGTAACTTAGTAACATTTGTTAGTTCTATATTATAATCTATTACTTCCTTAACTTCCTTTGAAAATGAAATATTATTATAATTTTTACTTACTTCAATATTATGAGGTAAACATATAGATGAATTTGACTTTTTTGAATATATTAAATCTATAATTAAATTCACATGTTTATCATTAATAATCATCAAATCTTCTTTATATATATCCTCTAAAATATATTCTACTATTTTTCTTTGTAATAATCTATCTAATTCCATATATTTATTAATATCAATTATATTATCTTTATATACTTTATTAATTGTCTTTTTTATTTCATTATTAATAAATCTATCATATTCTTCGAGCGTTTCACTATATTTTAAGAATTTTTCATGAACGTTTTTATCTTCTTCTTTTAGAAAAGGTAATATTTTAAGTCTATATCTATTTCTAGTATATTTTTCTTTAAAATTAGATTTATCTATTACATAAGGTATTCCATTTTTATCATCATATTCCTTAATATAATCTTTAGTTAAAAAGATTAGAGGTCTAACTACTTTGTAAAATCCATTATCCACAACTTTATCAAAACCACTATAACCCTTAAGAGTAGATCCTCTAACTATTCTCATAAGAATTGTTTCTATTAGATCATCTCCATGATGAGCTGTCATTAAGTATTTTGCATCATATTTTTTTACAAGATCTTCAAAGAAATTATATCTTATATTTCTTGCTTGATTATGGAAATTATCATCACCATAGTTTTCTATTTTCATTGTTTCAAAAACAATATTGTGATCATTACAATAATTTAATAAAAATACTTGTTCTGAATCACTTTCTTCTCTTACATTATGATTAACATGAGCACAAACAAGTTTTAGATTATATTTTTCTCTTAACTTCAAAAGAGCAGTTAAAAGAAACATTGAATCAGGTCCTCCAGAATTACCTATTACAATGATATCATTATTACTTATTTTAATTGAATTTACTAAATAATCTAATACTGTATCCATATTTCCACCACTCCTATATATTTTATTAAAAAATAATAATATAATCAAGAAAAAAAGAAGTAAAAATACTTCTTTATTTTAATTTGGTAGTTTAATAATAAATTCATCAGATTTTGAATAATAATACTTTTCTCTTAAATATCTTGCAACATACTCAGGGTCTTGCAATTTTTGAACATCAGTAGATAATTCCTCTTCTTGTTCTTTTAACTGATTCAATTCATTATTAAGTTCTTCTTTTTCTTTATATTTTCCACTAATTTGACCCGTAATATCTAAAACAATGCTAAAGAAGTAGATAATGAAAGAAAAACTAATTACACCAAAAAAGATGAAACGCAATACTTTTTTTCTTGCTTTTCGCGGTTTTTTATTTTGAAGTTCTGCCAATTCATTACCACCTTCTATTCCAAGTATATGATAACACCAAATGTAAAGAAATAAAATAAAAAAAGTGTAAACATTTGTTAATGTTTACACTTAATTTACAATGTAATTATTTTGCGTATGGTAATAATGCAATTTGTCTTGCAACTTTTACTTCACTAGCAATATGTCTTTGATGTTTAGCACAATTTCCTGTAACACGTCTTGGTAATATTTTACCTCTTTCGTTAACAAATTTTTTTAATGTTTCAACATCTTTATAATCTACATCATTCCCAGCACACATATAACATACTTTTTTCTTTTTCCTAAAAAATTCTGCCATTTTATTTATCTCCCTTCCTAATAGAATGGTAACTCATCTGGATCAATTTCTATATTAGATCCCGCATCCCAAACACTAGCTCCTCCATTATCTGAGTCACTTGAAAAATCACTTGGAGTAACAGATGAATCATCAAAATTAGAATTTGATGGAGTGTCTCCTTTTTTATCCAAGAATTGGATATTATCTGCAACAACATATGTTGTCCATACTTGGTTTCCATCTTTGTTTGTATAATTATCTACTTGTATTCTTCCGTCTACTGCAATTTGATTTCCCTTTTTCTGGAATTTAGTAATGTTTTCAGCTTGTTTTCTCCAAGCTACGACACTAATAAAATCAGCAGTTCTATTGTTGTTTCCATCTTGGTTATTAGAACCAAATCCACGGTCTACAGCAATAGTAAATCTTGCACGAGCTACACTTCCATTATTTGTATTTACATACTCACATGTTGGGTCTTTTGTAAGACGACCAACTAAACATACTTTATTCATATCTTAATTCCTCTTTCTTATTCCTCAACTTTAACAACTATATGACGAATAATATTTTCATTGATTAATGCAACACGGTCAAATTCTTTAACTGCCTTAGCATCTTTATCTTCTACTAAGAAATAAAAATAGTATCCTGTTTTATATTTGTTGATTTCATAAGCAAGTTCTTTTTGTCCCCAAGCTTTTTCTTCAACAATTTTAGCTTTCATCTCTGTTAGTGATTTTTTAATTGATTCATTAACACCATTAATTAGAGATTCTTCTAAATCAGGTTTTACTATGAAGATTAATTCGTATTTCATCTTCTTACACCTCCTTTTGGACTACTGGCTAGTAAACTAGCAAGGAGTATTAAAAATACTCGTAAGTATAATATCAAAAAAGATTGATTTTGTCTACAATTTTATGCAAAAACTTTATAAAAAAAGAAGAGATTTTTCTCTTCTTTAATAGTATTTAATAACTTTCTATCATAGCACTTCTAAATGCAGTTATTAAAGCTTCATCTTCAGCTTGTTCAGCTTGATTTGCTGCTCCAAACATATACCAATTATAAATATCAGTATTACTTGGCATAAAATCATGCATATAAACAAATCTTTCGTGTCCAGTTCCAACGCTAGATCCTGGTTTTTGATCATGATATCTATGAATTCTAACTAATCCATAGAAGAATGATAATTCATAATCTTGAACACGGTCTTCTTCAGGAACACCTAAAAGTCCTTCTAGAACGTATGCAACTGTACCAGTTCTATCTGTTCCAATACGGCAGTGGAAATATAGGTTCTTATTAGCTACTATTTCTTGCATAGCATATTTTACTGCAGCTCTAGTCATATTATAATAATTTGTTTCGTTTGCATCAGGAGTATGAGCTGGGTTAGTTGTAGTAAACGGATTAACATAATAGTTTTGAGCTTCTATTCTTCTAAATCTTGATATCTTATTAGAATCTTCTGATTCTCTTAAATCAAGTTCTGAATCAATTCCTAAATTAGTTAATTCTGTAACACTTGACGAAGTTTTAAGTTTAATACCTCTAAATAATCTACCATATTTGATATAACCATCATTTGTTCCATCGCCATCAGTATCAACTGGTAATCCTCCTAAATCACGAGTATTTCTAACATCTCCTGTATTTAAGATTCTTCTAGTTCCAGTATATTTTACAACACCGTACATAGTTGTATCATTTGCATTTTCCCAATAATATGCTTGGTTTGGTATTAAGTTATAAATAACACCATTTGTTGCTTTTGCATATGTTACTGGTTGTGCTTCATGAGTTTCATTTACCTCATCATATAGGTAAACATTTAATGGTATATCATCACCTATATCATATCCAACTGGTTTATCACATTGAACATTGCCACCCAACTTACATTGAACATCATCTGTAGTACATTCGCAATTATTATCATAGAAATTTTGTAACATTACTGTATTTTCAGTAGCATCTAAAGCAAAATTATTGCTAGCTTTATTTTGATCAGACCACGTTGGGAAGTTACTTGAACTATTTTTCCATGATGCAATATGAGCTTGATAATAATCAATTGCTGGATTTATAGTATTAAATGTTTTTACTTGTGTACTTGATACATAACTCCATCTTGCATAGTATGTTGTACTTCCTGTTGGAATTGTTACCCCTTCTACAACTAAAGTACCTCCAGTTTCTTCAGTATACCATCCATCGAATGTATATATTCCATTAGTTGGAGTTGGTAAATTATCAACTGGTTGTCCTGCTGTTACTGAAACAGAAGTAGGAGTTACACTTCCATCGCCTGGATTTAGTGTAATAGTATAAGTTGTTGGACTACTCCATCTTGCATAGTATGTTGTACTTTCTGTTGGAATTGTTACCCCTTCTACAACTAAAGTACCACCAGTATTTTGCGTGTACCATCCATCAAATGTATATGTTCCATTAGTTGGCGTTGGTAAGTTATCAACAGCCTCTCCTGCATTTACTGTAACAGAAGTTGGAGTTACACTTCCATCACCTGGATTTAGTGTAATAGTATAAATAGTTGGTGTTACTGTTGAATATAGATAAGTTAATTTATATGTATCACTACCAATTTGTTCTGTATCATCTGTATCATAATCTGCATTAGCTGGATGAGTTGTTCTAGAAGTTTCATTTATACCTTTTGTTTTTCCTTTAAACATTCCGTCATTAACTGTAACACTTGCTCCAGACTTAATCCACAATCCATATGTAGATCCTTGAGCTACAATACTAGTAGTATCAATTGTTCCATCAGCTTCTCCAATTGTTAGCGTTCCTGAACCCATAGAAATTGCTACTCCAAGAGTATTAGTAATTGTTCCACCAGTTATAATCATAGTACCAGATGTGTTTTGAACAGGAGCTCTTTCAACATTGTTATATTGTCCGTTTGTGTTAGCAGTAAAGCTTGCTGTTCCTCCAATATATACTGTTCCACCTTCATTATTTACTGCTTGTCTATCTCCTGTTGCTTCAATTGAACCACTATTCATAGTAAATGTACCCTTACCAGAAACCTGAATGGCTGCTGATCCACCAGTAGTAATAGTAGCACCACTATTCGATGTAATAGTTCCATTTCTTACTTCAGCTATTCCATCTACATACATAACATGTACTTTTTTTCCAGCAACATAATCAATTGAATAGTTATGTAAATCAAAGATTATATTTTTAGTATCTGGAATATTAATTACTTTACTATTGGCTACTGAAATATCACTTGTAACATCTTTTATTAAATTAATAGTCTTTTGAGTATTATTAGGAGCAGCATTTACTGCCTTTTGAATAGTGTCATAATATTCTCCATCCATTTCACAAACTGCAGCAGCACTTGGAGTCCACTTAGCATAGAATGTCATATCATTGTTAATAACAGTATTTTCATCATATGATTGTGTATAGTCTTGATTATACCATCCAGCAAAAACGCTATTTGTTCTTGTTGGATCAGATGGCATTTGACTTCCTAAAGTACCACCTGCAGTAACAGTTTCTGAATTTATCGTACTTCCACCTTTAGTATCGAAAGTAACTGTATAGTGTGTTGGAAGCGGATTAACTGTTACATTAATTGTTCTTGTTAGATGTGATTCATCACCAGTCATCGTTATTGTTGTATTTCCTACTCCTACTGCATTAATCAATCCACTAGAACTTACAGTTATTATACCTGGAGCATTTGATGAGAAAATTGGTAATTCAAATGTTCCACCTTGCTCAGTTGCAGATATTGATATTTGTTGTGTTGATCCAACAATTAATACAATTGGATTTGGAGTAACTGTAACAGTTTGAACATTTTCCTTCCATACAGCAACTACTTCTAAATTATCATCTATTTGAGTATCACTTGTTACTTGTTTAGATAAATCATCTTTTTCATACCATCCAACAAATAAGTATCCTGTTCTACTAGGATTATTAGGCATTTGACTTAATATTTTAGTTCCATGTTCTACTGATATTGAACTTGTTGGATTTTGAGAACCATCTTTCTTATCAAAAGTAACTGTATGATAGATTACATTTACTGTTACAGGTATACTTACAGGTACATGAGATTCTTTTCCTGTGATAGTTATAGTTGTAGTACCTTCAGCTACACCTGTTACTAATCCACTATTACTTACTGAAGCAATACTTGGATTAGTTGATGAATACTCTACATCCTCAAATGTTTCTCCTGAAACAGAAGCGCTTATATTGATCTGTTGTGTTGTTCCTTTAAGAATAGTAATCGTACTTGGAGTAATTGTTGCAGCTGTAACGTCTTCTTTCCATTTTGGAACAACCGTCATGTCTTGATATATAGGAAAGTCCGTAGTAATTTGAACTACTGTTCCTTCCATAAACCATCCTTTAAAGATATATCCTGTCTTTATTGGATCAGCTGGCATTTGTTGAGCACTAATTTTTTGTCCATTTTCTACTTGAATAGAAGTAACATTTGTACCATCATTAAATGTTACAGTACGTGTAATTGCAGCATTACTTACGATTACTGGAATAGCTAATGTATCCCCAGTATCTGTACCAGTTATACTAATTATAGTACTTCCAGAAGTAATACCTTGTACAACACCATTGCTATCTACTGTTGCTACGCTTGGATCAATAGAACTAAATGTATAACTTTCCATATCAGCTGGACCAGTTACTATTATTGTCTCTGTTTCATTCGTGTCTATTGATATAGTTGCAGGACTAATAGTTGCAGTCTTAATTCCTGGTTTCCATTTAGCTTTTACAGTTATATTATCTGTTATTGGAGTTGTACTAGTAAATTCACCATCATAAATGACTTCATTGTCTACAACTTTATATACAAACCATTTTTCAAAAATATAATTTGTTCTTGTTGGATTTGCTGGCATTGATGTGTTTACTGTATCAAATAATTGTAAATTTGTTACTTGAGATGTACTATCACCATTATCAGGATCAAATGTTACAGTATAAGGTCCACCAGATGAATTTGCTAAATAATATACTTTATGTGATGATTCAGTTCCATTTTGAACAAAATCAACACCTGTTGGTTTTGTAATTGTACCATTTGATGCTCCAGTCTTACCTTTATATACTCCATCATATACATATAATGTACCACCAGAACGATTTATTGCATATGTATTTCCTTTTAAAACTGGTGTTGTTGTATCAATTACATTTCCATTACTATCGTTAATACCTATTTTTGTTACTCCAGTACTTCTATTATTAACAGCATAAAAGTTTACAGATATAATAGTTCCACCTGTTATAGTAAGAGTACCAGAACCAGCATTATCAACTGCTGCTCTTGAATCATTTCCTGATACATTACTAATATAAGCATCACCACTAATATTAGCTGATGCAGTATTAGCCAAATAAATACCTTGTGCTTTCTTTGTACCAGTTGCGACTATTTCACCACCAGAAACATTTATAACACCTGCATTTTCTACATTTATTGCTGAAGCTTGAGAATTGCATTCAATTCTACCACCAGTCATATTAACTGTACCACCATTATTTTGAACAGCCTTTGCTTCTGAAGCCTCAGTATTATTATAAGTAATTGTTCCTTTAGAGATATTTAATGTTGCTCCAGATTTATTCAAAATAACATATCCTACATTTGGTTTAGAAGGTCCATTATAAGTATCAATTAATGTTCCATTAATAATATCTAATGTTCCTGAGTTTTCAAACAAGTTACAAGAGCTTGAATCTATTGTATAACTTTGACCATCAAGCTCTACATTTTTTGTACTAGCTATTATAATTGTTGATGTTAAAGTGATATCTTTTAAAATTGTTACTCTAGTTTTTGTATTGGTTGTAGGAACATGTTCAATTGCTTCAGCAAGAGTTTCATAATAATCATTATCTATTCTTGCTACATAATTACCTAATTCCCATTTTGCATATAAAGTCATATTAGCTGTAATTGGAACACTTGGGTCAAATTCATTATCAAATTCATCGTCTGTGTACCATCCCAAGAATGTCATTCCTGGTTTTACTGGATTTGGTAAATTATCTATTGTATCGCCAGACTCTAATATTATTGGAGAAGTAACACCTGAAATTGTTCCTCCATCTAATTCTAAAGTAACTTGTATTCCAGCATCTGCTTCCCATTTTGCATATAAAGTTATATTTCCAGAAACAAGAGCTGTTGGATCAGCAACAAATTCATAATTAGAATCAGTGTACCAACCAAGGAACTCATGATTTTGCCTAGTTGGTGTTGGTAAAGTACCAATAACTTCGCCACGATATTTTTTAATACTTTCAGGTGTATTTGCATCACCTTCAAAAGTGTTAAAGCTTATTGTAAATCTATCTTCATCGTAATATCCTTCCAAAGAACTCATTGGAATCTCAATTACAGGACGTGCCATATTTTCACTTGCTGAACCAGTATCTGGTTTATTTATGTAAAATGAATGTGCATGAATACGAATATATTCATTATTATTTATTTCAAGCCAAATTCCTGAACGTCCAAGAGAATTTGATTGGAATCTTGTATTTTCATACCAGAACCATTTACTTCCTGGTTTTAAATAATTAGTATTATTAGTAACAATAGTTCCATATATTGACTCTAAATCTTCTACTGTTAAAAATCTAGATACACTACCATTACCATCTAAATCAATAAGAGAAGGATTATCCCATAATGTTGAACTTGGTAAATATGATAAAGCGGTTAAATAATCAATTGAATTAATATCAGAAGCATTTTGAGTACGATTATCTCTACCATTACTATCAAAACTTGTTGAATAATACATTACTGCTGAATTTTCAGAACCACTATTTGCCTTTTCTCTTACAAAGTAGAATCTCTCAATAAATGTTTTATTATCTGATTCTTTTGAATCATAAACTCCATCATAATCAACATCACAATTATATGCATCCCCTGCTTCTGGATTTCCATCACCTATAGTTCCATAAGTAATAGTACTACCTACGGTAATTCCAGCAGTATTACATCCACCTGAAGAAGCACATGTTTCAGTATGAAGATTATTACTATCATTAACCAAACGACACACAATATCAGTCCATACTGCATGCAATTCAGTAGTTCCAGTAATTATTGTTGTATGACGAACTCTTTGATTATTTGAATCATACCAACCAGCAAAATTAGAACCAGTTTTAGTTGGTATTGGAAGAGTTCCAACAGCATTTCCTGGAGTAACATATCTTGAAGGTACACTGCTTCCTCCACGTGAATCAAAAGAAACAAGAACATCTTCCCCACTAACTATTGTTAAGTTTATTGTAGTATCAAGTTCTTCTTTATAAATTGAATATGTTTTATTAGGAGTTTTTAATACAGCAAAAAAACTAAAAAATATAATTAATAATAATAATATATTTTTTATTATCTTTTTATTTTCCATATTAATCCCTCCTTTTTTATTTTTTTATTTTTATAACTAAAGAACTTGTTGTGCTATAACTTTTACTGTTAATGGTATATTAGAAACAACAGGTGTTCCTGATTCAGAAGTAAAAGTTAAAATATGAGTATTTTCTCCACCTTGTGGTGAATATACAATTGATCCTGCATTTGAAAAAGTAATTTTATTATTTACATCTGGAGTTTCATAGTTTTGTCTTTGATCTAATTTAATTTTCACTCCAGAAGGAACATTACCAATTTCTATTGCATATGTAACATCTACTTCTGATTCACTACTTACTTTTAATGAATAAACTTGAGTATCTGTACCAGATACAAGTGTTACATTATTAGTTTCACTAACTTGTGCTAAAGAAACACTCCATTCAGCTGTAGTAGCTGATTTTGTTGAAGAAGCAGTATTTTTAAATATCGCTCTTGTTAATGGCATTGCTAAAAAGATAACCATTATTAAAATAAAATATATATATAACAATATTCTTTTTTTCATACCATCATATCCTTTCTTTATACTTATTTCTCTTTTTTATCAAATAAACATGTAATTAAATATATTATTAAAAATATACAAATTAAAATATATTTATATCTAATCAAAAAATTTAAAAAGCCACCTTTTACTATTACCTTTCCTATAATATCTTCTTTTGTGATTTCACTATCTTCTACATTATTAGCATCACCTTTAGTGATTATTTTATCTTCATCAATTTCTACTATTCTATGAGTTATATAAGACTCATTTATCTTATATGTAACAATATCATTAACCTTATAATTACTTTGTTTATGTATTAATATGTAGTCCCCTACATTAATTTTATCCCTCATTGAGCCAGTCTCTACTTTTAAAATTTCAATTTTATTAGTAAATCTTAATAATGCATAAATAGATAACAACACAATTATTATTATAAGAATTACGTTAATTGTTATTTTTAATGTTTTATTCAACAATTTCTTCAGCCTCAACTTTTATTTTTAAATTATAAGTAGCGTTTCTACTAGCTCCTATTTCTGTATCATTATCACTACTTACCCATTTCCATTCAAGATAAAAAACATCATTCTTATCTGAATTTAGTACTTGTTCAGTAAGATTCAATTCACTAATCGATGAATAATCACTTATAATGTATGTATTATTTTTTCTTAGTTTATATTTCATATTAATGTTACTTTCGTTGATTTCTGTAAATGTTAAATCATATTTAACTGTAGTTGATGTATTATTATAAACTGTAAATCTATAAGTATTACTCGACTCCGGTGCTATTAACGTATTTGCTAATGAATTATTAAATATATCAACAACTGTATCAGTTTCCCAAGTAACATCTTTATCTTTTACAACTACTTGTCCTTTTTCTTCATCAGGAATAGGATCTTCAGTTGGTTCTGGTTCTTGATTATCATTATTATCGTTGTTATTATTGCTATCGTTATTATCATCAATGTTAATTGGATTAATAACATCAGTTGGTATTATTGGTTTCTTACTAATTGAAATAACTAATTGATTATTACTATTTAATATATCTTTAACTGTAGTTCCACTATTAATTGATTGATTAATTATTATTCCAGAAGGTGTATTTGATGTTACTGTTTCATATCTTATAGGAATATTATTACCTATTAAACTCAACCATCTTTCTACATCTTCTTTTGTCATTCCACTAAAGTCAGGTAACTTACATCTACTATCATTAACATTTTTTAAGCAATCAGCTTTCGAATTATCAGCTGTCTTTGCAAATGTTATAGATAGTGGTGTATTACTATTTATTAATTTTTTAATACTTGTACCAGGCTTTGCTGATTGAATTAATACTGTATCACTCTTAAGATCAGATATTTCAGTTTTATAATTAACACTAATTATATTAGAAATTGAGCTTAACCACTCTTCTACTTCTTTTTGAGTACTTCCAGTAAAGTTAGGTACTAAGCATATTGGATTATTATCATCATTTAAACAATCAACTGTTTCTATATTTGAAAATGTTATACTTAATATTTTTTCTTCATCTAATATATCTTTGACTTTAGTTCCAACCTTTATAGATTGATTGATAATTGTTCCACCTTTTTCATCTGACATTTTATTTACAAAATTTGTGTTAATACTATTAGATATTTGATTTAACCACTCATATACATCTTTTTTTGTTTTACCCTTAAAGTTAGGAATTTCACACAATTCATTATCAATGTCTTCTAAACAATCTACTTTTGTATTTCTTGAATTAGCAAACATTATTGTTAAAGAAATATTATTGTCTAACAAATCCTTTATAGTTATATTTTGTTCATTAGATTGATCTATTACTAAGCCCGCCATTTTTTCAGAATCATATACTTGATAAGTTATTTCAATATTATTTGAAATTTTATCTAACCATTCTTGTATGTCTTTTTCAGTTTTTCCTCTAAAATTTGGAATAACACATATTGAATTTTCTATATCCTCTAAACAATTAATTTTTAATCCAGCATTGGCAGGTTGACACACGCTTCCATCACATATATCAATTCTATTTTTATCTTTTTTTCTTCCTTCTAAAACACAATTATGTAACAACAAAATGATTATAATGATAATTAAAATCATTATAATTATATTTTTATTTATATCTTTTTTTTGTTTATTTTTGTACATGTCATCACTTCCTTTGATTATTCTTCCCTTTAAAGAATACAATTATTTATATACTTTAAACGAAAGAATAATATTAAATTATTCTTTGTTATATTAATTTCACTGATTATGCAGCTGGATTAGGATTTTGTGTTGCAGTTACAGTTACTGGAATGTTTATTGTAGTTCCTTGAAGAGCTATATCTGCAGAATTTGCTGTTTCGCTATCAACTCCAGTCCATACAACATTTAATGTAATGTTTTTTTCCATTGCACCTTCTGTTGCTGAATAAGGAATTGTACCAGTTAATGGATCACCTTCACCATCAGCTGTTACAGTAAAGTTTGAATTATTTAATGCACTTACATCAATTGCAACAGCATAGTTTACTGCAACTTGAGAACCATCAGCATCAATTTTAATTGATACAGTTCCATGATCTCCTGGAGCTATAGTACCACTTTGACCGATACGATTAGTTGTATCCCAAGTAATATCATCTAAAGTAAAAGTATTACTTGATACGATATTAGCTTCATCTTGAGAACCACTTTGAACTTTTACAATCCATGCTGCAGCATTAACTGATTTAGTTCCTGATGCACTAGACTTATAAATTGCATAAGTTCCAAAACTTACTGCAACTAATAAAAGTAATAATGCTACCACTAAAAACTTCTTGTTTCCTTTCATTTCTTTACACCTCCTCCATTATAAAAACTTCCTTGTAAAAATATTGTGCACAATTATTTTACTCTATATTTTTACATATATTATTTTATAACTTTTTTTACAACTTTTCAAGGAAAAAGGGGGTTTTTGTCGATTATCGTCGATACTTATTATTATTATTATGAGCAATTTGTTTTTTTTTATTAAAAAAAGGCAAAATGCCTTTTTAATTTATTCCTTTTTTATTCAGTAGTTCAATTATTTTTTCGTTGCCATGAACTATTTTTCTTAAAGATTTCCCTTTGTGTATATAATCTATTATTTCAGCAATTCTTTTTGAGCAATTTACTTTATTTAACCACTTATAATTATTATATTCTTCAGGAATATAAGATAAATTTGTAGTATATAGCTTATCAAAAAATTTCTTTTTATATGCTTCTTCAAATACTTCAATTCCTTCAGAAAACAATGAAAAAGTAGTAATAAAGAATATTTTCTTTGCTCCTTTTTCTCTTAATTTTTCACCTACTTCTATTATAGAAGCTCCACTAGCAATCATGTCATCTACAACAACAACATTTCTATCTTTAACATCGGCTCCCATATAAGCATGTTCTACTATAGGATTTTTTCCATCAACAATTTTTGTTAAATCACGTCTTTTATAAAACATTCCTACATCACAAGACATCATATCAGCATAATATCTTGCTCTTTCCATCGCTCCCATATCAGGACTTATTACAAGTAAATTATCAAAAATGTTTTCTTTTTTTATTAATTCTTCTAGTATTATATTCGTTGGATAAAAATTTTCAAATGGTAAATTTGGAATTGCATTAGCAACTTTTCTTTCGTGACAATCAAAAGTAATAATATGATTAACTCCTAATCTTTCTAATTCTTGAAGTGCAATTGCACAGTCTAAAGATTCTCTCCCTTTTCTTTTATCTTGTCTAGACTGATATAAAAGAGGCATTATTACTGTTATTCTTTTTGCATAACCTCCAACAGCACTTATAGCTCTTTTTATATCTTGAAAATGCTCATCTGGTCCCATTGGAACTTTAATTCCATGCATATCATAAGTAATGCTATAATTTCCAACATCACTTAGAATGAATACATCTTTATCTCTTGCGGTTTCATCTATTCCAATTTTACCTTCTCCATTATTAAATCTTGTTCTTATATGTTCCATTCTATAAGATTTATCAGATTTATTAATGTCCTTTAAATAATTATCTACATCACGTCCTATTGATTCAATGTTGTCCATTACTATTAATTTTAAATCTTCCATAACTTACTTCCTTACTCCATTACTTATTTATTATATCATTTAATATATCATTCAACACTTTTTCTCTATCATTTGATGTATCATAATATTTTATTCCATATTTTTTACATTCTTCTTCTATATGTTTAGAAAATTCAATGTTGTCATATGTTTCTTTTGTTATTTCTTCATCACTTTTTTTGCTTGTCCAGTAATTTTCTAAATCATTTTCACGTATTCTTTTAACCATTTCACCAACAGATATTTTTGAATATCCTAAAAAAATAACATATGTATCTTTTGTATTTATCATTTGTATATCCTTTGGGAGTAAAAATGGTGTATCAAATAAATATTTTTCTTTTAAATAATTTGTATCAGTTTTATTATCCTCTATAACTCTATTAATTATTGTACACATTATTGGAGAAACATCTTTCCAATCATCATATTTTAAAGAGTAGTATTCACAAATACCTCTTTTTATAGAATCCATTTTGTAATGAGTAAATCCATAATTATTTAACATTAAAGATAAAGTAGTCTTACCCGATCTTGCAGCTCCTGCTATTATTACATGCATATTATCACCTTTTCTTATAATTAACGATATCTACATCCAGCTTTTGCTGAAATAACTACTACTTTTTTTATAGTATTATCATTTAGTTTAATTAAATTAAGAATATCACCATCAGTTAATTCTTCATTACTATTAATACTATATAATTTTATTAATTTATCTGATATTTCTTTAGAAATATTTGTTTCACTATAACTGCTATAAACATTATCTTCATTCATTTTATTAGCACTTATAAACTCAATTCCAATATTGCTGCCATCCTCTGAAATGAAATAATAACTATATCCTATTCCATCATATTTAGCGCCTACATATGCATAATTCCATGTTTTACTAAAAGGAGAAGTATCATTATTTTCTAAAATTGCACATTTACTTCTATCTCCAACAGGAACCAAAATCATTGCGTTTGTTTCATAAAAGCCTAACTTTGCCCCCATATTAACTTCGTTTCTAACAGATGATACAAAGGCATTTGCTAAACGAATATATGACTGTTTTTTTACATCTGTTATAGAATTATCTGGTAATGGTTGTTGAGTATTATTATTTGCAGTATTAGATGATTCTGTATTATTCGGTTCATTTTGTTCATTATTACTTCCACCACCAGTAAAAAACATTAAATAACATAATAAGCAAATAAATAGAAAAAATCCAATTAATACAGGAATACCTGATTTACTTTTTTCATTATTAAAATTGTTAGGATTTATATTATTACTTGATTGATTATTATTTGATTGTTGATTATTATTTGCATATACATTTTGTTGCTCAGCACTTTCAAATTTAACACCACATGCATAACACTGCTTTGAATCATCTTTTAAATTACTACCACAATATGGACATACCATTATTACATCTCCCTCTTTCTTTTACATTCAATAAAAAAATCTTTAAACAACCTATCACTATATTCATCATCCATATCCTCAGGATGCCATTGAACACCTATATTAAATCTTTTATTTTTCATTTCTATTGCTTCGATATAATGATCATCAGTTACAGCTACTATATCATAATTATCATTTGGTTCTGTATGATAATAATGTCTACTATTAACAAGAAATCTATCTTCTTTTAAAATCTCATATAATTTACTTTTTTTATCTAAACTTATCTTGTGAAAACAATCTCCTTCTTCTCTTTTATGAATAATAAAACTATCATTTTTCACAACCCATAATTTCTTTTTATAATTGGCCATTATCTGCATTCCTAAGCAAATACCAAGTAATGGAATATCATTATCAGTTGCATATTCACTTATAAATCTATCAAATTTATTTATTTTAAATCCACCAGTCATTATAATTCCATCACAAAGTTTAATTTGTGTTATCAGCATTTCTTTTTCTTCTTTTGTTAAATCATCTTGGTCATCATATTTTGTTTTTGTATAATCAATATTTTGTGGTGGCATTATTAATATAGGATTTCCCCCATATTTAATAACTATCTTTCTGTATCTTTCATTCATAACAAGTTTACCTGTTTCTCCAGGGTATTCTACTCTTGCTACCATTCCTATTATTGGTTTCATATTATATCACCATTTTAATTATACAATATTTAAATATAAAGACCAACTAAAAAATTAGTTGGTATTATTTTATTTTATAAAATCTACATAATAATGATTATCATCTACACATAACAAAAATACTTCTTTTGAATTATCAATAATATTCTTTTTCTTTTTACTTGTAAATGTTTTAATTTCCCCATTAATCTTTTCTTTAACAACTATTTTGTTATCATTTATGTCATATTTTTTATATGTATATAAAGTACCAAATTTAATGTTCTTTGTAACAACTGCATCTTTATATTCACTATAAATATAAAATGGAAAAAACGAAAGGAATCCCACAAGTAGTAAAATAAATCCAAAATACATTATTACTCCAGTAATATTAACATCTATAACCGGATTTGTAGAGAAAAGTATAATAAATACTCCTGACTCAATAAGTAGACTACTTAATACAATAAAGATAAATAGTTTGAAAAGCATATTACTATTATTTCTTTTGTATTCTTCTTCTTTCCAATATTTTAATATTTCCTCATTATCATTAGTAAATGACGATTTTTTTAATTCTTTATCTACTTTCTTATATTTGTAAAAGTATACTAGAAAAATACCGAAAATAATTACAATAAAAGTTCCAATAAGAAAGACTAAAATAGCATCAGCCTTATTATCATATTCTTCTAAAATTTCATCATTATATTTTTCAAAAGAGAACTTAAATTCTCTATAACCATCAATTCTATTAGAGGTTGCATTAATAACTGATGAATTTTTAGTTACAGAAAAACTAGATGCTTTATTTATTTTATAATTTGGTAATGACTTGTTATCTATAGATGTTACTTTAATTATAATGTCATCAATTAAATCATCATTATATTGAGTTTTTATAAAATCATAATTAAAAGTACAATTATCTTTTTTGCAAGGAACACTATATTCTATAAAGTATTCATTTTTACTTCTTAAATAAAACATATAAAGATTTTCTTGATTATCTAATAATTCTAAATTAGTATTTAAACCAACATTAAAATTACTAATATCTTTTTTAAATACTATTTCTGGAACATTTTCTTTTGTTAAAAATGTTTCGCGTACTTTTAATAATTCTTTGTCATTATCATATTTTATATCAACCTTATATGCATATATTGCAGATTCTTTTGCATATACTTTATCAAAACAAAGAAAAGAAAGTATTATTATAATTACAGAAATAATTTTTTTCATATAATTCACCTATAATAATAATAACATAATAATTAATAAAAAAACTAATATATATAAATATATTAGTTACTTTACATTAAACATTAAATCTGAAAAAACAAATATCTCCATCTTGCATAATGTAATCTTTTCCTTCAAGTCTAGTTTTACCTGCTTCTTTTACTTTTAATTCACTACCTAATTCATCTAAATCATTATATGACATTACTTCTGCTTTAATAAATCCTTTTTCAAAATCAGTGTGAATTATTCCAGCACATTCTTTTGCATTCATTCCTTTTTTGAATGTCCAAGCGCGAACTTCATCTGGTCCTCCAGTAAAGTATGTTGAAAGGCCTAATAAATCATATGTTGCTTTAATTAGTTGATCAAGCCCACTTTCTTCTATACCAACAGACTCTAGCATTTCTCTTTTATCTTCATCAGATAAATCACTTAATTCTGCTTCCATTTTTGCACATACTTTTACAACTCTTGCTTCTTCCTTTGATGCATATTCTTTAACTTGTTTAACATAATCATTTTCAATTGAAAGTTCATCTTCTTTAACATTTGCTAAATAAATAATTGGTTTCATAGTTAAAAGATTAAAACTTTTTAAATATGTTTTTTCATCCTTAGTAAAATCTACTCTTCTTAAAGCAGTACCAACCTCTAATGCTTCTTTTGCTTTTTTTAATATATTATATTCTGCTAATGCTTCTTTATCTCTATTAGTTTCTGCTTTCTTTTTTATTTTATCTATTCTAGAATTAATTATTTCTAAATCAGATAAAGATAATTCTAGATTTATAACTTCAATATCGTTAACTGGATTAATTTTACTGTCAACATGAATTATATTATTATCATCAAAACATCTTACTACTTCTACTATTGCGTCTGTTTCTCTAATATGTGATAGGAATTTATTACCTAATCCTTCTCCTGTAGATGCTCCTTTAACAAGTCCTGCTATATCAGTAAATTCATAAGCAGTTGGTGTAGTTTTAGCTGGCTTATATATTTCAGTTAATCTATCTAATCTCTTATCTGGCACAATAACCACTCCAACATTTGGTTCTATAGTAGCAAAAGGATAGTTAGCAGCTAAAATATTTTGTTTAGTAATTGCATTAAATAAAGTTGATTTTCCAACATTTGGAAGTCCAACTATTCCTGCTTTTAAACTCATTTTAATTCCCCCATTCTAAATTATATTCCAGATGAAACACCAGGTCCTATTGGAATTCCAGTAATATAAATTAAAGCAACAATTAATATCCATGTTATTCCTATTATTAGATAATATGGTTTTATATAACTAATTGCTTTTTTTATTGTAATAGGATCTTTTTCTGTATTATATATATTTAAATATCCTAAATAAACTACAAAGAATGCTAATAGCGGAGTAAATCCTTTGGCCATAGAATCTGCTGCACGAAATACAAATTGTGCAAACTCTGGTGTAATATTATTTTGCATAAACAAAGGCACAACAACTGGTGCAAATATTGACCATTTTGATGATTGTGTTGTAATAAACAATCCAGATATTGCTATTAATAACAATACTGCCACTACAAGTGGTAATCCACTAAATGGCAAATCTTTAACAAGCCCTGCAATAAACGCTACAACCACCGTTCCTATATTTGTCTTTTTATATACAGAAATAAATTGCGCAGCAAAAAATATTAATGCACATAATAATCCAACATCTTTTAAATAACTAGTTGCTTTATCAATTAATTCCTTATCATTTTTAACAGTTTTAGCACCAATTGCATATGCTATACCAGTTGTTAAGAATAAAAATGAAATCAAAAAAGTAAATCCTTCTTGGAAATATGCTTTTTCTCCAAACAATTGATTAATGTATGCTTTTTCATTCATATCAAGAAGTAAACCACTTCCAGGTAAATGAGGTGTAATCATATATGCAAATAATAAAATAAATATAATAAATGTAATTAGGGCATTCCTTAATCCTTTTTTTTCATTTATTTCTTCTTCTAATCTTTTTTGTTGTTCTTTCTCAACATCTTCTATTTTTATTTCTTTTGTTTCGCTATGTTGTTCTTCAGTATATATATGATATCTTCCTATTTTTTTACTAATAACATTTTCTATAATTATAGTTCCTACAATTGAAACAATTATCGTTGAAACTATTATTACAAATAAATTAGATAATAATGCAACATGATAATTAGTATCAACTAAGTATGCAGCTTGCTGAGTATAATTTAATAAATTAATTTCCATACTTCCTGCAAATATAGTTACTCCATAGCCAAATGCTACTCCACAGAATGCAGCGGTTATACCAAGTAACGGATTCCTTCCATTTGCCAAAAATACAAGAGCTGCAAGTGGAATTAAAATAACATATCCAACTTCATTAATAATACTTGAAATTGTAGCAAGATATATAACAATAAACGTAAGTGTTTTATTATTAATTTTTAAAGTAACTCTTTTTATAAAAGTATCTATTAATCCACTAGCATGTGCAACAGATAAACCAATTAATCCTACCAGTAATGTTGTTAGCGGAGCAAATGAGGCAAAGTTTTTTGCAGCATCACTTATTATTCCTTTAATACCAGTTGAATTAAATAAACCTACTACAGAAACAGCTACACTTTCTAATTGTCCAGACGCATTTATTTTTGAATAAGATGCCTGAATCTTAAAGAAGGAAAGTATTGAGCTTAAAACTATAGTAAGAAATGTTAACATTATAAACATCGTAATTGGATGAATTGCTCTTTTTTTATATCGTACTTTTTTCTTATCAAACATATTTTGCTCCTATTTAACTATTTTTTTTATTTTTTTATTAAAATCTATTCTAGGCATCATAATTATTCTTGAACAATTAATACATTTTAATTTCATATCGGCACCAATTCTAACTACTTCCCATTCGTTAGCTCCACAAGGATGTCCTTTTTTCATATTAACTATTGTACCTACTTCAATTTGTTTTTCTTCCATATCTTACTCACTTATATTAAGAATTTCTAGTATTCTATTTAAATCATTTACATTATTGAAAGAAATATTGATTTTATTAGATGTTATTTTTACCTTAGTTCCTAATTTTTCACACATAATATTTTGAATATATTCATATTCATTACTAGTTCTTTTTATCTGATGATTCTTTTTAATTGATTTATCTTTTGATAAGTCTTCTATATCTCTTACATTTAAGTTTTCATCAATTATTTTATTTGCTAATCTAACAATTTCTTCTTTATTTTCTAACTTACTTAAAACCCTAGCATGACTCATTGATAGTTTTTCATCAATCATCATATCTTTTACTTCTTCAGGCAAATTTAATAGTCCTAACATATTAGTAATATGAGTTCTACTTTTACCTAATCTTTTTGCTAATACTTCTTGAGTTATTTGCATAGTCTCTAATAGATTTCTATAGGCAGTAGCTTCCTCTATAGCATTTAAATTCTCTCTTTGTAAATTTTCAAGAAGAGCAATCTCCATCATTTGCTGATCTGTAAAATCTCTAACAATTGCAGGAATTGTTTCAAGCCCAATCATTTTACTAGCTTTTACTCTTCTCTCGCCAGCAATTATTTCATATCCTTTTATAGAACTTCTTTTAACAATAATAGGTTGAAAAATTCCATGCTCTCTTATTGAATCTGCTAATTCTTTTAATTTTTCTTCATCAAATACCTTTCTTGGTTGATATGGATTTGGTCTTAATTCTTCAATAGGAAGTTCTACGATTTCATCTATTGATGTAGAATCAAGTATCTTTTCTTCAATTTGATTAAAATCTATTTGTTCATTATTAAATAAATCTTCTAAACCCCTTCCTAGGGCTCTTCTTTTATTGTCCATTTCTTTCCATCACTTCCTTAGCTAAATTTAAATATGCATCAGTTGCTCTACTCTTTGGTTCATAAGCTAAAATTGGTTTACCATGAGAAGGGCATTCTGCAAGTTTTACTAATCTTGGAATAATAGTATTATATACTCTTTCCTTAAAATATTTTCTCACTTCTTCAACTACTTCAAATCCCAAATTTGCACGAGAATCGAGCATTGTAAGAAGTACTCCTTCTATCTCTAAATGTGGATTCAATTGTCGTTGTGCCATCATTATTGTATTTAATAACTGCATAATACCTTCAAGCGCTAAAAACTCACATTGAACAGGTATTATTACTGAATTAGATGCAGTTAATGCATTTATTGTAATAATACTTAATGTTGGTGGACAATCCACAATTATAAAATCATATTTATCTCTAATTGGATCAATTTTTTTCTTTAATTGTGCTCCTTTAACAAAATTAGGTTCTTCTTTAGATTTTTCAAAAAATTCAGTTTCTAATCCACTTAAGTTAACAGTTGCTGCTAATAAATCAAGTCCTCTATATTCTGTGTGAATAATTGCATCTTCAATATCACATTTACCTGTTAATACATCATATATCGTTTTATCAACATCACCTTTATTTATTCCAATACCCGTTGTTGAATTTCCTTGTGGATCTAAATCTAATAATAATACTTTTTTACCTAATGCAGCTAAAGAGGCAGATAGATTAATACTAGTAGTAGTTTTACCTACTCCACCTTTTTGATTAACCAAAGAAATCATTTTTCCCATGTACATCACCTGCTTTTTAACTCATAATATATTTTATCAAAAATTATATAATTAATAAATCTTTTTTTAGAAAAAAAAAGCATAAAGCTTTTTTATTTTAATTTTTGTTAATTTGAATAGTAATTTTATAATCACTTGGATTATCTACTTCTTCAAAAATCACGTTGTATCCATCGTTTTGTAAATTTTTAATTGAATCTTTTAATTTTGTAACTGCCTGTGTAACATCCTTTTCAGGCATAACAGATGGAACAGCTATTTCACTTGTTGCAATTGAACTTGCAATTGTATCATTTCCAATTTGTGATTGACTTGTATTATCACTGAAAAATTTTGCAAATCCAGATGTTTCTTGAGGACTTGTTACTTCTACTACATTATTACTTGTATCAGCTACAGATCCAAAACTTGGAACAAAATTAAATTCTTCCTTATTTTGTTCAATACTATTTTCAGTGTTATTTGTAGCTCCGTTTGCTACAATACCAGGTCTTGCAATATTACCAATATCCGTTGAATTCTCTCTTATTTTATCAATATCAACAGAAGTTATATTATTAAAAGTTGCTAATTGTGGTCCGTTTGTTGGAGTAGATACATCTTCTTGTATATTATTATTAATTTTCTCATTATTTGGAGCTGTTGTTTCATCCACAGGAGTAGATTGTTGCTTAATTAAATTTATTTCTGGTACACTAATGTTTGTATTTGTTTGACTATCATTAATTGTATTTGTCTCAAGTGTTTCTTGAGGTACTATTTGATCTGCTGCTTGAGTTCCTTCTTTCATTATTTTTATCTCCTTATCAAGATCTCTTACAGTCATTTTTTCTGCTATTACTTTATCCATTAATTTTATTTGTTCATTTTTATCTTCAACACTTAATAAGCTTCTTGCATGTCTTTCAGAAATTTTATCTTTTAATAAAGCATCTTGTATTTCCTCTGGTAATTCTAGTAATCTTAATTTATTAGAAACAGATGATTGTGTCTTTCCTAAGGTAGCAGCTAATTGTTCCTGTGTCATTGAATCTTCTAATTCTAATATTTTTTGATATGTTCTAGCTTCTTCTATAGGTGATAAATCTTTTCTTTGTAAGTTTTCAATTAATGCCACTTTAGAACTTTCTTTATCATCTAAATTTTTAACAATAGCAGGAATCTTGGTTAATCCAGCCATTGTTGATGCTTTGTATCTTCTTTCACCAGCAATAATCTCGTATTTGTTTTCTACTTTTCTTACTATGATAGGTTGAATTACACCATGTTCTTTAATTGATACAGCCAATTCTTTAAGTGCTTGATCATCAAATACTTCTCTTGGTTGGAAACGATTTGGAATTATGTCATCTAAATATAAATATACAACTTCGCCATTATTATCCATCACTAACACCTTCTTTATAAACCCCTACTATACAAGTATTATATAATAATAATAAAAAAAAGAAAAGAGTTTTCTTTCCTTAATTATATTCCTTTTTTATAATATCAATTCTTCTTGGATAAATGTTATTTGTATGATTAATTTTAACCATATTAACTAATGTTCTATTACTAAATTCATATGGTAATTGAAATTCATTAGTTGATTCTAAAACAATTCCAATTTTTTTAGCATTAGCTAAGAAAATATCTAATTCATCATTACAATTTGCTTTCATAAATACCATATGACCATTTATTTTAAGTGCTCTTACTGATATTTCAGAAATTATACCAATATTTGCAACTGCTCTAGCAGTAATATAATCAAATTCCTCTTCATGAAGTCTTGAATAATCTTCCATTCTATAATGCTCTGCTTTAATATCTTTTAAATTTAACTTTTTTATTACCTCATTTAAATAATTAACTCTTTTTTGAAGTGAATCAATAAGTGTTATTTTAACATTTGGAAAAAATATTTTTATTACTATTCCAGGAAATCCTGCACCACTTCCTACATCACATAAAGTTATATTTTGAGTAAAGTCTATTTCTTTTGACAAAGTTAAACTATCATAGAAATGTTTTAAATAAACTTTATCTTTTTCCACAATTGTTGTTAAATTAATCTTTTCATTCCATTCTATAAGAAGATTATAAAATTTTTCTAATAAATCTAATCTCTCATCTGTAACTTCAATGTTTAATTTTTTAACTTCTTCAACAAATTCTTCTTTATTCATTTCTATTCCTCTTTAAATATAATAGTAACATAGTAATATCTGCTGGATTAACACCACTTATTCTTAATGCTTGACCAACATTTATTGGTTTTATTTCATTTAATTTTTGTACAGCTTCTTTAGCAAGATTAGGAACCTTTGAGTAATCTAAGTCTTCACTTAATAATATTTTTTCATATTCTAGCATTTTCTCTACTTCTTTATTTTCTTTTGAAATATAACCATCATATTTAATATTTATTACTACTTGTTCAATTACATCTTTATCAAAATCCTCTTCTATATATTTTTTAATACTTTCAAATTCAATTTCTGGTCTTTTAAGTAAATCATACAATGTTATTGAATCAAGAAGTTTTGCACTTCCTAGACTTTCTAAATAATTATTAGTTTCTTCTTTTGGAGTAATTTTTATTGTTTTTAATAATTCTTTTAATAATTCTATATCTCTTAATAATCTTTCAAACTTTTTATATTCCTTTTTATCTATTAGACCAATATCATAACCGTATTTCATTAATCTTATATTAGCATTATCATGTCTTAGTAATAATCTATATTCTGCACGTGATGTTAGTAATCTATATGGATCAATTACTCCTTTAGTTACTAAATCATCAATTAATACTCCAATATATGCTTCATTTCTTTTTAATACTATTGGTTCTTTTCCATCAATTTTTCTAGCAGCATTTATTCCTGCGATTAGTCCTTGCCCTGCTGCTTCCTCATATCCGCTTGTTCCATTTATTTGTCCTGCAGTATATAAGTTTTCTACAATTTTACTTTCTAAACTAGGCTTTAATTGTAGAGAATCAATTGCATCATATTCAATAGCATAAGCATATTTTACTATTTCAGCATGTTCAAGTCCTGGAAGAGAATGAACCATTTTTTCTTGAATATCTCTTGGCATACTTGTTGAAAAACCTTGAATGTAAATATCATCATAATATAAACTTTCTGGTTCTAAGAATATTTGATGTCTTTCTTTATCAGCAAACTTAACTATTTTATCTTCTATTGATGGACAATATCTTGGTCCTACTCCTTCAACATATCCTCCATACATACTTGATTTGGTTAAATTTTCTTTAATAATTTTGTGTGTTTCTGGAGTTGTATATATTAAGTGACATGGTATTTGTTCATCAGGATTATAATTTGGAGTATTTGAAAAAGAAAAATTATATAATTCTTTATCTCCAGGTTGAATTGTTGCTTTTGAGAAATCTATTGTATCTTTTTTTATTCTTGGTGGTGTTCCAGTTTTTAATCTTTTAATTGTAAAACCTATTCTTTTTAAAGCATCACTTAAATGTAAAGATGGTTTCTCATCATGTGGACCACTTGATATCTTGGTATCACCATATAAAACCATTCCCTTTAAATAAGTTCCGGTTGTTATTACGACAGATTTTCCTTCTATTTGTGTTCCATCCGCAAGAACTACTGCTTTAAATTTATTATCTACTACTTCTAAATCTTCAGCCATTGCTTCAAGTACTTCAAGATTTTTTTGATTTAGAATAGTATCTTGCATTTCTTTTTGATAAGTTACTTTATCTGCTTGGGCACGTAATGCTCTAACAGCAGGTCCTTTTTTAGTATTAAGCATTTTCATTTGAAGAAAACTCTTATCTATATTCTTAGCCATTTCTCCACCTAAAGCGTCTATTTCTCTAACAATAATACCTTTAGCTGGTCCTCCTATAGATGGATTGCATGGCATATCTGCAATATTCTTAATTTTTCCTGTAATAAGTAGAGTTTTTTTACCTAGTCTTGCACTAGCAAGTGATGCTTCACATCCAGCATGTCCTCCACCAATAACTATTACATCATACATAATATCACTTCCAAAATCTATTGTATTATACAACATATTATAAGAAAAAAAAAGAAATATTTCTATTCCTTTTCTTTAGCTACTGTTAACATTAGCTTAATTCTATTTATTTGATTTGTATGACTAGCTCCTGGATCATAGTCTATAGCTACAATGTTACTTTCTGGATATAATTTTCTAATTTTCTTAATAACTGCTTTTCCAACTATGTGATTAGGAAGACATGCAAACGGTTGAACACATACTATATTAGTAATTCCTTCTTTAATTAATTCAACCATTTCTGCAGTTAAAAACCAACCTTCTCCAGTTTGATTTCCTGTTGAGATTATTCCATCAACATTATCTACTAATTTATATATATCTACACTTTTTCTAAATCTAGTACCATCTAATGCTTTATCAATTGGTTTTTCATACCATCCAATTATATCAATTAATTTTTTACATCCATAAGCATATGCATATCCTTTTTTCAATATTTTTGCTTGTCCAATTCCATCATATGCTGAATATTTAACAAATCCCATTAATTCTGGAGCACACACTTCTACTCGTTCTTTTTCAAGTCTATCTACTAAATGATCATTTCCAAAAGTATGATACTTAATCAAGATTTCTCCAACTATCCCTACTTTAGGTAAATCCTCTAATTTAACTTTTATATTATTAAAATCTTTTACTATTGCTCTTACATTCTTTTTATAGTCTCTTGATCTATTATGAAGAATTGATTCACAACATTTTTTATTCCATTCTTCATATAACTTATATGATTCACCTTTATTCACTTCATATGGTCTAGTGGAATATAATAGTTTCATTAATAAATCTCCATATGCAACAGCTTGAAGAAGTCTATTAACAATTGATAAGTTTAATTTGAATGCTTGTTCTTTTTCAAGACCACTAAAATTTAAAGACATTACAGATACTTGAGAAAGTCCAGCGTCAGCTAGTGCTTTTCTTATTAATCCAATATAATTAGTTGCACGACATCCTCCACCTGTTTGAGTTAATACAACACTAGTATTATTAATATCGTATTTTCCACTTAATAATGTATGAACAAGTTGTCCAATAACAATAATTGCTGGGTAACATGCATCATTATTAACATATTTAAGTCCTGTTTCAATCATTTCTTCTGTAGTATCTTTTAAGTATACTGGATGATATCCAGAACTTTCAAGTGCTGCACCTAGTAAAGGCATATGAAATTGAGACAAATCTGGGAAAAGAATTGTATGCTTCTTATCCTGTTTATTAAATACATTTTTCTTATATTCATACGGACTATAATTATTATTTTGTTTTCTTTTGTTCATTGAAGCAATTAAAGAACGAATTCTTATCTTTGCAGTTCCTAAATTATTTACTTCATCTATTTTTATTGTAGTAAATAGTTTATTATTAAATCTTAATATTTCTTCTGCTTGATCTGTTATTATTGCATCAAGACCACATCCAAACGAATTTAAATTAACAAGTTCTAAGTTATCATAACGACTTACTACATCACATGCATTAAATACTCTTGCATGATATTCCCATTGATTCATTACTCTTAGTTTAGAAGTAATGTTACTTAAGTGACAAATTGAATCTTCAGATAAAACAGCAAGCCCCAAAGAATTTATCATTGTATCAATTCCATGATTTACTTCCTTATCTAAATGATATGGTCTTCCTGCTAAAACAATTGCTTTTTCGTTATGTTTAACAATGTAATCTAAGAATTCTTCACCCTTCTTTTGTACATCTTTTTTAAATTTTTCTTGTTCCTTAAAACCTAGCTCAACTGCTTTTTTTACTTCGTTTTTCTTGAAATTGTATTCTTTAAATTCAGGTATTTCCATAAATCTTTTTACAAGTGCTTTTTTATCAAGAGGTAAGAAAGGATTAATATAATTAATATTTTCTTTTTCTAATTCTTCAACATTAAGTTTAATTGCTTCACTATAAGATTGTACTATAGGACAGTTATAATTATTATCTGAATTTTTAAACTCTTTTGTTTCAAACATTATACATGGATAGAATATTGTTTTAATTCCTTTATTAAGTAAATTCATGATATGACCATGAACAAGTTTTGCTGGATAACATGCTGATTCACTTGGCATTGATTCTATTCCACTTTCATAAATTCTTCTATTTGAGTGATCAGATATTACTACTTTAAATCCAAGATTAGTGAAAATTGTAAACCATAAAGGATAATTTTCATACATATTAAGAACTCTTGGAATACCTATTTCTCCTCTTTTTGGATTTTCTATTGGTTTATAATCAAATAATCTATCATATTTCCAAGAATACATATTTGGAAGAGTTGTATTACTTCCATTATTTCCACTTCCACGTTCACATCTATTTCCTGAAATAAATCTTTTTTCATTAAACATATTTATAGTCAATGCACAATGGTTTTCACATCTTTGGCACCTAGTATTAGTTGTTTTTACTTTTAAATTTAAGATTTCTTCTTTTGTTAACATAGAACTTTGAATATCTTTATCGTCATATTTCTTATAATTATTAAGTGCAATAAGTGCTATTCCATAAGCTCCCATAAGTCCTGCTATATTAGGTCTTATTACTTCTTTTCCAGTAATATTTTCAAATGCTTTTAATACAGCATCATTTAAAAAAGTTCCCCCTTGAACTACTATTTTATTTCCAAGAGTTTCCATATCTCTTATTTTCATAACTTTTTGAATAGCATTCCTAATTACTGAATAAGAAAGACCTGCGAATATATCCCCAAGTGGTCTTCCTTCTTTTTGAGTTTGTTTTATTTTACTATTCATAAATACTGTACAACGACTTCCAAGGTCTATTGGATTTTTACTTTTTATCGCTAAATCAACAAACTCATTAACAGTCATTCCTAAACTTTTTGCCAGAGTTTCTATAAATGATCCACATCCACTTGAACAAGCTTCATTAAGCATAATAGAATTAACAGCTCCATCTTTAATTCTTATATACTTCATATCTTGTCCACCAATATCTATGATGCTTTCTACTCCTTTTAAGAAGTGACTTGCAGCTTCATAGTGTGACATTGTTTCTATTTCACTAATATCAAGATTAAATGCTGTTTTAACAAGTAATTCCCCATATCCAGTTGAACCACTTTGTCTAATTACAACATTTTTAGGAAATTTTTCATATAAATCAAGGATCATTGATTTAACTGTTTCAAAAGGAGTTCCTTTATTACTTTGATAATTCTCATATAATAGTTCTGCTTTACTTCCTATGGCTACTACTTTACAAGTAGTACTTCCAGCATCTATACCTACAAATACATCTCCTTTATATTTAGATATATCACTTATTTTTATAGATGCTTTACTATGTCTATCTTGAAATTTCTTATAATCCTTTTCATTTTTAAATAAAGGTTCTAGAAAATTAGAATCTTCCTCTGTAAATTTATCTAACTTTTTCACTAAGTTTTTTAATTCTTTTAATTCAATAGTTTTCTTTTTTTCTTTATCTAGTACTGCTCCAATACAAACAAATATTTTTGTATCTATTTTTGTTTTTACTACTTCATTTTCTTTTAAATCTAATGTATTTATAAATCTTTTTCTTAATGCATCTAAGTATGTAAGTGGACCACCTAAGAATAATACATTTCCTTTAATAGGTTTTCCACAAGCAAGCCCACTTATTGTTTGATTTACTACTGCTTGCATAATTGAAAGTGCTATATCTTCTTTTTTTGCTCCTTCATTTAAAAGTGGTTGTACATCTGCTTTAGCAAAAACACCACAACGAGATGCAATTGGGTATATTGTAGTACCTTTTGTTGCTAAATCATTTAATCCCTCAGTAGTTGTGTTTAATAAAACCGCCATTTGATCTAAGAAAGATCCAGTTCCTCCAGCACATGTTCCATTCATTCTTTGTTCAATAGTTTGATCAAAGTAAATGATTTTAGCATCTTCTCCACCAAGCTCTATACAAACATCAGTTTCTTTTGCATATTCATTTATTGCATTTTTACATGCTATTACTTCTTGAATAAAATTTACATTCAAAAACTTTGCAAGTGCTATTGCTCCACTTCCAGTCATTGAAAGAGTGTACTTGCAATCATTGTATTTATCTATAATTTCATTTAATAATTCTTCAATTGTTTTTTTAGTATTAGAAAAATGTCTTCTATACTCACTGAATAATATATTTTTCTTATTATCCATTACAACTGCTTTAACAGTAGTTGAGCCAACGTCTAATCCTATGTTTAATATTTTCATATACTACCACCGCTAAACGTAATTATATCACTTATTAATAATAAAAGCAAAAAAGAATAATAATAAAAATGGCTATTTTTCTTTAATTTTAGCCATTTTTTAGTTATTTATTCATTTTTATGTATTTCTACAATATTTAAATATTTTCTTATTTTTTTATAATAATAACAAACTACAATTAGTGAAATAATTATTGCAATAGTATAATTAAATAATGCAAATGATGAAATAATTAAAACAATAGATTTTACTACAAAAAAAGTAATTTTTTTATTAATTTGATTTATTAAATAGTCATTAGAAAATTTACTTTCACATTTAACACAACTTGATCTATTAACATTATTAATAGCATAACAATTATCACATGTTATTTCTATATCACTTTCAAATCCACAATTTGGACATTTAGTACTTAAATTACTAAACTCTTTATTACAATTTATACATTTATTTAGTCCACTTTTTACCTGTATTATTTCCTTCTTTTTTTTAACATACAGTATTATAAGAGTAATAAGAAATATTAACAATATAATTGTAACAACTATAACAATTGGAGGAATAGTTATGTCTGAAACATCAAATTTACTCGTATCTACGCCAAATAACAAAAGAAAGAATTGGAAAAAAAAGAAATAGGCAATTGATATATAAAATTTAGCAATATAAATATTAAATAAGAAATCTATTGCAATAATAGTTATCATTATTAATAATAATAAAATATATTTTATTTTTGGTTTCTTATCTATTTTGATTTTTAAATAATTACTATCCATTTTATTTTCCTACTTTCCTAAACAACTAAATTAATTCATCACTATAAATCTCATCAAGTATTGTACATATTCTTTTAATATCAGTTAATACCATATCCAAAAGTAAGTTATTATTAATTATCTGTTATTATTCTTTCTATTTCTTTAATTACTTTATAATATTTTATATATTTAATTAAATAATTTAGAAATAAACAAACAAAAATAATTGGTATTATCAAATCATCAGATTTCGATGAAGGCAATAAAATTAATACTAATATTCCACTAATTATTAATGGTGTTAATTCTTTATAACTTGCTTTTTTCACTTGTTTTTTTACATCAATTAAATCTATTTTTTCACCACACTTAATACATTCTGTATTACTTATATTATTATATACATTACAATTTGAGCACAAGTATGATATATTTGCTCCAAATCCACAATTACAACATGACTGTGTTTCTATATCATTTATACATCCACATTTCTTACATTTTATATCTTTATTTTTATCAACTTCAATTAGAAGTTTATTTTCATTTTTTGAACTTTTTGTTATTATTAATACCAAAAGTAATAATAATAAGATAACAAAAATTATTACAAATAATTTATTAGAAAAAATATCTGGTAATAAATTATTTGATACTTTCTTACTTTTATCTTCAACATTTGCTCCTGAAAATAATAAATATAATAATTTCATGAAAACATAAAAAGCTAGAGAAAAAAAGATAAATATTAATAGTGCTACTCCTAATCCAGGTATCGAACTTTGTTTACTTTTTGTTTTTACATATATTATTTTTTTATTGTCTTCTTCCTTTTTATTCCTACTTTCCTAAACAAAATTGGCTAAATAATTGATCAATTAATTCTTCACTATAGTTTTCTCCTAATATTTCACCAAGTAATGTCCATATTCTTTTTATATCAATTGATACCATATCAACTGGTACATTATTAATAACTCCTTCTTCTACATCTTTAAGTATCGGTAAACATTCTTTTGCAAGTGTTATTTGTCTAGTACTAGTAAAAATATCTACATCATTTTGCTCTATTTCTTCTAAATTGAATAACTCAATTATCTTGTCTTTCAATGATTCTATTCCATCCATAGAGATAGTATCAGTATATATTACATTATTTAATTCATATTTAGATATGTCTAATTTTTGTTCTAAATCTTTTTTATTAATAACTGTTATATACTTTTTATTTTTTAATTTATTAATTAACTCAATATCATCATTTGTTAATTCTTCATTATTATTAAGTACAAAAATAACTAAATCTGCTTTGTTAATCTCTTCTATACTTTTCTCTACTCCATATTTTTCTACAACATCTTCTGTATTTCTTATTCCTGCTGTATCTATGAAATTTAATTCTATTCCATTTAATGTAATACTTCCTTCAACTATATCTCTTGTTGTTCCTGCAATATCAGTAACAATAGCTTTATTTTCTCCAAGTAATTTATTTAATATACTACTCTTTCCTACGTTAGGTCGTCCTACTATCGCAACATTAATACCATCTTTGATTATTTTTCTATTTTCACTTTCTTTTATAATATTATTTAATGAAGTATTCATTTCTTTTACTTTATCTTTTATATTATCAATTGTTACTACTTCTATATCTTCATATTCTGGATAATCTATATTTACTTCTATATTTGCAAGAAGTTCTAATAATTCTTGTCTAAATTTTCTAATTATATTTGTTAATCTTCCTTCTAATTGGTTTACTGATTGTATACGTGCTTTTTCTGTCTTTGAATTAATTAAATCCATTACTGCTTCTGCTTCTACTAAATCAATTCTTCCATTTAAGAATGCTCTTTTAGTAAATTCTCCTGGTTCTGCAAGTCTTGCACCATTTAAAATCATTAGTTCAAGTATCTTATTAGTTGCTGCTATTCCACCATGACAATTAATCTCTACTACATCTTCTCTAGTGTATGTTTTTGGCGCTTTCATTACACTAATTAGAACTTGATCTATTATTTTACTATTATCAATAATATATCCATAGTTAATTGTATGACTATCAACTTTAGTTAAATTTTTTCCTTTAAAGTGATTGTTCACTAATTGTATACATCCTTCTCCAGATAATCTAATAATAGATATTGCTCCTTTTCCAAGAGATGTAGAAATAGCAACTATAATGTCATTCATAAGATCACTCCCTAACATGTGAAATTATATCATATTTTTTATAATAAAAAAAGGACATAAGTCCTAATTATACAATAGTTGGTGCAAGCCACGGAATTATATTTCTAAGTATCCAATAAATAATAGTAATAAATAATAATATATTCCATACTATATTAGGTATTTTTTTAAATACACTTTCTTTTTTCTTATAATAACAATATAGATAGTTAATTAGTAAAAAGAAAAAAAATGGAGTGAAAATAAATAATAATGGATTATATCTAAATGCCTGATAAAAATCAAAAACAATCATTGATTTAAACATTCTAGTTATACCACAACCTGGACAATAGAATCCCGTATATGTTTTAAATATACAATGAATATTAAATTTAAAGATTGAATCTAATATTAAAAAAATAATAGTACAAATAACTAGAAATAGTAAAAAATTTTTTTTAATTGTATTTATCATAATAATCTATAAAAAAAAGTCTTAATAGACTTTTTTATTTTGCCATCTTATTAATTTCGTTTTGCATTAATATTAAATTGATTATAGAAAATACTATTTCTATTATTAAATACATTACTGAATTATCTTTAGCATCTTCAATCTTATGATCTTTAGCTGCTTTATATTGAATTTGTCCTATTTTATATGCCCAATAAAATCCATAAATTCCGCAAGTTACTATAGTTAATAATACAACCATTCCACCAGATGGTAAAGAACTATCATCCTTTGCTAAAATTTTTGAATCATCTGTAATCTTAGCAACCCAATATAAACCATAGATTCCTAACGTAATTAATGAAAATATAACGCATTTAACAACATCTCTTTTTTGAACCATTTTTTTCACTCCTTCTTATGAATTTATACTATCATATATTTCTATTATTTACAATAGAAAAAAAAGGACCTTTGTCCTTAGTCATTTCTAATTTTTATTACAACACATCTATTTGGCTCTTCTCCAACACTTTCTGTGTATACATATCTATCATCATTTAAAATATTATGTATTATTCTTCTTTCGTATGAATTCATTGGATCAAGTTTAACTTCAACTTTACTCTTTGCAACTTCTCTTGCAACTCTTTTAGCCATTCTTTCAAGATTTTTTTGTTGTTTTAATTTATATTCTCCAACATCTAAATTGAATTTATAGTAAATTCCTAATTCATTTTGAATTATTTGTTTAACTACTGTACTAAGAGCATTCATATTTTTTCCATCTCTTCCAATTAATAAATTATTATTATCACTATGAAGAGTTAAATTTAATATACCATCTCTTACTTTAGTTTCAATTTTTACATTAAAACCCATATCAGTAACTATTTTATTAACTGTTTCCTTAATATAATCATTAATATCACTTTTTTTAGTTACTATTATTTCTACCTTTTTACCTTTAAATAATCCACCTTTTTGTTCTTTAGTTTCATAAAGAATATCATCTTTAGAAACATTTAATTCGCTTAGTGCAGTTTCTAATGCTTCTTCTTCTGTTTTTTCAGAAAATGTGTACTTCTCCATATTTTATACCTTCTCTTTCTTTCTTTTAACAAGTAAATTTTGAACAATTGTAAATAAATTTGTTGTTATCCAATACATATTTAATGCCGCAGTCATAAATATAGACATAACAAGAATCATAATAAACATTACTCTAGTCATTGTTTTCATTTGTTGATTATCAGGATTTGATGCAGAATTTAGTGTTAAAGAGAAATAAGTTGTTGCTCCTACAAATATTGATAACAATAAATATAAGAAATTTCCATTAGATAATCCAGTAATAGGTGTTGTACCAAGTTGAATTCCCAATAAACTACCTTCAAATATTGCAGGAACTCTTTGAATTGCCTCATAAAATCCAATAAATAATGGAATTTGTAAAAATGCAAATAAACATCCAGCAATAGGTTTAATATCATATTTTTTATAAATCATTGCCATTTCTCTAGATTTTTTCATCATAGATTCTTGATCAGCTTTACCTGCATATTTTTTCTCCAATTTATCAAGTTCTGGTTTAGCTTTCTTCATTAATTCTGATTGTATTGCAGTCTTTCTTGTAATTGGATACATAGCTAATCTAATTAATAAGCTAGCAAGGATTAAACCTACTCCATAATTTTTAACAATATTTCCAAGTTGAATAATTAACCATGCAAGAGGTTTAATAATAATACTTGTCCAAACTCCTTCATAACCACCAGTTGTTATACTAAAATTTTCACATTTTGGTAATTCTTTAAATCTATCTAATTCTGTTTTATCATTTTTATCTTTTTCTATATTATCTAGATTTTCTTCATAATAATAATGAATATCTTTACTTGGTTGACATAATACATTTTTTGTTAATACTTGCCCTGTTTCTTTTATTGTAATTGTGTTTGAATCTTGTTTTGTATCATAATTCTCTTCAATTTTTTGTTTAACTAACTCTTCAATTCTTTTATTATAATCTTCTTCAGATTCATCTTCACCTTTTATATTCTCACTTTTAACTATTTCAGTATAATACTTTTCTTGATTTTTTGTATTATATTTTAACTGAGTAGCACATCCAGTTAATACAAGAACAGCAACTAAAATAGATATTATTTTCTTCTTATTATTCATCTAGTTCTCCTTTTTATTAAATTTATTAATTAAATAAACGAATTCTTTTTCTTTAGATTCAAAATTTTGATCTTTAAACCCGTCCTTAATTATTATAATATAATCAGTACCATTTTGGTAGTTTTTTTTATACTTATCAATAATAAATCTTAATTGTCTTTTATATTTATTTCTTATAACTGCATTTCCAAGTTTTTTACTAACTGAAATACCAAATCGATAATAATCTAAATTATTATCCTTATTATATATAACATAACATTTATTTTTAAAGTAAATGCCATTATGTATTATATTTGAGAAGTCTATATTCTTTTTAACAGTATGTTTTTTATCCATAATATACCTCACTAAACAAAAAAGCCACTGACTTCAGTGGAATTTTAAACTAATTTTTTACGACCTTTACTTCTTCTCTTATTTAATACTTTTGTCTTTTTACGAGCAAAGAAACCATGTTTTTTAGCTTTTTTTCTATTATTTGGTTGATAAGTTCTTTTCACAATTCCACCTCCAAACTAAAATCGTAATTATTATAATAATAAATAATACAATTGTCAATTATCTAAATTTAATTATTTAATAAAATTATTAATTAATAAAGGAATATTCATAAAATAATAATAAATTATATTGTATAATTACATTAAAAATAATACTTTTTAACATTATTCACATACTTGTTAATAACTTTTTCACACATTGTTATAAAAAATTTGTGGAAAATGTGGAAAAATTAATTTTTATTATATATAATAAGTATTTAATTGTGAGTAATATTGTTGATTATTTTGTTGAAAAAAATATTTTATAAAATTCTCTTTTCTTTTTCAAACAATTAGTCTAAAATATTTCTTGTAATCGGTCAGGGGCGTGATAAGATGAATGATAATTCTAAAATATGGTCAAATATTCTTAGTAAAATAAAGTTAGAATTAGCTTCTTTTTCTTATGAGACCTGGTTTAATGATACTGAACTATATGAATTAAAAAATGGAGTAGCAAAAATAATAGTTCCTTATGCAATGCATAAAGATCATTTAAAAAATAACTACTATGACTTAATTAAGTCGAAATTTATTGAAGAAGTAGGGGATAATGTTGAACTTGAATTTCTAATTGAAGAAGAAATTGAACATAATATAGAAGATGATTTATTAAAAATTCAAGACGGAGAAGCAAATAATAATATTAATATATATGATAATGATTCTTCATTTAATTTTGAATCTCATTTAAATAAGAATTATACATTTGATAACTTTGTAGTTGGAAATAGTAATAAGTTTGCTCAAATGTCAGCTCTTGCTGTTGCAGAAAATCCTGGAGCAATATATAATCCACTATTTATATATGGTAATAGTGGATTAGGTAAGACTCACTTAATGCATGCAATAGGTAATTATATTGAAAATAATAGTAGAAAAAAAGTATTATATATAACTAGTGAAACATTTTGTAATGATTTTATTGACATGACTAAGAAAGATAATAATAAAAGTGATTTTGATAATATAGCGTACTTTAAAAAGAAATATAGAGGAATTGATGTATTAATAGTAGATGATATTCAATTTTTAGCTAAAAGAACTGAATCTCAAAAAGAATTTTTCCATACTTTTCAAAATTTATATGAAGATGAAAAACAAATTATTATATCATCAGATAGATCACCAAATGATTTGAAATTGTTAGAAGATAGATTAAGGACAAGATTTGGTTGGGGATTATCCGTAAATATATATCCTCCTGATTTTGAATTAAAATTAGAAATTTTAAAAAGAAAGATTAAGGGAGAATATATAAAAAAAGATGTTCCAAATAATGTTTTAGAATATGTTGCGTCGAATGCAGGGACAGATATAAGAAGTCTAGAAGGTAGTTTAACAAGACTTCTTGCATATTCTACAATGATGGGTAGAGATATAGATTTAAATCTTGCAATTGAAGCGTTAAAAGATTATTTAAATCTAGGATATAGTGATGATACAGATGTTAGTAAAATACAGAAAATCGTTGCAGATTACTTTAAAATATCAATAGATGACTTAAAATCAAAGAAAAGAAACTCATCAATTGCTTTTCCAAGACAAATTGCTATGTATTTATGTAGAAAACATACAGATGAATCATTTCCTAAAATAGGAATTGAGTTTGGTGGAAAAGATCATTCAACTGTTATGCATTCGTGTGAAAAAATAGAGCAAGAGATGAAGAAAAATAAAACATTAGCAGATGAAATAGATAAACTAGAAAAAGAAATACATAATTAACACTTTATCAACAAGTATGTTAATAAAAAATTTAATAAAATCGTTATAAAATAAGAAAATAATGATTTATAAACAATATCCACAGTAAAATAATAAAAATATATAAAAGAAAGAGGTAATAAATATGAAATTAAAAATTAAGAAAAATGTTTTAATGGAGAACTTAAATAAGGTATCAAAAGCAATATCAACTAAAAATTTAATTCCAACACTTGCAGGTATTAAATTTGATTTAACAAAGAAAGGATTATTATTAACAGCATCAAATAATGATATTACTATTCAAAAGTTTGTTAAAGTTGAAAAAAAGAATATGGAAATTGATAATGAAGGAGTAGTAATACTTCAAGGTAAAGATATTTTAGAAATAGTTAGAGTAATTCCTGATGAAAATATAAATTTAGAAGTAGTAGACGATGCTAAGGTATTAATATATACTGATGATGAAAGAATTAAATATGATTTAAATGTTATTAATAAAAATGATTATCCAAATGTTAATCTTGAAAAAAGTGAAAAATCAATTATTATTGATACATCTAGTTTATTAGATATTGTTAAAGAAACTGCTTTTGCAACATCAAATGATGAAGCTCGTCCAGTACTAACTGGAATTAGTTTTAAAATTAATGGAGATATATTAGAGTGTATTGCTACAGATTCTTATAGATTAGCAAGAAAAAATATAAGATTAGCACAATCTGTTGAAGAAAATTATAATATTATTATTCCTGGAAAAAATATAATTGAATTTTCTAGAATTCTTGATAGTAGTTCTAAAGAAATAAAAATACATGTATTTAATAATAAAATATTATTTGAAAATGAAGATTTATTATTTCAATCTAGATTAATTAGTGGAAATTATCCACCAACAGCTAAATCAATTCCAGAAGAATTTAATTTAATTATTAAAGCAAATCTTCAAGAATTATATAATGTAATAGAACAAGCAAGTATTTTAACAACAGATAAAGAAAAAAATATTGTTTCTTTATCAACTAAAGATAATTTATTAACAGTCAAATCTGTTTCTAATGAAAAAGGAAAAGCTGAGATGAAAATGAATATTTCTAAGAATAATGACGAAGAAATAACAATTGCATTCAGTGCAAAATATATGATGGAGGCATTAAATGCATTAAATACTGAAGAAATAGAGATGTCATTTGTAGGAGAAGTTAAACCTATTGTTATTAAAAATACTAAAGATGATGGACTTCTTCAATTAGTTGTACCAATTAGAACATATTAATTCTATTTTTTACTTATTTCGACAAATTTCGATATATATTATTGATATTATATCTCTCAAACAAAGGGGGATAATATGAATAATTATGAAATAAACGAAGAAACGTATGCAATCATAGCTAAAAGTGTTGGAAAAACAATAATAATCGAAAAAAATAATGATTATACTATTAATAATGATGCATACAAAGTAATGGATGAAAGCTGTAAATATTATGGAAGTAGTTATAAGGGTAGGTTAGAGGCTGCTAAAGAATTACTAAATTGTAGTTATAAATTACCTATATTAGTAGAAGAGAGTAGTGTACTTATATTTTTTCCAATTAAATCATCTTTATTAGATGATTGCTGCTGGATTAATTTAAATAGTATTTCTGATATAAAAAAAATTGATAATAATAAGAGTGAAATAACATTTAATAATGGTAGAAAAATGACATTTGATATATCAAAATTATCATTAGATAATCAAATTTATCGATCTACTAAACTTGAATCAATAATTTTTAAGAGAATAAATGCAAAAAAAAGAGATTAAAATCTCTTTTTCTTTGTTTTTAGGCTTATTTTGTGATATAATTATATTGTGTGTATAGGAATACTAAATATAGTTAAGGTGAGAATATGGGCATTTTTTGTATTAAAAATTGATTTTAAAGAAAATTAAACTGGTGAATTATAGAAATTTAGTAAAACAAGAAGTAGAATTTTCAAAAAAAATTAATATATTTATAGGAGATAATGCCCAAGGAAAAACAAATCTATTAGAAAGTATCTATTTTTTAGCACTTACTAAATCATATAGAACCAATGATACTAATCTTATTAATAAAGATAGTTTATCTTTAAAGATAAAAGGGGATATAAGAGATAGTGGTGTTTTAAAATCTCTTACTGTTGAATTATCAGAGAATGATAAAAAAGTAAAAATTAATAATAATATTGTAAATAAAATATCTGATTATATCACTAATTTAAATGTAATATTAGTAAGTCCTGAAGATATAAATATACTTCAAGGTACACCTCAAGAAAGAAGAAATTTCTTAAATATAGAATTATCTCAAATATCTAAAAATTATATAAAAAAATATAATGAATTTAATAAAATACTAAAAATACGTAATAATTACTTAAAAATGTGTTATGGAAATTTAAATACTGATAATAGATATTTAGATAGTTTAACAGAAAATTTGATAGAAAGAGAAATAGATATCTATCAAGAAAGAAATAATTTTATTAATTTAATTAATGAAAATGTATCAAAAATATATAAGGATATTATAGGAATAAATAATTTTAGAGTTATTTATGAAACAAATATTGATTTTGATAATTTTGATAGAGAATATTTAAAAGAAAAACTAATAAATAAATACAAAAATTCATTAAATAAAGAAATAGAAAATGGTATGACTTTATATGGTCCTCATAGAGATGATATTAAATTTTTAATAGGGGAAGATGATATTAAAATATATGGATCACAAGGACAACAAAAAGTTGCTATTATATCTCTTAAATTATCTGAAATACCAATATTTAAAAATATTACTGGAAGTAATCCAATAATACTTTTAGATGATGTATTTAGTGAATTAGATATAAAAACAAGAAATAAGTTAATTAAATATATTGATGAAGATATCCAAGTAATAATAACAACAAATGATACTAAAGGATTAAATAAAAAATTTATTGATTCTTCAAAAATATTTAATGTAATAAAAGGAAAAATTATTGAAAAGGAAAGTGATGACAATGGAAAATGAAAACTATGATTCTTCTTCAATACAAGTATTAGAAGGACTAGAAGCAGTAAGAAAAAGACCAGGAATGTATATAGGTACAACAGACTTGAAAGGACTTCACCATTTAGTATGGGAAATTGTTGACAATTCAATAGATGAAGCTTTAGCAGGTTTTTGTCACAATATAGAAGTTGTTATTAATAAAGATAACTCTATAACAGTAAAAGATGATGGACGTGGAATACCAGTAGAAATACATCCAAAAACTGGAATATCAACAGTAGAAACAGTATATACTGTACTTCATGCAGGTGGTAAATTTGGTGGAGGAGGATACAAAGTATCTGGTGGTCTTCATGGTGTTGGAGCAAGTGTTGTTAATGCTTTATCAAAGTGGTTAGAAGTTAAAGTATATAAAAATGGAAAAGTATATTTTGTTAGATTTGAAAATGGTGGACATACTGTAGAACCATTAAAAGTAATAGATGAGTGTGATCCTAATAGAACAGGAACAACTGTTACTTTTAAACCAGATCCTGATATATTTGATTCTGATATTTATGATTATAATACATTAATGGTTAGATCAAGAGAACTAGCATTCTTAAATAAAGGATTATCTATTAATCTAAGGGATGATAGAGATGATGAAGATACAACTGGTGAAACATTCCTTTATGAAGGTGGAATTAGTGAATATGTAAGGTTTATCAATAGTGGTAAAACTCCAGTGCATGAAGATATAATTCATCTTGAAGGTGAAGAGGATGGAGTATTCTTCGAAGTCGCAATGCAATATAACACTGGATATAACGAAAATATTTATTCTTTTGTTAATAATATTAATACTCATGATGGTGGAACTCATGAAGAAGGAGTTAAACGTGCTTTAACAAGAGTTATTAACAATTATGCTAGAAAAAATAATATTTTAAAAGAAAAAGATGAACCACTAACTGGTGATGATGTTAAAGAAGGACTTACAATGATTATTTCATGTAAGCATCCAAATCCTCAGTTTGAAGGACAAACAAAAGGAAGATTAGGTAATTCTGAGGTAAGAAAACTTGCTGATAACGTATTTTCACAAGGTTTTGAAAGATTCTTACTTGAAAATCCAGATGACGCAAGAGAAATAGTTAGTAAAGCGATGCTTGCGTGTCGTGCTAGAAATGCAGCAAGAAAAGCAAGAGAAATAACAAGAAAAAGTGATCTTGCAACTACAAACTTTTTTGGAAAATTATCAGATTGTAAGAGCAAAGATCCAAAAGTCTCTGAAATCTTCATAGTCGAGGGAGATTCAGCAGGTGGTTCTGCTAAAAAAGGAAGAGATTCAATGACTCAAGCAATACTTCCATTAAGAGGAAAAATATTAAATGTTGAAAAAGCAAGACTAGATAGAGCATTATCTAATGAAGAAATAAGAACAATTATAACTGCGTTTGGAACAGGAATTGGTGAAGAATTTGATTTATCTAAGTTAAGATATGATAAGATTGTAATAATGACCGATGCCGATGTTGATGGATCCCATATAAGAGTACTTTTATTAACATTGTTCTATAGATTCTTTAAACCAATAGTTGAGGCTGGGCACGTTTATGCAGCTCAACCACCATTATTTAGAATAATGCATGGTAAAACAAGAAAATATGTTCTTAATGAAATAGAATTAGAAGATTATTTAAAAACACTACCTGAAAACGTCAGAAATAGGGCAGAAATTGCTCGAATGAAAGGTTTAGGTGAAATGGACGCTGAAGAGTTAAATGAGACTACAATGGACATAGAAAAGCGTGTTTTAAGAAAAATAACAGTTGATGATTGTGTAGCAGCAGATGCAATATTTGAAAAGTTAATGGGTGATGAAGTAGAGCCTAGACGTAAATTTATTGAAGAAAATGCTGGATATGTACAAAATCTAGATATATAAGGGAGGTAAGTTGAATGGATAATGAAAATGATAATAAAGATGAATTAGAAGAATTCGATGAGTCTCTTGAAAGAGTAGAAGTAGATAATAATTTTGATGGATATTTTCATGAAAGAGATAGTTTAGCTGAAAACAATATTGTTGAAGAAGTAAAAACATCTTTTCTTGAATATTCAATGAGTGTTATTGCTTCTCGTGCACTACCTGATTTACGTGATGGATTAAAACCAGTTCATAGACGTATTTTATGGTCAATGTATGAATCAGGTTATACTCCAGATAAACCACATAGAAAAAGTGCAAAAACAGTTGGAGAAGTTATGGGTAATTATCACCCACATGGTGACTCTTCAATTTATGAAGCAATGGTAAGACTTGCTCAAGATTTTAATACAAGATACATGTTAATTGATGGACATGGTAACTTTGGTAATATCGAAGGTGATGGAGCAGCTGCCATGCGTTATACCGAATCAAGGTTATCAAAAATATCACTTGAATTATTAAGAGATATTAATAAAGATACAGTTGATATGGATGATAATTTTGATGTTACAAGAAAAGAACCAAGGGTACTTCCTGGAAGATTTCCAAATGTACTTGTAAATGGTGCAATGGGAATTGCTGTTGGTATGGCTACAAATATTCCTCCTCATAACTTAGGTGAAGTTATTGATGGATGTGTTGCATACATTGATAATCCAGAAATTGATACTTTAGGGTTAATGCAATACATAAAAGGACCTGATTTTCCAACAGGTGGTATTATTTTAGGTAACTCTGGTATCAAACAAGCGTACGATACTGGACGTGGAACAATAACTATTCGTAGTAAAGCAGAAATAGAAGATCATGGAACTCATAGTAACATAGTTATTACTGAAGTACCATATGGCGTAAATACAATGGAATTAAAGAACAAAGTAGCAGAACTTGTTCATAATAAGATTATTGATGGAATAGCAGATTACCATACAGATTTAAAAGATGGAGTAAAAATAACAATTACTCTTAAGAAAGATGCTAATCCACAAGTTGTGTTGAATAATTTATATAAACATACTAATTTTCAAGTATCATATGGAATAATTCTATTAATGCTTGATGGATTAACTCCAAGAACATTAAGTTTAAAATCAATTATTTCTAAATATATTGATTTTCAAAAAGAAGTTATTATAAGAAGAACTAGATTTGATCTTGCTAAAGATGAAAAAAGAGTTCATATACTAGAAGGTTATAAGATAGCACTTGATAATATTGATGAAGTAGTTAAAATTATTAGAAATGCTGAAACAGATGTTGAAGCAAAAGAAAACTTAATGAGTAGATTTGGCCTTACTGAAGTTCAAACAGATGCAATTCTAGAGTTAAGATTAAGAAGATTAACTGGATTAGAAAGAGATAAAATTGAATCAGAACTTGCAGCACTACTTGCAGAAATAGAAGAATTAAAATCTATCTTAGCATCTGAACAAAAAGTACTAGATATTATTAAGAAAGAAATGCTTGAAATTAAAGGAAAATATAGTGATGATAGAAGAACATCAATTGATATGACAGCAATAGATTATATAGAAGATGAATCATTAATTCCTGTAGAAAATATTTTAATAGCATTAACAAATAAAGGATATATAAAGAGAGTTCCAAATGATACATTTAAAACTCAACATCGTGGTGGAGTTGGAATTAAGGGAATGTCTACAAATGAAGAAGATTTCCCAGAAAAATTAGTATCTATGAAAACCCATGATTACATTCTAATGTTTAGTAATTTAGGTAAAGTATATAGAATGAAAGGATATGAAATTCCTGAATATTCAAGACAAGCAAAAGGATTACCAATAATTAATCTATTACCACTTGAAAAAGAAGAAAAAATTACTTCTGTTGTAACTATTAGTGCAGAAAGCGATCAATCATTACTAACATTTATTACAAAAAAAGGATTAATTAAGAGAACAGCTAGAGAAGAATTTGATAATATTAGATCTAATGGTAAGAAAGCAATTATTCTAAAAGAGGATGATGAATTAATTGCTGTTAGAAAAACTGATGGTAATAAAGAAATTATAATTGGCTCAAGTAATGGTAAATTAGTTAGATTTAATGAAACAGAAGTTCGTATTATGGGTAGAGGAAGTTCTGGAGTAAAAGGAATTGAATTAAGTAAAGATGAAAATGTTGTTGGAGCAGAAGTTGTTGATAATAATGCAGAGGTATTAATTGTAACTGAAAATGGTTATGGAAAGAAAACCCCAATTGATGAGTATAGATTAACACATAGAGGAAGTAAAGGAGTTAAAACTCTTAATATAACTGAAAAAAATGGTAGATTAGTATCTCTAAGAACTGTATATGAAGATGAAGATTTAATTATAATTACTGATAGTGGTATGACGATAAGAATGGAAATATCACAAATATCAACTCTTAGTAGAAATACACAAGGTGTAAGGTTAATTAATTTGAAAGATAATCAAAAAGTATCTGCAACAGCAATTATTGAAAAAGAAGAATCAGAAAATGATGAAGAAACAGAAGATACAGATACATCAGAAAAAATAGAAAATATCGAACAAAAAGAAGAGTAATTCTTCTTTTTTTTGTTTGCAGTTTAAGGTGTTTTATAGTATAATTGCATTGATGCAATAAGTACGGCAGAACCAGGTCAGGACAGGAATGTAGCAGCCTTAATGTTATTTGTACTTATGTGCATCATTTTTTTTGAGGTGTTTATGATTAAAAATGATAGATATTATATGAATATAGCATATAAAGAAGCATTAAAAGCATATAAAAAGAATGAGATTCCAATAGGCGTTGTAATTATAAAAAATGATATTATTCTTTCTAAATCTCACAATTTAAGAGATTCTGATAATATAGTTACAAAGCATGCTGAAATAACTGCAATTGAAAAAGCAAATAAAAAAATTAATAATTGGAGATTAAATGAATGTATTTTATATTCAACATTAGAACCATGTGATATGTGTTCAGAAGTAATAAAAGAAGCAAAAATTCAAAAAGTAGTATATGCAGCAAAAAATCAAAACATTTCCCATAATTATAAATATAATCAAATAGATGATGATAAAATTATAAAAAAATGTGAAATTTTAATAAAAAACAAGTTTATAGAATTAAGAAATAGATAAATTATTTCCCGGGAAATATTTCCCAGGAAATAATTTGTTTAAAAATAATAAAAAAAATAATCAAAATATTTCCCGGGAAATATTCTTTTGTTACACGTGAAACAAAATATTAAATAATTTTGAATAGTTACACATGAAACATTAATAAAAAAAATAGTATGTTACACGTGAAACATAAAAAATATATGAATATTAATTAGAAAAATATAATAAAAAACATAATTAATATGATATAATATTTATGTTGCTTCAATAAGGGGGACAGATTATGAAATATCAGGCATTATATAGAAAATATAGACCAAAGAACTTTAATGAAATTGTTGGACAAAATGTAACAATAAAAATACTTAAAAATGCTATATCTAATGATCATATTTCACATGCATATTTATTTTATGGACCAAGGGGAACAGGAAAAACATCAATTGCAAAAATATTTGCTCGTACAGTGAATTGTGAGAATTTAAATAATACTATTCCATGTGAAAAATGTAATAGCTGCTTATATTCAATTAATGCTGGTTGCCCTGATATAATTGAAATAGATGCTGCATCAAATAATGGTGTTGATGAAATTAGAGAATTGAAAAATAAAATTGCATTTACACCAACAGAATTAAAATATAAGGTATATATAATTGATGAGGTACATATGTTATCAACAGGCGCTTTTAATGCACTATTAAAAACATTAGAGGAACCACCTGAACATGCAATTTTTATTTTGGCAACTACTGAATTACAAAAAGTACCATTAACTATTATTTCTAGATGCCAAACTCTAGAATTTAAAAAAATTGATGATGTATCAATGAAAACAAAACTACTTGAAATATCTAAAAAAGAAAAAATAGATATTAATGACTCAGGTATACAAGAAATAATTAAAAATTCTAATGGTGGATTAAGAGATGCTATTGGATTGTTAGAAAAAGCAAATTCATATTCAAATAAAATAGATGATAATACTATTAAGGAAATATCAGGTAATGTCTCTGATAATGAATTAAATGATTTTATTAATTTAATTGAAAATAATAAAATTGATGATCTTTTAAATCAAATTAATAACTATTATAATGAAGGCGTAGATTTAATAAAACTTGGTAATAGTCTAATAAATTATCTAAGAACAAAGATGATTAAATCAAAAGATTACAATAAAATGTACTGCAATCTTATATTAGAAATTGATGAAGCAATTAATAAAATGCAAAGGTCAGAAAATCCAAATGTAATATTTGAAATTACTTTAATTAATAATCTAATATCTAGAAATAATAAAGATAATACAACAAAAAATAATATCGAACAAAATATCGAACAAAATGATGTAAAAGATGATAAAAAATATCATATATTGAATGATAAAATAGAAGAAAAAAATGAATTAAATGATTTTAAAAACATTAGAGTAGGTAACACGTTATGTAATCCAAAAAAGAATAATGTTATTGAATTAAGAAATAATTGGAAAAAGATTAATGATTTAGCTTTTGATGAAAAGTATGGAAATATTTCAAGAATCCTAACATCTGATGTATTACCAGTTGCTGCTAGTGATACAAATTTAATATTAATATCCAATTTAAATGGAATTGCAAATCAGATTAATAGTGATATTGATACTGTAGAAAAAATAATTAATAAGATTTTTTCAATAAAATATAAAATAGTATGTTTATCTAAAGGAGAATGGGATAATTATACTATTGAATATAAGAATAATAAAGACAAATTTAAATATGTAAATGAACCAAATAAAGAAAAAAAGAAAGATTCATTAAAAGAAAAAGCAAAAGAGCTTTTTGAAGATTAAGGAGGAAACAATATGAATATTCAAGCTTTAATGAAACAAGCACAAACAATGCAAAAAGATATGCAAAAACAAGAGGAAGAAATTGAAAAAACTACATTTGAAGGAGAAAGTTCTCTGGTAAAAGTAAAAGTAAATGGTAGAAAAGAAGTATTATCTATTACAATTGAAAATAAAGAAAACTTAGAAAAAGACGATTTAGAAATACTAGAGGATATGATTATGGTTGCTCTTAATAACGCATTTAAAAAAGTTGATGATTTAAGGGAAAAGAAAATGTCTAAGTATACTAATATGATGCCAGGGTTATTTTAATGTATCCAGATAGTTTAAAAAAATTAATAGAAAGTTTTAAAATGCTGCCTGGAGTTGGAGAAAAATCTGCGGAAAGAATGGCTTTTTTTGTTATTAATATGGATGAAGAAAATACAAATTTTTTTGCAGATTCAATTAAAGTAGCTAAAGAGAAAATTAAAAAATGTTCAATATGTAATGGAATTACAGATAAAGATATTTGTGATATATGTAGTAGTGACTTAAGAAATAAAAAAATATTGTGTGTAATTGAGGATCCAAAAAGTATTTTTCTATTTGAAAAAATTGGTAGTTTTAATGGTGTTTACCATGTTATTGATGGTTTAATATCTCCGCTTGATGGTATTGATCCTGATGATATTGGACTGGAAAAATTAGTAAATAGAATTCACAATGAAAAATTTGAAGAAGTTATAATAGCTGTTAAGCCAAGTGTAGAGGGGGAAACTACAGCGTTATATATTAGAAAAATTCTTGATGGAATGAATGTTAAAGTTACAAGAATAGCAAGTGGTATTCCAATTGGGACTGACATTGAATATATAGATTCCATGACTCTAGAAAGAGCATTAAATGATAGAAAAGAAATAGAATAACTTTTCTTCTTTTTTCATAAATTATACTGGTGATTTTATGAAAAAAATTGGATGTTTAATTAGAAAAATAATAGCATCCTTTATTATACTGTATACATATAATTTAATTGCTGTTTCATTTAATATGTTGATACCAATAAATATATATACATTATTAATACTAATTATTTTAGATGCACCAGGGTTAATACTGTTAGTTATAGTATTACGATTATTTTATATGGGGTGATTTTATGGATGAAGAAATTATAAATAAATTTGATTCTATCATTTCTAAATATATAAAAAAAAATCAGGTTAATCATGCTTATTTAATTGAAACAAATTGTAGTGAAAAATTATTGCTCGCTAAAATAATGATAAATAAAATATTATCATTTGATAGTAATAATACATACAATGATTTGATTAACAATGGCGATTTAATAATAATAGATGAAGAATCTAGTACAATAAAAGCAGATTCAATTGAATTAATAAAAGAACGTTTTAAAACAACATCATTATTAAATTCAAAAAGAATATATATAATAAATAATGCCGAAAAATTAAATAATTATGCTTCAAATAAATTATTAAAGTTTCTGGAAGAACCGGAACAAAATATAGTTGCTATTTTAATAACTGAAAACAAGAATAATTTAATTGAAACCATTATATCTAGATGTTTTAGTATTAGATTTTTTATTAGAGATAATAATTGTAATTATGATGATGATTATGTGGACAAACTATTTGACTTTGTAATGAATATAGAAGAAAATAAAGAAAAAGCAATAGCGTTTCAAAATAAAAATAATAATGATTATATATCTGATAGAAATTTATTAAAAAGATTTTTAAATGATTTATTATTAATATATGACGATATTATGTATTATAAAATTTGTGGTAAATGTAATATATTTATAAAAAAAATTGATATAATTAAGAAAATATGTGAAGATAATAATATAGAAGATTTGAATAGAAAAATTAATTCAATTAATAATTGTATAGATAGATTAAAGTATAATCCTAATATAAAATTATTAATTGATAAATTAATTATACTTATGTCAGGAGTTGATGTTAATGCATAAAGTAATTGGAATTAGTTTTGATAAAGGAAATAGAATTTATTTCTTTTTAAAGAATGATTTAGATATTAAAAAAGGCGATTATTTAGTAGTTGAAACTGATAGAGGTCTACAAATATGTACTGCAGTTACTGACACAGTTGAATTACCTGATTCTAAAGTAGTAACTCCATTAAGACCTGTATTAAGAAAAGCAACAAAAGAAGATAGAAAAAAAGCAGAAGATAATAAAAGATTAAGTGCTGAAGCACTAGAAAAAGCAAGAAAAATAGCTAGTTCTTTAAAGCTAGATATGAAATTTATTGATTGTAGTTTTACATTAGATAGAAATCAATTAGTTTTTAATTTTTTGGCTGATGAAAGAATTGACTTTAGAGAGTTAGCTAAAAAATTAGCAGCTCAATATAAAACTAGAATTGAGTTAAGACAAGTTGGAGTAAGAGATAAAGCTAAAGAAATTGGTGGAATAGGTCCTTGTGGAAGAATACTATGTTGTTCACTATTTTTAAATGACTTTAATAGTGTATCTATAAACATGGCAAAAAATCAAAATATCTCTTTAAATCCAACTAAAATAAATGGAATATGTGGAAGATTATTATGTTGTTTAAACTATGAAGATGATATATATACGGAATTAAAAAAGGATTATCCAAGTATTGGCACTAGATTAAAAATAAATGATATTGAAGGAAAAGTGGTTTCACTTAATGTTTTAAATAATAAGATTACCTTAGAAAAAAGTGACAAAACACAAGTGGAAGTAGAATATAAAAAGAATGAAAGTAATAAATGATTTATTGGATTATAATGGACTAAAGATAGTTCAAGATGATACTTATTTTAACTTTTCATTAGATTCCGTGTTGCTTCCTAATTTTGTTAGAATTAACAAAAATACTAAAACAATATTAGACTTAGGAACAGGAAACGCACCAATACCAATGATATTATCTACTTTAACTAATGCTAAAATATATGGTATAGAATTACAAAAAGAGGTATATAATCTTGCAATTGAGTCATTAAAAATAAATAAGTTAGAGAATAGGATAGAAATTATTAATGATAATATAAAGAATTTGGATAATTATTTTTCTCCTAACTCTTTTGATGTAATAGTAACTAATCCACCATATTTTAAATATAATGAAAAATCAAATATAAACGATGTTATTCAAAAAACCATAGCAAGACATGAAAAAGAAATTACTTTAGCTGAAATAGTTTCTATAGCTAAAAAGTTTTTAAATAATAATGGAACGTTTGCGATGGTTCATAGAACTGATCGTTTAATAGAAGTAATTGAGGAGTTTAGAAAAAACAATATTGAACCAAAGAGAATTAGATTGATATATCCAAAATTTGGAGAAGAATCTAATATGTTTTTAATAGAGGGAAGAAAAAACGGAAACACAGGATTAAAAATATTGCCTCCTCTAATAGTTCATAATAATGACGGTGAATATACAGATGAAGTAAAAAAAATGTTTAAAGAAAGGGGATAGTAAAATGAAATTGATAGTTGGATTAGGAAATCCAGGTAAAGAATACGAAAACACAAGACATAATATTGGATTTATTTTTATTGATTATTTTGCTAAAAAAAATAAAGTAAATATTGATAAAGAAAAATTTAATGGATTATATGCACAAACCACGATAAACAATGAAAAAGTAATTTTGCTTAAACCTTTATCATTTATGAATTTATCTGGTGAGGTTGTTAGAAAATATGTAGATTATTTTAAAATAAGTATTGATGATATTCTAATTATTAATGATGATTTAGATATGGATTTTGGAAAAGTTAGATTAAGACCTGATGGATCTAGCGGTGGACATAATGGCTTAAAAAATATTTCATTAAATTTAAATACAGAAAAATTTAAAAGATTAAAATTTGGAATATCAAATAATAAATTAATAGATACAAAAGATTATGTACTTGGCAAATTTAGTAAAGATGAAAAAGAAGTTATAAATAATGCGAAAGAAAAAATAAGTAACTTATTAAGTGATTATTTAATACTAGATTTTGATAAATTAATGTGCAAATATAATTAAAACTAGGTGATATCATGAATCTATTTAATGATCTTATAACAATTAAAGATGAAAAAGAAATAGGATTGGTCGGACTTAATGACGAATTCTTTTCGTTGTATATAAATAAATTATTTAATGAACAAAGTAAAAGTATTTTAATTGTAACTTCATCTTTATTTGAAGCAAATATGTTGTTTTCATATTTATCAACATATACTACTAATGTATCATTATTTCCTATGGATGATTTTTTAACATCTGAATCAATTGCATCAAGTCCAGATTTAAAAATTACAAGATTAGAAACATTAAATAGTGTTGTTTTAGGAAATAAGAGAATTGTAATTACTCATTTAAATGGATATTTAAGATATTTACCAACAAAAAAAGATTATATTGATTCTATAGTAAAAATAAAAAAAGGAATTGAATATCCACGTGAAGAACTGATTGAAAAATTATATAATCTTGGCTATGAAAAAGAAAGTATTGTAACAAAAACAGGTGAAATTGGAATACGTGGTTTTGTTATTGATATATTTCCAATTCAATTTGAACATCCAGTTAGAATTGAATTCTTTGGTGACGAAATTGATTCAATTAGATTTTTTGATGAAGAAACACAAAAAACTATAGAAAATATTAATGAATGTAGTATTTATCCAAATACAGAATTTATTATTAATGATTATTATGAACCAGAAAAAAAGAATCAAAAATATTTAAAAGAATTATTAAATGGAAATATAAATTCACTATATGATTATATGAATGACCCAATAGTAGTATTTAAAAATATTAAACAAATAAAGGCTTCATATTTAAATATGCTTGAACAAATCACGGAATATAGAAATGATAGAGATAAAGATTTTACAGATAATTACATGTATAATTTAGATGAAATTAAATTTAATAAAGTGATTTACTATAACACAATTGATAACATTATAGATGAAATTGACAAAAAATATGTGACAAATTTTTCTATTAAGGAACTTGATAATTTTAATGAAAATATTGATTTAATCAATAAAACAATTTCTAATTGTTTATTAAAAGGAATAACTGTAATAATTGCATTAAAAGAATTTCAAATAAAAAGTTTTACTAAGTACATTAATGAGAAATATTTGATTACTACTCCAGTAAATATTATGAAAAATAGGATTAATATAATTAACCTAGAATTAAATAAAGGTTTTATATTTAATGATATTGTATTGTTAACAGAAACAGAGTTATTTAATAAAAAAATTAATAAAGCAAAATATAAGACAACTTTTAAATATTCGTCTAAGATTAAAAATATAAATAATTTAGAAATAGGGGATTATATTGTTCATAGTCTTCATGGCATAGGAGTTTATAATGGAATTAAAACATTAAAACAGGGTGATTATTTAAAAGATTACTTAGAAATATTATATTTAGAAAAAGATAAATTATATATTCCAGTTGAAAAAATTGAGTTAATTAGTAAATATACAGGAAAAGAAGGCGTTGCTCCAAAGATAAATAAACTTGGTGGTACCGAGTGGCAAAAAACTAAATTGAGAGTTAAAAACAAAGTAAAAGATATTGCAGAAAAACTTTTAAAATTATATGCAATTCGAGAAATGAAAAAAGGATTTCAATTTAGTAAAGATAATGAATTACAAGAGATGTTTGAATCAGAGTTTAATTATGAACCAACAAAAGATCAATTATATGTAACACAACAAATAAAAGAGGATATGGAATCATCTACTCCAATGGATAGATTATTATGCGGTGATGTTGGGTATGGAAAAACTGAAGTAGCATTTCGCGCAATGTTTAAAGCTGTAAATGATGGAAAACAAGTTTTATATTTATGCCCAACAACAATTCTATCAAATCAACAATTTGAAAATGCTGTAGAAAGGTTTAAAAACTATCCAGTAAATATAGCTCTTTTAAATAGATTTACTTCTTTAAAAGAAACAAAGAAGATAATAAGTGATTTAGAGGAAAAAAGAGTAGATATAGTATTTGGGACTCATCGATTACTAAGTAATGATATTAAACCAAAGGATTTAGGGCTTTTAGTAATTGACGAAGAACAAAGATTTGGAGTAGTTCATAAGGAAAAAATAAAAGAGTATAAAGAAAATGTTGATGTTTTAACACTTACTGCTACTCCAATCCCTAGAACATTACAAATGTCTATGACTGGACTTAGAAGCCTTTCTTTAATTGAAACTCCTCCAGTAGATAGATATCCTGTACAAACATACGTTATGGAAGAAAATAGTCATATTATTAAAGATGCAGTTTATAAAGAATTATCAAGAAATGGTCAAGTGTTTATTTTATATAATCGAGTAGAAACTATTGAATCTAAAAAAATGGAACTTGAAAGATTAATTCCAGAAGCTAAAATTGTAATAGCACATGGTCAAATGGGAAAAGATGATTTAGAAAATAGAATGATGGATTTTATTGATCATAAATATGATATATTACTTTGTACGACTATTATTGAAACTGGAATTGATATTCCAAACGTTAATACATTAATAATATTAAACGCTGACTATTTTGGACTTAGTCAATTATATCAAGTAAGAGGAAGAGTTGGAAGAAGTAATAAGATAGCATATGCTTATTTAATGTATGATAAAAATAAGATTCTTAATGAAACTGCAGTAAAAAGATTAAATGTTATAAAAGAATTTACTGAACTTGGTAGTGGTTTTTCGATTGCAACAAGAGATTTATCAATAAGAGGAGCTGGAGATATTCTTGGAAGTGAACAAGCTGGATTCATTGATAATATAGGAATTGAATTATATTTAAAAATATTAAATGAAGAAGTAGCAAAGTTAAAGGGAGAAACTATTGAAGAAGAACCAGTTAAAGACGAGAAACCTTTATTAAATGTAGAAACCCATATTGATGATAGTTATGTAGAAGATACTGATTTAAAAATAGAAATACATAAAAAGATTAATGAAATAGACTCTTATACTAAATTATTAGAAATAAAGAAAGAACTAGAAGATAGATTTGGTAAACTTGATGAAAAGGTAATAACATATATGTATGAAGAATGGTTTGAAAGCCTTGCTAAGAAAAATCAAATTGAAGAAGTTCATCAAACTAAGAACTTTGTTGAATTGGTATTTTCAGAAGAAATGTCTAATAAAATTGATGGAGAATCATTATTTTATGATGCGTTTAAAATATCAAAAATGTTTAGATTTCAGATGAAATATCATAGATTAATAATTATATTAGATACGATAAAACTAGAAGAAAATTATATTTTGTTATTAACAAAGTTATTAGAAACCATTAAATTAAAAGAGAATAGTTAGTTAGTAAAATTGACTTTAATACTTTTTTTTGGTAATATCTATATATAATAAGAAAGGTGTTAAATATGGATATAGATATCAACAAAATGTTTATAGAAAAAAATAAAGAAATATTTAAAAACAGTTTAACGCTTGAAATGGAAAGAAATTTGGATGCATTAAAAAATACAACAGATAATTGTGTATCATTAGAAATTAATAAATTATTTTTATTTTTTAAAGGTTTTTTTGATGAAAATAAAATTGAATATACTAAAGAGGATTTGCTTGGATTTTTATATAGAGAGAAAAAAATAATAAATGATTTAGTTAATAATGAAATAGAAAATAAAAAGATTAGAATTAAAGAAAATTATTTAAATAATAATTCTAGTAATGAAATGTTAACAGATGATTATTTAGTTGATTATTTTGAAACAATAAAAAAAGAATCAGAACTTATTAATGATAAAATAGAACTATTATTAAAAGAGGAAATATGTACTAATTTTTCACTTAATATTGTAAAAAAATATAAATTAGAAAATAGCAACCAATTAGAAAGAATTAATTCAAGAGTTAATATATTATTTAAAAATAATATTATATCTAAAATAAAAGATCAAATTGTATTTAGAGATGATTCTTTAAAAAATATGGCAAAAGAATCTTTTAATAAGTATTTAAAATTAAATGATAAAACTGTAGAGTAGTTTGTAACTTGTCCGTTGGATAAGTTTTTTTTGGAGGTTTTTATGAGAAAGTTTGAAAAGATCAGTTTTGAACAATTTAAAAAAGATATTGAAGATAATAAAGAGTTATATGATAATCTTAGATTGCCTTCAAGAGAGACTAAGTATGCAGCAGGTTATGATTTTCATGCCCCATATGATTATATATTAAAACCAGGAGATATACTAAAGATTCCTACAGGAATTAAGTGTATTATGGAAGATGATGACGTTTTATTGCTTTTAGATAGGGGGAGTATGGGGTTTAAATACAATGTAAGATTTTGTAATCAAGTAGGTGTAATTGATAAAGATTATTATAGTAATCCTGATAATGAAGGACACATTTGGATTAGAATTCAAAATGAAGGAAATAAAGATTATGTTGTTAATAAAGGGGATAGAATGTGTCAGGGAATATTTATGAAGTATTTATTAGTGGATAATGATAATGATGAATATACTGAAAGAAGATCAAATTATTGTTGAATTAACATTATAAATTAATAAGGATTATATATATTAGTGAGGTGATTATATGTTTATTGATTCACATTGTCATTTATCAAAAGATGATTATGATGATATAGATAAAGTAATAAAAGATGCAAAACAAAATGGAGTTAAATATTTAATAGTTAGTGGATGTGATAAAAAAAGTATAGATGAAGTACTTGAATTATCTACTAAATATAATAATATCTTTCTTACGTTAGGATTTCATCCAAGTGAAGCTAATATTACTACAAATTTAGATTTAGAAGAATTAAAAAAAATAGTAAAAAATAATAAAAAAGTTGTAGGAATAGGAGAAATTGGTCTAGATTATCATTGGGAAAAAGATAATAAAGAAAAACAAAAAGAATTATTTATTAAGCAAATAGAAATAGCTAAAGAATTAGATTTACCTATTGTAATTCATTCAAGAGATGCTTTTCAAGATACTTTTGATATTTTGAAAGAAGCAAATCATAGAGGAATTATTCACTGTTTCAGTGGAAATAAAGAAAATGCCAAAATGTATTCAAGTATAGGATGCTATTTTGGAATAGGTGGAGTATTAACATTTAGTAATTCTAATTTAAAAGAAACTGTTAAAGAAATACCAATTGATAGAATACTTTTAGAAACAGATTCACCATATCTTGCTCCAACTCCTTTTAGAGGCACAAAAAATGAACCTAAGAATATTCCAATAATTGCTGAGGAATTAGCAAAAAATCTAAAAATTAATATTAGTGACTTATCATTAAAAATCAACGAAAATATTAGCGAAATATTTGATATAAAACTTGATTAAAATAGTTATTTATGTTATCATTTTTTTATAAGATTTATAGAGGGTAAGGAGTGATAACATGAAAAATAAAAGGACATTTAAGATATTTAGAAATTGCTCATTATATTCGCTATATGTAATACTAATTATTTCATTATTATGTGGAATTGGAAAAGTAAATGTAATCACTACTTATAATGTATCTGGTATTTCCTCACTTCAATCTTCACATATGTTGGACAAATATGTTCCACCTGCTCCAGAACCAGAACCTATTCCTGAGGTAATAAAAGCAAAGGAAGAACCCGTTAGAAAATATAGATTAACTTCTTTCTATGCAAATGATGGGTACGGAACAGGTGAGTGTGTAGGTGCTGGATTTTGTGCATGGGATTTTGGAGTTAATGAATATGGATGGTATACATACGATGGTAAGCTTGTATTAGCTGCTGCAACTACATATTTACAAAAACAATTTGGAATAAGAGATGGAATAACATATTTTAAATATTATGATGAAGTAAATATTACAATAGATGGTGTTGTATATCCAGGTATAATATTAGATACATGTGGTGCATGCTATAAAGATGTTAGACTGGACTTGTTTGTACAAGATGGATTACATGGAATAGATCGTGGTTATATGGGTAGAAACATGATTACTGTAGAAATTACTAAGAAGAAATAATAAGATAAAGAATTCTTTATCTTTTTTTATTTAATAATAATTATGTTATAATATAGAAGAAGGAGCTAATTATGATTACACATAATTTTAAAAAAAAGTTTGGTCAAAACTTTTTACAAGATAAGAATATAATTAAAAAAATTGTTGATATTTGTAATCCAGATAAAGAAGACTTAATAATTGAAATCGGACCTGGTGCTGGGGCATTAACAGAAGAATTAGTTAAAAAATCTAAAGTTTTAGCATACGAAATAGATATAGATTTAAAGAATCATTTATTAGAAAAATTTAGTAATAATGACATAATTTTTATTTTTGATGACTTTTTAAATAGAAAAATATCTGAAGATTTAACTGATTATTCTTATAAAAATATTTATGTTATTGCTAATCTTCCATATTACATTACTACCCCAATTATTAATAAAATAATTGAGGAAAATATTAATGTAAAAAAAATGGTTTTAATGGTTCAAAAAGAAGTTGGAGATAGATTTTCTGCAAAAGTTGGTACTAGAGAATATTCATCAATCACTGTTTTCTTGAATTACTTTTTTGATGTAAAAAAAGAGTTTGTTGTGTCTAGAAATGTATTTTATCCAAAACCAAATGTTGATAGTATTATATTATCATTTACTAAAAAAGAGAAAAGCAATAAAGTATTAAATGAAGAATTATTTTTTAAAATAGTTAAGGACTCTTTCAAGCAAAAAAGAAAAACATTAAAAAACAATTTAAAAGACTATGATTTTTTTAAAGTTGAGGAAGTGTTATTAAAAAATAATTTACCTATTGATGTAAGAGCAGAAAACATAAATATTGACACATATATAGAAATAAGTAATAAATTAAATAGTTAAACATATAATTTAATAAAATGATTATATGTTTTTTTATACTCATTTTTTATTAGAAAAGGTGAATAATTTGAATAAATCAATAGTAAAAAGTAATGTAGAAAAAATCAAAGGAAAGAAAATTCATTTTAAATATAATGGTTCTAGAAACCAAATAGAAGAATTTGATGGTATTATTGAAAATACGTATAAATCAATATTTACAATAAAAACAACAGGTAGTTCTAATATTAAATCATTTACTTATAATGATATTATCAATAAAAGTCTTCAAATTTTTATATAAATTCTTGCTTTTTTGCAAAATTTATTATACGATTAATATATAAAGTTAGAGAACTTTATGGGGAGGAAACCGATGGAAATTACATCAATCAAAGTTAAAAGAGAAGAACGTGAAGGTTCTCATATGAAAGGAAGAGCATCTGTTGTTATAGATAACGGACTTGCAATTCATAATATTCGTATTATTGAAGGAAAAAATGGTTTATTTATTGCTATGCCAAGTACTTCAAGAGAAGTTGAAAACGAAGAAGGAGAAACTGTAACAGTTCATAGAGATATTGTTCATCCAATTAACCAAGAGATTAGAACAATGTTCGAAGAAAAGATTCTAAAAGCATACGAAGAAGCAGAAACTGATGCTGAAGAATAGTAAAAAGCCTTAGGGCTTTTTTTCATATATTAAAAAATAATTCATATTATCTACTAGGAGGACTAGTATGGATAAAAATGACGAACACAGAATAATTAATAATAACGAAATAAGCTTGTCTAATAGAAATAAATTATTTATTTCAGGAGTAACTAAAATAGATAATTTTGATAATAATGAATTTGTTATGAATACTACTATGGGAATTCTTATAATAAGAGGAGATTCTTTAGAATTGATTAAATTAGATACTGTACAAGGAAACATATCTATAAAGGGAAATGTTGATTCAATTGAGTATAAAAATTCAATGAAACAAAAAAATAATCAAGGAATAATTAATCGTTTATTTAAATAATGAGTTTAGAAATTCAAATTCAATCTATAATTATTTCCTTTATACTTGGAATGTTTTATTCATTATTATATAACTTTTTCTATTGGCTTTTATATAGTAAACATTTGATTATAAAATTAATATCTAATTTTATATTTTTTACTGTATTGTTTTCTAGTTTTTATATAATTCACTTTTATATAAATAATGGAATTATACATACGTATTTCATTTTATTATTAATAGTTGGTTTTTTTATAGGAAATAATAAAACTAAGAAAAAGCGCATAGATTTGAAAAAAAGCAACTAGATTTCTTTTTTTTTTGGCTTTTATATTGTATAATATAAGAGATATTGGAGGTATTATGGAGTTGTTAGAAAATAAAGAAAAACTAGATAAATATATTAATAATTCATTTAACATATATATAATGGGACATAGATATTTAGATCTTGATGCTCTAGGTGCCTCAATTGGAGTATATGAATATGTTAAATCTAAAGGGAAAAAGGCAACGATAGTTATCAATGATAGAAGATTAGAAAATGGAGTTAAGAAAGCTTTAGATAATTTGAAAGATAACTTTGTTATAAAAAGAAGTAATAGAATAAAGACTAAAATAAATAATAAGAGTTTATTAATAGTTGTAGATGCTAATAAAGATTATTTATTACAAGATTCAAGTATGTTAGATTTATTTGAAAAAGTAATAGTAATAGATCATCATGATACTAATGAACAAACAATTAATAATGGTTTGCTAATTATTGATAAAAATGCATCAAGTACTTGTGAAATGATTACTGATTTAATAGATTATGAGAAAATAGAAATATCTAAAGAAGTAGCTACTATAATATTGTCAGGTATAGTTTTAGATACAAACAATTATGTAATAAAAACAACTACTGATACCTTTAGAACAAGCTATATTTTGTCCAAGTTAGGAGCAGATCCTCAATATGTTCAATATTTATTAAAGCAAGATTTGAAGAAATATCTTGCAAGACAAAAAGTAGTCACAAATATCAAACAAATTAAAAGAATAGCACTTACAAATGGTAAATCAAATGTTTTATATAGAAGAGAAGATTTGGCAAAGATTGCTGATACACTATTATTATTTGATAAAATAGAAGCATCATTTGTCGTTGGAAAATTGGATGATAATAGTATTGGTATAAGTGCAAGATCATTAGGAAGGATTAATGTTGGAAAAGTACTTGAAACCTTTAATGGTGGAGGAGATGAATTTGAAGCCGGTGCTAATATTAAAAATGTTACAATAAAAAAAGTTGAAGGAGAATTAAGAGAAATACTTAAAACGCTTGATTAGAAAGGAGTATATATGAAAGTAATATTCATTAAAGACTTAAGAGGTCAAGGAAAAAGAGGGGAAATAAAAGACGTTAAGGATGGATATGCAGAAAACTATTTAATTAAAAATGGTTATGCAAAAAAGTTAACTGAACAAAACTATAATCAATATTTAGAATCTAAAAAGGAAGAACAAGAATTAGATAAAAAGAATAGAAAAGATGCTGAAAAAATAAAAGAGCAATTATCAAAAATAGAATTAGTATTTAAAGTTAAAACAGGAAAAGAAGATAGAGTGTTTGGAAGCATTAGTACAAAACAAATAAAAGAAGAATTAGAAAAAAAGAAAATTATAATAGATAAAAAACAAATTGAACTAGACGAAGGATTATCATCACTTGGATATCATAATGTTAATATTGAATTATATAAGGATATAATTGGAGTAATTAAAGTTAAGCTAGAAAAATAGGAGGTGTTAGCATGCCAGTAAAAGAAATACCTAGTAATATGATTGCAGAACAGTCTGTTCTTGGATCTATGTTTTTATCAACATTTGCATTACAAAAAGCATGTGATGAACTTCAACCTGAATCATTTTATTATGATAATAACAAAAAAATATTTACTGTTTTTCAAGATTTACATAATAATGGGATTCCACTTGATGCAACAACAGTAACATCGGAATTAAAAAATAGAAATATTTTAAAAGAAGTTGGTGGACTAGATTATTTAACAGAAATTTTTAATATTGTCCCAACTGCAGCTAATGTTGAACAATATATTAGATTGGTCGAGCAAACTGCATTACAAAGAAATCTAATTGATGTATCAACAACAATTGCAACTGATGCGTATGATAATTCTGTAGATATTAATAAAATATTAGATGAAGCAGAAAGAAAAATACTTAATGTTGTTAATAATAGAAGAACTAGTGAGTTTAGGACAATAAAAGAAGTTGTAAATTCAGCAAAAAACAATTTAGAAAAATTATCAACTCTTGATGGAGAAATTACTGGATTATCAACAGGTTGGGAAAGATTAGATAAAATAACTACTGGACTTCATGAAGGACAGTTGATAATAATAGCAGCGCGTCCAGCTGTTGGAAAAAGTGCTTGGGCATTAAATCTAGCAACAAACGCGGCAGTCAATTCAAATGCTACAGTAGCTATATTTAACCTTGAAATGAGTGGAGAAAGTTTAGTAAATAGAATGATCTCATGTCTTGGACATATTGAAGGATATAAACTTGCTTCAGGTAATTTAAAAGGTGAATGGGATAAAGTTGATGAAGCAATAGCAAAGTTAGAAAATACAAATATTTATATAGATGATACGCCAGGAATAACAATTGGTGAATTAAGAAGTAAGTGTAGAAGATTAGCTAATTCAGAAACTGGATTGGATTTAGTTGTTATAGACTATTTACAGTTAATAACATCAGCAGCAAATTATGGTGGAAATAGACAACAAGAGGTATCTGATATTTCTAGAGCCTTAAAACTTATGTCTCTAGAGTTAAAAATCCCAGTTGTTGCACTTGCTCAATTATCCCGTTCTGCTGAACAAAGAAAAGAAAATCCAAGACCAATATTAAGTGACTTAAGAGAATCAGGATCAATTGAACAAGATGCCGATATAGTTGCATTTTTATATAGAGAGGATTATTACAAAAAAGAATTATCTACTAATGATCAAATAAGTGATTTGGAATTTATTATCGCAAAACATCGTAATGGTGCAACAGGAACAATTCCATTAAGATTTAAGAGAGATATTTCTAAATTCTTCTCAGTATTTGAAGAGAATAAAGGAGAGGCTAATGAGTAAAAAGAATATACTATATGTTCTCTTATCATTACTAATTAGTTCTACAATTTTTTTAGTAGGATATCAAAAAGCTACTAAGCCAGTTGAGTTATACCATATATATTTAAAAGGTGAAACAATAGGATATATAAAGAATAAAGAGTTGTTAGAAGATTATATTGATAAAGAGCAGTATGAATTAAAAGAAAAATATAATGTTGAAAAAGTTTTTTTACCAAATGATTTAGATATTGTTAAAGAAGTAACATATGGCAAAAAAATATCTACAGAAAAAGATATATATGAAAAAATCAAGGGAATATCCCCATTTACAATTAGTGGTTATATTATAACAATAAAGGGATTAGAGTCAGTATCAGATGTTGATGGATCTAAAATAATCCAACCAGATAAGAAAATATATGTAATTGATAAAGATGTTTTTACAAAAGCGTTAAAGAATACAATAAATATATTTATCCCAGAAAATGATTACAACAACTTTATAAATAAAACTCAGCAAGAAATAAAAGATGTTGGGTCTTTAATAGAGGATATTTATATAAAGAATCAAATTACTATTTCTAGTGGAAGAATATCAGCAGAAGAAAATATATTTACTGATTATGAAGAATTGAATAGATACTTACTATTTGGTACATTAGATAAACAAAAAGAATATGTTGTTGCTGCAGGAGATTCAATAAAAGAAATTGCATATAAAAATAAATTATCTGTAAATGAATTTTTGATTGCTAATCCTGAACTTACAAGTGAAAACAATTTGTTATATGAAGGACAAAAAGTAAATTTAGGTTTAATTAATCCACAATTCTCACTGATAGAGGAAGATCATATCGTTGAAATGCAAGAAGATGCTTTTGAAACAAAAGTTGAATATGATGATTCAATCTTGGTGGGTTATGAAAATGTTAAACAAGAGGGAGTAAATGGATTATCTAGAATTACAAAAAAAGTTCAAAAGCAAAATGGAGATATAGTATCAGTAGTAGTTACTAAAAGGGAAATTATAAAACAAGCAATACCTAAAATAATTGTAAAAGGAAATAAAGTAGTACCAAATGTAGGAAATGTTGGATTATGGCGTTGGCCTGCATCTGAACCATCATGTGTAACAAGTCCATTTGGATGGCGTTGGGGAAAACATCATAATGCAGTAGATATATCATGTTCTGGATGGGGATCACCAATTTATGCAGCTAATAACGGAACAGTAGAAGTTGCGAATAATTCTAGACCATGGCCAAATGGAAACTATATTGTAATAAATCATAACAATGGTTTTTATACTATATATGCTCACTTAGAAGATGTATATGTTACTGAAGGACAAACTGTATCAATGGGTGAAGTAATTGGTACAATGGGTCATACAGGTAATGCAACAGGAACGCATCTTCACTTTGGTATAGCAGTTGGTTTCCCTGATAGAGGTGGAATTTACTATAATCCAATGGATTTCTTTTAAACATGAGAATTAAAGTAATTGCAAGTGGATCAAAAGGGAATTCAACATTTATAGAATCTAATAATACTAGAGTATTAATAGATGCAGGAGTTAACTTTAATAGAATTAAATCTACTCTTGAATCTATAGATGTTGATCCTAGTTCACTTGATGGGATTTTGATTAGTCACACACATAGTGACCACGTGGGAGGACTTTCTTCTGTTATAAAAAAATTAAAAATACCTGTTTTTATTAAAGAAGAATTATACTCAGAAATAAAAAAAATAATACCAAGTGATTATATAGTAATTATTGAAGAACCAGTATTAACGATTGGCGATTTAGATATAGAATTGATAAATGCATCTCATGATGTTCCAGCATTTGGATTTATTATTAGTGATAATAAATCTAAAATTCTATATTTAACAGATACAGGATATATAAATAGAAAGTACTACGATAAATTAAATAATTTAGATGCTTATATAATAGAATCTAATCATGATGAAAAGATGCTTATGGATGGACCATATCCATATATACTAAAACAAAGAGTAATAAGCGATAGAGGTCATTTATCAAATAAATATACAGGAAGATTTCTTAGTAAATCCATAGGTAACAAAACTAAATGTATTATATTAGCACATATCAGTGAGAATAATAATACAGAGGATTTAGCATTAGAACAAGTAAAAGAAGAAATAAGTAATATTAATTATAAGAAAAAAATAATAATTGCAAAACAACATATAGATACAGAAATGGTGGAAATATAATGATAAAGATAATATGTGTTGGAAAAATTAAAGAAAAGTTTTTTACTGATGCTATCAAAGAGTATGAAAAAAGAATATCAAAATATTCTGAATTAAAAGTAATAGAACTAGAAGATATTGGATTATCTGATAAAAAAGTAGTATTAAAAAAAGAAGAAGAAAAAATATTAAAGAATATTAATTCAAAAGATTATATTATTACTTTAGAAATAGAAGGAAAAGAATTAAGTTCCATAGATTTTTCAAAAAAAATTGAGGATACTCTTATAACAAATAGCAATATTACTTTTATAATTGGAGGATCTTTTGGATTAAGTGAATCAATTAAATCATTGTCTAACTATAAATTATCTTTTTCTAAAATGACTTTTCCTCATCAATTATTTAGAATAATATTATTAGAGCAAATATATAGAGCATTTAAAATAATAAATAATGAAGAATATCATAAATAAAGTTGCATAAGCAACTTTTTATTTTTATATAATTTAATGGTGATGGCATGTTATCTATTTTTAGTTCTCTTTTATGGATTGTTACAACATTTATTTTGATATTTAGTTCTATTTTTTTAATATTTTATTATAAATTTACACCATTTAAAATGTTAAAAAATGTTAAGCAATTTAATTCAAATAACTTAAAAATATTGAATTTATCTTTAGCCAGCAAAATAGGTGTTGGATCAATTTCTGGAATTGCTTTATCAATAATATTAGGTGGAAAAGGCACTTTGTTTTGGATTTGGATATCCACATTTTTGTTAACAATATTTACTTATTTAGAAACAAAAACAGGAATTTTATATAGAGAAAAAAATAATAATTATTGCATTGGTGGTCCTTATATATATATAAAAAGATTATTAAAAAGAAAACATATATCCTATTTTTATTTAATTTTACTTTTATTTACATATTTATTTGCTTTTATTTTAATTCAATCAAATAGTATAATAATTTCCATTAGTAACACTTTCAATATCAATAAGATTTTAATAATTTTTTTTATGATTCTTATTGTATACTATTCAATTAACAATAATATACAAAGGATTTCAAATATAACTTCATTACTTGTACCACTAATGGGTCTATTATATTTATTAATTGGGATATATGTTTGTTATAAACATTTAAATGAATTACCTGATATTATTATTAGTATTATAAAAGATGCTTTTAAGATAAGGTCAATAATTTTTTCTCCTTTAATAATTGGGTTTCAAAGAGCAATTTTTTCAAACGAAATTGGAATGGGTTCAACCTCAATGGTAGTAGCTTTATCAAACGGAAATGATTATAAACAGGAATTTTTTTATCAAGCTATTGGAATGTATTATATATCTTTAATTATTTGTACCATTTCAGCAATAATTATATTGACTACCAATTATAGTTTTATAGAATTAAGTAATATAAATGGAATTGAAATAATAAATTATGCATTTACTTACCATTTTGGATATTATGGTCCAGTTGTATCTTCTATAATAATTACACTTTTTGCTTTTTCAACAATTATTACATCATTTTATTATAGTAATATTTCATATTATTATTTATTTAATAATAAAAATAATACAATAATAAAAATTATTGCTATAATAATAATTGTATTAAGTGGTTTTATTAATCCATCAAATTTATGGGCGATAGTGGATATTTCAACATCAATATTAACAATTATAAATATTTATTCACTTATTAAGATAAGATCATATTTGAAAGAAGATGATAATAATGATAGGTAATGATTGGGATTTTTTATTAAATGATGAATATAAAAAAGATTATTTTATAAAATTAAAAGAATTTATTATTAATGAATATAATAGTAAAACTATATATCCAAAAATGTCAGAAATATTTAATGCATTTACAAAAACAAGTTATGATAAAGTAAAAGTTGTTATTTTGGGTCAAGATCCTTATCATGGAGAAAATGAAGCTGAGGGGTTATCTTTTTCTGTGAAAATTGGAATTCAAAAACCTCCATCTTTAATAAATATATTTTCTGAATTAAAAAATGATTTAGGGATAAATCCACCAAATCACGGTAGTTTAGTTTCATGGGCAGAGCAAGGTGTATTATTACTCAATTCTACCCTCACAGTTGTAAAAGACACTCCAAGATCTCATTTTGGATGTGGCTGGGAAATATTTACTGATGAAGTAATAAAAAAAATTAATTTAAAAGAATCCCCTGTTGTATTTATTCTTTGGGGAAGTGATGCTAGAAGCAAAAGAAAACTAATCACTAATAAAAAACATCTTATTATAGAATCTGCTCATCCATCACCACTTTCTGCTTATAGAGGCTTTTTTGGAAGTAAGCCATTTTCTAAAACAAATGAATTTTTAATAAAGAATAATATTAAACCGATTGATTGGAAAATAAAAGATATTTGATTTACTTTTTAAGTATTTCAAATATCTCTTCTTTTTTATTTGAAAATATTTCTTTTTCTTTATAATTTTTAAACTTAGCAATAATTGAAGCAGGAAATATATTAATTAACTTATTCATTATAGTTGCATTATCATTATAATACTTCTCAATTGCTAATCGGTTTAAATCAGTTTTTCTTAATTTTTCAAATTCTTCTTGTTCTTCTTCATCAAATATAATTTCTTTGTTATATTCAATTAATTCAGTTATTGTTTTATCATATTTTGTTAAATGATTATTCAATTCAAAATTACTTATTTTATCAACTTCTATTAGTTCAATATCTTTTAGAAAATCTTCTTTGTCTTTTGTTTTCATTATATTATTTATATTTACAAGTAATTCATATTTTTCTTTTAAAACATCTGTAATATTTTTTTCAGCTTCAATAATTTTTAGATTTAAACTTTTTAATTTAATTGAATTAATAATAAGCAATGAAAATAATATTAAAAAAATAATACCAATAACTATAAGTACAATATAAAAAATCATATGAATCACCTCTAATTATATATAAATTATATCAAATAATGTCAAAATATACTAGTATCCTTTAAATATTTATTAAAAGTAATTAATTTGATGTTATAATTTATAATGAAGGTGATTATATGAAAGTAATTTTAGGAATTTCAAACAAACATGTTCATTTAACAGAAGAAGATTATAAAACGCTTTTTGGTGATGAACCTCTTGGTGTTGTAAAAGAGTTAGTTCAACCTGGTCAGTTTTCTAGTGATAAAAAAGTATCTATTAAAACTGAAAAGAGAACGATTGATAATGTAAGATTATTAGGTCCACTTAGAAGTTATACTCAAGTTGAAGTATCTAAAACAGATAGTTTTGCTCTAGGACTAAATCCTCCAATGAGAAATAGCGGAGATTTAGATGGTGCTGAAATGATAACTATTGTAGGTCCAGCTGGTGAAGTAACAAAACCATGTTGTATTATAGCAAATAGACATTTACATATTAATCCACAACAAAGACAAGAATTAGGATTAGTCGGAATAGAAAAAGTATGTGCAAGAATTGATGGTGAAAAACATACAGTTTTCGAAGATGTTTATATAAAAGAAGATCCAAGTTTTACTTTGGAACTTCATTTAGATACTGATGATGGTAATGGGTCATTTGCTAAAACTGGAGAAGAAGTTGAAATCTTTATTCTGTGATTTCATCAAATACTGATTGTGTGTTTGTGGGTTCTGTACCTTTTAGATAGTACAGAATCTTTTTCTTTTGTGAATTTTCATCGATTGGTAGTCCACTTATAGGATCCACCAATACTCCAACAACGTTATTTGGAATTTGATACCAACTTTCTTCTTTATCTTTTAAATATTCTTCCATAGTATCTGCAAATATATTTTTTGTATACATATAATCTTTATTTGATATTTCTTTGTTATCATCATATCCAATCCATACTGACATAACTAAATCTGGAGTATATCCTACTGTCCATGAATCTGTTGCTGTTGTTCCTGATTTAATTGAATATTTTCTTGATAATTTATTTGCTATTCCTATAATGGTTGGATAATTATAATCAATAAAAGTTGAATCATATGTATTTGTTAATAAATTATTTAAAATATATACTAAACTTGGATTTAAAATTGCTTCTTTTTCTTCATTTGCTTCATATAATATATTTCCATTATTACTTTCTATTTTTTTAATAAAATGTGGTTTGATTTTATACCCAAGATTAGCAAAAGTAGAATATGCTCCTATTAATTCAATATTATTTATTTCACTAGTACCAAGAGCAAGAGATGGAACATTTTGCATTTTTGATGTTATTCCCAATCTATTAGACATATTAACTAATGCTTCTTCTCCTAAAAACAAAATAGTTTTAACAGCATAAATATTATCTGAATAGGAAATAGCAGCAGCAAGAGAAATTGGTTTGTTACCATATACATTTCCGGCGTTTTTAGGACTATAGTATTGTTTATCTGCAAAAGCAAATGTTGTTTCTTCACTTGTAAAACAAGTAGAAGAAGTAAATCCATTTTCAAGTGCTAAATAATATAGAATAGGTTTCATAGCAGAGCCTATTTGTCTATAAGAAGAAATAGCTCTATTATACTGAGATGTTGAGTAATCTCTTCCTCCTACTAAGGCAATAATTCTTCCTGTATTTGGGTCTTCCATAATAGCATTTGTTTGTAATTCTTGATTGTTTTCTAGGTTTTTATTAATTTTATCTTCAAGAATTTTTTGAGCTTCAATATCAAAATCAGTATATATTTTTAATCCACCAGTTTCTAAAAATGATTTAGGTATATTAATATCTTCTAATTCTTTATATACTGCATCTTGATAATACATTATAGTAGATAGACTTATATTATTTTTTTTACCAATAATGTTTAATTCTTCATTTAAGGCATTTTCTTTTTCTTCTTCAGTAATATATTCATTTTTTACCATTAGATTTAAAACCATTTCTTGTCTTTGTTTAGCAAGATTAAAATTAACAATTGGGGAATAATTAGATGGTGATTTTGGAATACCTACTAAAAGACTAGCTTCTGCAAGATCCAAATCTTTTGCGCTTTTGCCAAAATAAAATTGAGAAGCATTTTCTATACCATACATTCCATGCCCATAATTAATTGAATTTAAATATCCTTCTAATATTTCATCTTTACTATAATGCATCTCAATATTTAAAGTTAACCACATTTCATTCCATTTTCTATTCCATGTTTTATCAAAATCTAGAAATAAATTTTTTACATATTGTTGAGAAATGGTTGATGCTCCTTCAAGTTTTTTTCTATTTACTATATTTCTCCAACTTGCTTTTAAAATTCTTGGTATATCAAATCCATTATGTTTATAAAAGTTTTTGTCTTCAGTAGATATAGTGGCATCAATCAAATATTTAGAAATATTATCTAAATCAATCCATGCATTAGTACCATTTCCTACAAAGAAAACCTCTCCATTTTTATCATATAATGAAATATTATTAGTATTTTTTATTTCAACTTTTACTGATAATTTTGAATATCCAAAATAAATAAAACTAATTATAATAATTAATATACAAAAAACGAAACTATATTTTAGTATTTTTTTTAAATATTTCATCTAATCATTCCAATCTATTTTTATTGTGAATAATATAATAGAAATTATGTATAAAAAAGTATAAAAGTATGTTATAATCATATATTATTTGAGGTTGTGGTATAGTGAATTTAATAAATATCAAAGTTATAATTAATAATGATGAGGATCCTTATTCTTATGAAGGGAATGCTAAGGAGTATAAAGATTTAATTGAATTTAATTATCAAAATGAAAGTTTTATATTTGATAAAAAAATCAAAAGAATTACAAAAACTGGACTAAATAATACAGTTATTGTTGATTTTTTTAATAAAGAAATTATAATTAAATCAAAAGAAAAAGCTTTTAATATTAATTTTATATTAATAAAGGAAGAAATAACTAGTAATAGATTCTATTATTTATATAAAATTGATAATAATGAAATAGAGTTTATTTTGGAAAAAGAGGTGTAACTATGTCTACATTTAAATACTTAGAAAAAGAAATCAATGATATTGTAAATAAAAAAGGGTATGAAACAGATATTACATTATCTTTATCTAATAGACCTGATTTAGGACAATTTCAAGTAAATGATGCAATGAAACTTGCTAAAATGTATCATAAAAATCCAGTTGAAATTGCTAATGATATTAAAAGTGAATTGGATAATAATGATAACTTTGTTAATGTTAATATAGCAGGCGCAGGTTTTATTAATATTTCTTTAAGTGATAAAGCTTTAATTAATTTTATTAATAATATTAAAGATGATATTAACAATAATGTTGATAAAGTTGAAAGTAAAACTATTTTGTTAGATTATGGTGGAGCAAATGTTGCGAAGGCACTTCATGTTGGACACTTAAGAAGTGCAAATATAGGAGAAGCTTTAAATAGACTAGCTAAAGTTTTAGGAGTAAAAACAATATCTGATGTACATCTAGGAGATTTCGGTCTTCAAGCCGGACTTGTTGTATTACAAATGAGTATTATGTATCCAGACTTACCATGCTTTAAAGAAGGATATAATGGAGAAGACTTTGAACTCCCAATTACAGAAGAAGATTTAAAAGTTATTTATCCAACTGCATCTTCAAGAAGTAAAGAAGATGAAGATTTTTTAAATGAAGCTAGACAAATAACTTATCAAATTCAAAATAATCACATAGGATATAGTACACTATGGAATAAAGTATCTGAATTATCTAAAAAAGATATTAAAAAGACATACGATAGATTAAATGCAAAATTTGATCTATGGGAAGGTGAAAGCGATAGCTTTCAATATATTCCAGAAGTGTTAAAGATATTAGGAGACAAAGGTTTAACATATATTAGTGAAGGTGCTACTGTAATGGATGTTAAAGAAGATTCTGATGACAAAGAAATGCCACCAATTCTTCTTCAAAAAAGTGATGGAGCATATCTTTATGCTACAACAGATTTAGCTACAATATATGGAAGATTAAAAAGATTTAATTTGGATGAAATATGGTATACAACAGATATAAGACAAGAACTTCATTTCACTCAAGTATTTCGTGCTGCATATAAATCCGGCATTGTAAATGATAATATAAAACTTGGGTTTTATGGTTTTGGAACAATGAATGGTACAGATGGAAAACCATTTAAAACAAGAACTGGTGGAGTAATGCCACTAGATGAATTAATTGACTTAATTAAAGTAGAATGTAGAAAAAGATTAAATGAAAATATAGTTGAAGAAGAAAAACGTGAAGAAACATCTGAAACAATTGCTTTAGCAGCATTAAAATATGCAGATTTACTTCCTTTTAGAGCAACTGATTATATATTTGATCCAGCAAAATTCTCTGATTTAGACGGAAAAACAGGACCTTATTTGCTATATTCAACAATAAGAATTAGATCACTTTTAAAAAAAGCTAAACAAGAAGGAATAGATTATAATAATTTTAATATAATTAATAATAATTCTGATAAAGATGTTATATTAACACTATTACAACTTCCTAATGTATTAAATAGATCATATGAAGCTAAATCACTAAATGAAGTTGCAGAATATATCTATAAATTAACTAGTACATATAATAAATTTTATTCTGAAAACAAAATATTAACTTGTGAAAATAAAGATTTAAAGGAATCTTGGTTAGTGCTTTCTAATATAGTTTATAATACTAATATGATGCTTTTAGATATAATGGGAATTAATGTTCCAGAAAAAATGTAAAAATACATATTGATTTTAAATATAAATAGTGATATAAGTTTATTTGAGTATTTTCTTATATGACTCAACTTGGAGGAGTTTTATTATGAGTATAGATAAAATGAAAAAAGAAGAATTAGAATTATTATCATATAAAGAAATAACTTCTATGATATTAGAAGAAAAGGGTGCAATGAATACTCTTAAATTATTTGAAAAGATTGTGTCACTTCTAGGACTTCCTAAATCTACTGTAGATAAGAAGATAAGTGAGTATTATACTTCATTATCAACTGATAAAAATTTCTTGTTACTAGAAGATGGAAAATGGGATTTAAGAAAAAGACATACTTCTGATAAAGTATTAAAGGCTCAAGATCAAGAAGATGAAGAAGATGAAGAAGAACAAGAAGAAGAAGAAAAAATTGAAATGAGTGTTGATGAAGAAGACTTTGATAGTCAAATATCTGACGAAGATGATTTCGATGATGGTGATGATGATCTTAAAGATTTAGTAGTACTTGACGAAGAAGAGTTAGATTTAGAGCAATAATGCTCTTTTTTTTACTTAATTTATTTGATATAATAGCGATAGAAAAAGAGATGAGATTATGATTGAAAGATTAGAAATAATTAAAAAAAGATATGAAGAATTAAATGAAGAACTTTTAAATCCAGAAGTTTTAAAAGATATTAAAAAAACAAGAGAATTATCTAAAGAATCAAAGGATTTAGAAGAAACAGTAAATACTTATGAAGAATATAAGAAGGTTTTAGAGGACATTGATGCTGCAAAAGAAATGGCTAAGGATCCAGAAATGGGTGAATTTGCAAAAGAAGAATTAGAAGGATTAGAATCTAGAAAGATAGAATTAGAACATAAAATAGAAATCCTATTAATACCTAAAGATCCTAATGATGGAAAGAACGTAATTGTTGAAATTCGTGGTGCAGCTGGGGGAGACGAAGCAAATATTTTTGCTGGAGATCTTTATAGGATGTATCTTAAATATGCTGAAAAGCAAGGATGGAAAGTTGAGCCAATAACTGAAGAATATTCTGAAGGTGGTGGATTTACCTTAGTTAGTTTTATGATAAAAGGTGATAATGTTTATTCTAAAATGAAATATGAAAGTGGAGCTCATCGTGTGCAAAGAGTTCCAGTTACTGAAACCCAAGGAAGAGTACATACCTCAACTGCAACAGTAATTGCAATGCCTGAAGCAGAAGAGTTTGATTTTGAACTTGATATGAATGAAGTAAGAATAGATATAACTAGATCAAGTGGAGCAGGTGGACAAGGCGTTAACACTACTGACTCAGCAGTACGTGTAACTCATATTCCAACAGGAACTATTGTTTACTGCCAAGTTGGTAGAAGCCAAACTCAAAACAAAGAGATGGCCCTAAATACTTTGAAAACAAGATTATATAATATGAAATTACAAGAAAAAGAAGAAAAAGAGGGTGCTGAAAGAAGAAGTAAGATAGGAACAGGTGATAGATCTGAAAAGATTAGAACTTATAACTATCCACAAAATAGAGTAACTGATCATAGAATTGGATTTACTTTAATGCAACTTGATAGAGTTATGGAAGGTGAATTAGAGCCAATTATAGAGGCTTTAATTACAGAAGATCAAAGAAGAATTTTAGCAGGTGAATAAAATGACAATTGAAGAAGCCATTGTATATGGAAAAAAATATGTTCATTCAATTGATGCTAAAATGCTATTATCTAATGTAACTAGTATAGATACACTAGATTTAATTAATCATTTACATGACTTTCTAACTTTAGAACAAGAAAATAAATATAAAGAATTATTAGATAAAAAAATAAATGATAGACCAATTCAATATATTACAAATAGCGTAGATTTTTATGGTTTGCCATTATATATTGATGAAAATGTATTAATACCACGATTTGAGACAGAAGAATTAGTTGACAATACAATTAAATATCTTAATAGTATGTTTGAAAAACCTAAGGTATTAGATTTGTGTTGTGGTAGTGGTGCTATTGGATTAGCTATAAAAAGTAGAATTAATGATGCTAATATATATATGTCTGATATTAGTAAAGAAGCCCTAATCGTTGCTGAAAAAAACAAGAACGATTTGTTTCTTGAAAGTAAAATAATTGAAAGTGATCTATTCAATAATATTAATGAAAAATTTGATTGTATTATAAGTAATCCTCCTTATATTAGAGATGATGAAGAAATTGAAGATATAGTTAGAAATAATGAACCTCATTTAGCTCTTTTTGGAGGACCTGATGGTTTAGATTATTATGAGAGGATTTTAAAGGATATAAAAAAATTTTTAAATGATAAATACTTAATTGCTTTTGAAATTGGAGCAAATCAAAAAGATGATGTAATTAATATAGCTAATAAATACTTAGAAAACATAGAAATAACATGTAAAAAAGATTTATCTAATAGAGATAGAATGATTTTTATAACAAATAAAGAATAATAGTTTTTTCTATTATTTTTTTATACATATTATAATGATTGAATAATAATATAGATTTAATATCATAATTAATATGGTGATAATATTGAAAAAAGTATTAATACTTCTTGGAATAATAATGTCTATTGTATTAATCTATAATAATAAAGAAGAATACATAATAATTCCAAATGAAGCAATAAGAGTAAGAGTAATAGCAAATAGTAATAATGATAAGGATGTAATTATTAAAGAAAAATTAAAAGATAAGTTAAATGGTGAGCTTAATATATTGTTAAATGATGTTACAACTATTAATGATGTAAGAAATAGAATTGATAATAATTTAGATTTTATCAACAGTTTTGTGGATAAAAGTTTAAAAGAATTAGGTAGTAATATTGATTATTCTATTAAATTTGGGATGAATTATTTTCCAGAAAAAGTATTTAATGGTATTCAATATGATAGTGGATTATATGAGTCTTTAGTTGTAACATTAGGAAAAGGACTTGGACCAAATTATTGGTGTGTATTATATCCACCATTATGTTCTATTGATAATGATATTGATGAAATTGAATATAGAAGTTTTATAAAAGATATTATTGATAATTATTTGTAATTATAAAGACTAATAATAAAACATAGTATTAACTGGTGATACTATGTTTATTTTTTTAACTATTATTATTGTTTCCATTAGTTTAAGTATGGATACTTTTTCTTTATCATTAAGTTATGGAATGATGAATATTAATAAAAATAAAATATTATTAATTAGTTTTTTTGTAGGTTTATTTCATTTTTTTATGCCTCTTTTAGGAAATGTTTTTGGTGAATTATTATTTAATATTATTCCAATTAATGAAAAATCATTTATTGGAATTATTTTTTTAACAATTTCTATGGATATTATTTTTTCTTTATTTAGAGAAAAAGAAATAACCGCTATAAAAAGTTTTAAGGATATTTTACTTTTTTCATTAACTGTTAGTATTGATAGCTTTGTAACAGGAATATGTTTAGATGTATTTAATTGTAATTATTTGATTATAGTTACATTTTTTATGATTATTAGTTTTCTTTTTACTTATGTTGGTTTGTCTATAGGATATTATATACATAATAAAATTGGCTTTATTGCAGAATTGATAGGAATAATTTTTTTAATAACTTTATCTTTCTTTTACTTAATTTATTGACTAGTTTTTTTGATATGGTAAAATTGAATTAGATGAGAACAGTTTTTATTTATTAAAATAAAATACTATAGGCGGTGAACTTATGAAAGTTATGAAGATAGAAGGAGGAAATACTCTTTCTGGTACAATAAAAATAAGCGGGGCAAAAAACAGCTCTGTTGCTCTTATTCCTGCATCATTACTTGCAGATAGTGATGTTACAATTTGTAATGTTCCTGAAATAACGGATACTGATGTATTATGTGAAATGCTTGAATACTTAGGAGCAGATGTAAGGCGTGCTTCAGAAAGTGTTGTTATTAGTCCTGAAAAGATTGAAAATAAGGTAATACCTAAGGAATTTACTAGTAAATTAAGAGCTTCTTATTATTTTATGGGAGCATTATTAGGAAAGAAAAAACATGTAGAAATATATTTACCAGGTGGTTGTTCAATTGGTGCAAGACCAATTGACTTACATTTAAAAGGATTTGAATCTTTGGGTGCTACTATTACAAATGAAGGCGAAAAGTATATTGTTGATGCTAAAGAATTGAATGGCGCAAATATTTATTTGGATATTGCATCTGTTGGTGCAACAATTAATATAATGCTTGCAGCAGTTCTTGCTAAAGGAAAAACTATTATTGATAATGCTGCTAAAGAACCAGAAATTGTAAATATTGCAACATATTTAAACAATATGGGAGCTAGAATAACTGGTGCTGGTACTTCAGAAATAAGAATTACAGGTGTAGAAAAACTACATGGATGTTTTCATGAAGTAATTCCAGATAGAATAGAAGCAGGAACATATGTTATTATTGGTGCTCTAATAGGTAAAGATTTAAATATCTATAATATAATACCAGAGCATATTGAAGCTTTAACTTCTAAATTACAAGAAATGGGAGTGCCGTTAAAAATTGAAAGTGATTCTATAATTGTTAGTAGTAAAGATGAATACAAACCTTCTAGAATAAAAACTCTTGGTTATCCAGGATTTCCAACTGATTTACAACAACCTTTTTCTGTTCTTGCATCAAAGTGTAATGGAAAACTTATTGTACAAGAAACAATATGGGAAAATAGATTTATGCATTTACCTGAACTTGAAAAAATGGGAATGAAAACAGAAAAAAATGGGATGATTGCTACATTTGTTGGCCCAAATAAACTTGTTGGCTGTGAAGTAAAAGCAACAGATTTAAGAGCTGGAGCAGCAATGGTAGCAGCTGCACTTGTAGCAGAAGGAACTACAACGATTACTAACATTGAACATATTCTAAGAGGATATGAAGGAATTGTTGAAAAACTAACTGATGTAGGTGCTAAAATCAAAATTGAAGAAATATAATTCACTATAGGTGATTTAATGAAGAAACATATTAAATTAATTGTATTTATAATATCCTTATTAATTGTATTTTTTACTTATAGTATTTTTATAAATCAAAATAGTAAAATAACTTACATTCCCTTAGGTGATTCAATTGCAGAAGGATATACTCCATATCATGATGTTGATTATGGCTATCCAGATTTTGTAGCAGATTATTTAAAGAAAAACGATAATTTGTACTTTTATACTAAGAAATATGCTAAATCAGGGTATACTATAGATGATGTTAAAAGAGATATAGATAACAATAAAGAAATTCAAATAGATAACAAGAAGTATTATTTAAAACAAATGTTAAGAGAATCTGATTTAGTTACTTTAACAGTAGGAGCAAATGATTTTATTAAAGGAATGTCAATGGATGATATTCCAGTAAAACTATTAGATATTAAGAGCGTAAAAAAAAATGCAGATATAATTGCTAATAATTTTAAAGAATTATTGATACTAATAAAACAATATGCTAAAAATCAAATAATTGTTACTGGGTACTATAATCCACTACCTAGATTAGTTTTGTATAAGGATACTATAGATGAGGTTATAAAATATTATGATAATTTAATAGAAAATATTTGTGAAGAGTTAAATGTAGTGTATGTGGATATATTTGATGAAATTGAGAAGGAATCAGATGTACTACCTAATCCTTTAGATATTCATCCTAGTAAAAAAGGATATGAAATTATATCTAAAAAAATAATTGAAAAAATAGAATAGTTGACAAAATAACAAAAAGAGTGTATATTATTAGCGTTTGAGGAGTTGAGTTTTATGAATAGAAAGGGTATGAAAGTAGCAGGGATATTTGCTTTATTATTTGTTCCTGGAACTATTCCAGCATATATTGCTTTAAAAACTGCACAATATAGAAAAAAAAGACTTACTCAAAACAAATTATTAGAGGAATAATTCCTATCAATTATCTATGACATTGATCATGGCGAGAGGAGAGAGAAAATGAAAAAAGGTATACATCCAGATTATAAGAAAGCAAAAGTAACATGTGCTTGTGGAGAAACTTTTGAAGTAGAATCTACTAAAGAAGAAATATCTGTTGAAGTTTGTTCTAAATGTCATCCATTCTATACTAATCAACAATCAAGAAAAACTCATACAGGAAGAGTTGATAAATTCAACAAAAAGTATGGATTCACTCAAGAAGAAAATGCATAAGAATACCAATAATGGTATTTTTTTTGTTAAAAAAAATAAAAATTAGAATCATATGGTATAATAAATAAGAGGTGTTTATATGAAGATATTTATTGGAACAGATCATAGGGGAATAGAAGTTGAAAAAAATATTGTCGAATACTTAAAAAACAAGAACCATGAAATTATAGAAAGTAGAATTGAACATTCTGATGCTGATGATTATGTAGATTTTGCAAAAGAGATATCTTTAAATGTAATTAATAATCCTGGATCAATTGGAATTTTAATATGTGGTACTGGAATTGGCATGAGCATAGCTGCAAATAAAATAAAGGGTATAAGAGCAGCTAGATGTGTTAGTGTAGAGGATGCCTATTATACAAGACTAGATAATGATTCTAATGTTTTATGTTTAGGATATAATTCTGAATTAAATACACTATTTGAAATAGTAAACACATTTATAAACACATCATTTTCAAATGCAGAAAGACATACAAGACGTGTTAATAAAATAAAAGAGTTAGAGTCTGGAGAATAAAATGAAAATTAAATTTATAATGTATTTAATTGTTGGAATATTTGTAATATGGTCAATGGATTCAATTAATATAAATCAAATATTTAAAAAAAATAGAATTTTACAAGCAAGAGTGTTTTACTTTTTTTTAACAATATCAATTATTTACTTAGTTACAAACTGTTTTTATGATTTATATTTAGCGTTTTCAAATTAATGTATATTTTTTTCATTTTTAGATAACAATATATCTAGAGGTGAAAATAATGAAAAAAAGATTAGTTTTAAAACCATTTGTACTTCCTGTTTTATACTTAGTTTTATTGTTGTTGCTAATGATGTATACTGCAAGTTCTTTATATAAAGATAAGCCTGAAGAAGAAAAAGTAAAAGATATAAACATAGTAGATGATAATTCAAATTATATTCCAGTTATTGATGAAGTAGAGACATTTGTACTTAACCCATACGAAGGAGAGAATGTAGAAGAACAAATTGGATATTATGATTATAAAGGAGATAAAGAAAATCAAGAAAAATCTATTATTCAATTTGATAATACTTATTTGCAAAATACTGGAATAACTTATACATCAGATAAAGATTTTAAAGTAATATCTATAATTGATGGCGAAGTAACTAAGATATATGAAAATGAATTACTTGGAAATGTTGTTGAAGTAACAAATGATAAAATTGTATGTGTATATCAAATGGTTAAAGATGTAAAAGTTAAAGTTGGAGATACTATCACAAGTGGCACTGAAATTGCAACATCAGGTGTATCAAAAATATCTCCAAACGGATCTAATCTTCATTTTGAAATAATTAAAGATGGTAAAGTTGAAAACCCAAAATCTATAATTGGAAAGAATACTAAAGATTTATAATCTTTAGTTTTTTTAATTCATATTAATTATTTTTATAAATATTATTAATTGAGGATGATTAAATATGAATAAAAGTATTATTAATAGGGTATTAGAAGAAAGCAAATATATTATTAAACAAAAAAAAACAGTTAGAAAAACTGCATTATTATTTAATGTAAGTAAAAGTACAGTTCATAAGGATATGAAAGATAGATTAAAAGAAATTGATTTTAGTTTGTATAAACAAGTAGAAGATGTTTTTAATTATCACATAAAAATAAGACATATTAATGGTGGAGAAGCAACAAAACAAAAGTATTTAAAATTAAAAAGCATATAAAATGCTTTTATTTTATTGTAAATTTTACTATAATATTTTTAGTGGTGATTGATAATGTTTAATGATTATTTAGATCAAATTTTTTTAATGGTAATAACTACATTTGTCTTTACTGCCTTAATAATGCCATTTACAATTAAAATTGCAGAACATATAGGAGCTATTGATGTACCAACAGATAATAGAAGAGTACATAAAAGGCCAATTCCAAAATTAGGTGGTTTAGGAATATTTATTGGATTTTTATTAGGATATATGTTATTTGGAATACAAAGTATTCAAATGAATTCAATATTAATTGGTAGTTTTATTATTATTATGTATGGAATAATTGATGATATTAAAACAATACCTGCAAAATATGAACTGGTTGGACAACTTATAGCAGCTTCTACTATTGTTTTTTATGGTCAAATATTATTAACAGAAATATCTTTGTTTGGGACAACTATTGAATTTGGAATATTATCATATCCCATAACATTATTCTTTATTTTGGGATGTACTAATGTAATTAGATTGATAGATGGATTAGATGGACTAAGTTCTGGAATATCATCAATCTTTTACTTAACAATTGGAATAATTGCTTTCTTTCAAGGAAGAGTTCAAACTATTGAAATTACCCTTGCCTTTATTATGCTAGGTGCAACTCTTGGATTTTTAGTTCATAATTTTTATCCGGCTAAACTATTTGCAGGAGAAGCAGGATCTGCATTTATGGGATTTATAATAGCAATAATCTCACTTCTAGGATACAAAGGAACATTTTTAACTTCTTTATTAGTTCCAATATTAATACTTGCAGTTCCAATACTTGATACAATATTTGCAATTATAAGAAGAAAATTGAAAGGGAAACCTATTTTTGAAGCAGATAAAGAACATCTTCATCATCAGTTTTTGAAGATGACACATTCACAAAGAAGAACTGTATTAGTAATATATGCAATTGATATATTATTTTCTATTGCATCTATTCTATATGTTTTAAAAGATCCATATTTTGGTATAATTTTATATTTATTATTACTTTTTATAGTAATATGGTTAATACTTCATACAAGCATAATATCTGATAAGGTAGAAAATAAAGTAAAAGAATTTGAGGAAAAAAAACACATAATAAATAAAAAGAATTAGAAAGGAAATAACATGATAAATTATATAATAAGTGATGAGTATAATGATGCAGTAAAAACAAAAACAATTATAGAGAATTATATGATGAACTTTGATATTGAAGTTAAATACCACTTGTTTAGCATCAAAGATAATTTTAAAGAAAAAATAAATTCTATTAAGGGTTTTAAAGTATATATATTAAATGATGGTTTAAAGAGATTAGGAATAGAATTTTCCGAATATATTAGAAGTGAATTAGATGATTGGAATTCAATCATAATATTAGTAACAAAACATAGTGAAATCAAAAACGAATATATTGGTAAAAAACTATTTCTTTTTGATTGTATTATTAAAGATTGTTTCTATGAAAAAACATTAAAAGAAGATTTAATACATATAAAAAAATATTATGATAATAGAGATAATTGTTTAACTTTTGAGCAAAATAGAATAATAAAAAAATTAGATTTTAGAAATATAGAAATGATTACTAAAGAAAAAGATAGTAAAAAGTGTATTATAAAATCATCTTTAGGAAGCTTTTATGCATCTGAAACATTGAAAGATGTTTGTAAAAGGTTAGATGATAGATTTATTAAGATTAATAGAAGTTGTATTATTAATGGAGATAAAGTAGTAGAATATGATCTTAATGAGAATAAGATTACTCTTAAAAACGGAATTACTTCCTTTGATATCTCAAGAGAAAATAAGAAAAGTATCTGTTCTATAATATCTAATAAGAAGTAATACTTATAGTAAACATTTCGACAAAAAAAGTAATAAATACTACAATTAATAGATTTTTATAAAAATACTAGTTCTTTAATGGTATTATAAACGAGTGCACATTTTAATAAGTAAATAAGTAAAGAGAGGAGCTAGTAGAAGTGAAAGGAAGAGTAAAATGGTTTAATAATGAAAAAGGATATGGCTTTATAGATTATAAAGAAAATGAAGATGTCTTTGTTCATTATTCAGCAATTAACCAAGATGGTTATAAATCATTAAGTGAGGGTCAATTTGTAGAATTCAAATTATTAGAAACTACAAAAGGTTATCAAGCACTTGATGTAAATGTTTTAAAAGAAACAACTACCATTAAATAGGTAGTTTTTTTTATAATTTTGTGGTAATATATGGTTAAGGAGGCACAATATGGAAATTTATGTACGTGGTGACAAAATTAAAGTCACAAAATCAATTCAAGATTATGCACAAGAAAAATTAGGAAGAATCGAGAAATATTTAGGAGATTCTGAAAATGTTAGAGCGACGGTAATGGTAAATGTTAAAGGAAGACATCAAAAAGTTGAAGTAACTATACCATTAAAAACAATTATTTTAAGAGCAGAGGAAACAAGAGATGATTTATATGCAGCAATAGATGTTGTTGTAGATAAATTAGAAAGACAAATAAGAAAGAATAAAACAAAATTACAATCAAAAAAAATGAAAGAAATATTCTCTAAAGACTTTATGCTTGAATCTATTGAAAAAGTTGAAGAAGAAAATGAAGATAAGATTGTAAAAAGGAAAAAAGTCGAGGTTAAACCAATGAGTGAAGAAGAAGCAATTCTTCAAATGGAATTATTGGAACATCAATTCTTTATATTTAAAGATGCTGAAACTAATAATGTTGCAGTAGTTTACAAAAGAAATGAAGGAAACTATGGTATTATAGAATCTGAATAATGCTAAATGGGGGAAAAATGAAAAAAGAAAAAAAAGAATTTGTATTATTAAGAGAAAAAATTAAAAATTATAATAAAATTTTAATTGGAATATTAAGCTTATTTATATTATATGCACTTGTACATTCAGTATTTATACTTGACTGTAGTAGTTCGTTTGTTGAGTTAGGAGAAAGTTCTAAATATAGTTGTACTAATTTCCCAAATGAAATATATGAATTTTTTAGTAATAATTATATGATAATATCTATTATATTATTAATAGCAGCTGGTGTTGTATTAGTACTTCAAAAACTTGCTTTATTAAAAATAAATCAATTAAATGTAGATTTACTAGATGAAGAAAAAGTAAATAAGAATAATCATATATTAATTACTTTATTACTTGGATATACTGGCCTTCATAAGTTTAGAACAGAGAATAGAGTAATAGGATACATTTTTTTAGTAAACTTTGTATTCTTTGGAATTACATGGATAATTAAGACATTCTCTATTGACACATTTAATGATTATACAAGTATAAGATGTGCGTATGAATTTAGTTTGTTATTTATAATTGGAATTATAATACTATGTGTTATAGATGCAATCTTTTCATTCTTAAGTATAAAAGACGAAGAAGAAAGAATATTTGCATAAAAGCATTGAAAAATGCTTTTTTTCTTTTAAAATTAACCATTATTTGATACAATATCTATTATGGAGATGATAATATGGGCATATTAAAAAAATTATTTGATCATGAATATAAAGAATTAAAAAAGTTTGGTGCTTTAGCAGATAAGGTAGAAGCTTTAGATGAAGAATATCAAAAAAAATCAGATAAAGAATTACAAGCAAAAACTCAGGAATTCAAAGATAGATTGGCAAAAGGAGAAACATTAGATGATATTTTACCTGAAGCATTTGCTACTGTTAGAGAAGCAGCATATAGAGTTATTGGATTAAAACCATTTAGAGTACAAATTATTGGTGGTATTGCACTTCATTATGGTAATATTGCCGAAATGAAAACAGGTGAAGGAAAAACACTAGTTGCTACAATGCCATCATATTTAAATGCATTGACTGGTGAAGGAGTTCATATAATTACAGTTAATGAATATTTAGCAGATCGTGATGCTAATTGGATGGGTTCTATTCATAAGTTTTTAGGATTAACTGTTGGAACTAACTTAAGAAGTTTATCACCAAGTGAAAAAAAAGAAGTATATGATTGTGATATTATGTATTCAACAAATAATGAACTTGGATTTGATTATCTAAGAGATAACATGGTTGTAAGAAAAGAGAATAGAGTACAACGTGGATTAAATTTTGTAATTATTGATGAAGCTGACTCAGTTTTAATTGATGAAGCAAGAACTCCATTAATTATTTCTGGTGGAGAAATGAAAAGTGCTTCATTATATATGGATGCTGATAGTTTTGTTAAAAAATTAAAAGAAAATGATGACTATCTTTATGATGAAAAAACTAAGGGAGTTACATTAACTGAAGAAGGTGTTAAAAAAGCTGAAAAACACTTTAAAGTTGATAATCTTTATGATCTAGAACAAACATCACTTGTACATTTTATTAATCAAGCTTTAAAAGCAAATTATAGTATGAAACTTGACGTCGACTATGTTGTACAAGATGGAGAAATTGTTATCGTAGACCAATTTACTGGACGTTTAATGAAAGGACGTGCATGGAGTGATGGTCTTCATCAAGCTGTTGAGGCAAAAGAAGGAGTTAAAATAAATCAAGAAACTAAAACTCTTGCTACAATTACATTCCAAAACTTATTTAGAATGTATAAAAAGATTTCTGGTATGACAGGAACAGCAAAAACTGAAGAAGAAGAATTTAGAAATATTTATAATATGTATGTTATATCTATTCCAACTAATAAACCTGTTATAAGAGATGATGAACCAGATTTAATATATTCAACTCAAGCTGGAAAATATAAAGCTTTAATTGATGCAATTGAAAGAAGACATAAAGCAGGTCAACCAGTTCTTGTTGGAACAATCGCAATTGAGACAAATGAATTAATTGATGGATTATTAAGTAGAAGACATATTCCTCATGAAGTTTTAAATGCTAAGAACCATGCAAGAGAAGCTGAAATAATTGCAAAAGCAGGAGAAAAAGGATCTGTTACAATTGCTACAAATATGGCAGGACGTGGAACTGATATTAAACTTGGAGAAGGTGTTAAAGAGCTTGGTGGTTTATGTGTGTTTGGAACAGAAAGACATGAATCACGTCGTATCGATAATCAGTTAAGAGGAAGATCAGGAAGACAAGGAGATCCAGGATACACTCAATTCTTCGTTTCTATGGAAGATGAATTAATGGTTCGTTTTGGAAGTGATAGAATTAAAAGAGTTATGCTTTCATTAAAACTTGCAGAAGATCAACCAATACAAAGTAAAATGTTTTCTAAAGCTTTAACAAGTGCACAAGCAAGAGTTGAAGGTAATAACTTTGATATAAGAAAACAACTTCTTCAATATGATGATGTTATGAATAATCAAAGAGAAATCATGTATGGAAGAAGAAATGAAATACTTGATAATGATTCAATACACGAAACTATTCTTCAAATAATGAAGGATTATATATATAACATAATTGATAAGCATTTAGCTGTTGAACCTAAATTAAGTGAACATGATATTGATGAAATAGTAGGAGAAGTAAATGAAAGACTACTAAAGAAGGATATTGATTCAAAAATACTTTATCATAAAACTGAAGATGAAATAGTAGATTTAATATATAATCATATCGTTGAAGAATATGAAAACAAAATTAAGATTGTTCCAAAAGAAATAAGTGATGAGTTTGAAAAAGTAATTACATTAAATATCATTGATAAATACTGGACAGAACATATTAATACAATGTCTCATTTAAGAGAAGGAATTCACTTAAGAAGTTATGCACAAAACGATCCTTTAACTGCATATACTACTGAAGGATTCCAAATGTTTGATGAAATGAATGAAAAGATTAATAAAGAAGTATCAACATTCTTATTAAGAGCAGAAGTAAAACAAAATATTGAAAGAAAAGAAGTATCAAAAAATAAGATTGCCAATGATGGAAAAGATGCAGTTGCAAAAAAAGCAAAGAAAACAAAAGTCGGAAGAAATGACCCATGTCCATGCGGCTCAGGAAAGAAATATAAGCAGTGCTGCGGAAAGTAAGTAATATCAACGGTTTGCGAAAATCTAAAAGTGAAGAAACGTGAAAAAACGTGAATTAGATACCTTTTAGATACCCTGAAAAAGACCAATCAAGGTCTTTTTTTTTTGGAAATATAATCGTACATATCTATACATTAAAGTTAAATTATTGTATAATTAAAATGTAAAAATAGAAAGGAGTAATTAAAATGGAAGAAAAGAAAAAGAGTAATGTAGGATTAATCGTACTTGTAGTTATTTTATTACTAGCATGTGTAGGAATGGGAACTTTTATTTTTGTTAATAAAGATAAACTAACTGCTAAAGAGAATACTACAACAGAGGAAAAAAATGAAAGTAATCCTATTGAACAAACAACAAATGATACTAAAGTTGTAGATTTAATTAATAATGGTGAAAGAATTGGAACATATTCAATTTATATGGGTAAAAACTCTATAGGAGAATATACTTTAACTTTATTCTCTACTGACGATAAAAACAATGGATTCTTCTCGTTAGTTGAAGCAACTTCTATGTCATATAATCAAGTGGCAGGTGGATACTATAGTATTAAAGATTCAAGCATTGAATTCTATCAAAATATGCAAGATGATAGTGATAAAAATGGCTTTGTAAACGCTTTCTCAATGCAATTATCTGATTTATATCAAGATAGTCAAGCATTAAGCGAAGGATACAGTATTCAATATAGGCTAAAATTAAACTATGACAATAGTAAGATTAGTAATAGTAAAATTACATTTGAAAAATTATATTAAAAGTAGGTAATAATAGTTTTTTTAAAAGTCCATATTAATGGGCTTTTTTTGAATAAATAATCGTATTTTAGATACCTTTTTAGATAACTATATTGCCTAAAAAGTGAAAAATATTGCACAATATATGAATAATTAGGACATAATTAGGAAGATTATGGCAAAAAATATGCAATTAAATTCCATGTGGCTCAGGAAAGAAATATAAGCAGTGCCATGGAAAGTAAGTAATATCAAGGGCTTTAGAAGATTGATGAATGAAGAAAAGTGAAAAATCGTGAATTAGATACCTTTTAGATACCCTAAAATAGTAAATGAAAAGACCCAAATGGGTCTTTTTTTTGATATAATGAATATAGAGGTGTAATATAAATGAATGAGTATATTAATTTAGATGAAAAGAACATTGATGAAGAACATATTTGTTGTGCAATTGGAGATCCTAAACATCAAGACGGTGTAGATAAAAAGAAAGAATGGATTAAAAATAAATTAAAAGATGGTCATGTATTTAGAAAACTAAATGCTAGAGGTAAAATCTTTATTGAATACGAACCAATAGAAACAGCTTGGGTTCCTATCAATGGTAAAAACTATATGCATATTTATTGTTTATGGGTAGCAGTCAGTTTTAAAGGAAAAGGTATTGGTAAAGAATTATTAGAATATGCTATTGAAGATGCTAAAAAGAAAAAAATGAGTGGAGTTTGTACAATAGTTACACAAAAGAAAAAACCATTTATTGGAGATAAGAAATTCTTTGAACATTATGGATTTAAGGTAGTAGATACAATTAACGACTATGAATTAATGGCATTACAATTTGATGATAAAGAAACTCCTAAGTTTAGCGATACAGCTCGTAAGATGGAAATCGATAGCCAAGATTTTACTATTTACTATTCAAATGAATGTCCAAAAGAATTATCTGACTATGCTAAAGACAAAGGAATTAAATTGAACTTCATAAAAATAGATTCATTAGAGAAAGCAAAAAATGCTCCATGTGTATTTAATAACTGGGCTAACTTTTATAAAGGAAAATTTGTTTCAAATACAATCTTAAATGCTAATGCATTTGAAAAATTATTAAAATAGATTATTAGATACCTTTTTAGATAACTATATTGGTTAAAAAGTGGAAAATATAGCACAATATATGAAGAATAAGGACATAATTAGGAAGATTATCGCAGAAAATATGCAATTAAATTCCATGTGGGAGTGGACGCAAGTATAAACAGTGTTGTGGCAAATAAGCTCGCAAAGCCTTATAAATAAAGGACTTGCGAGCTTTTTGCTACTTACAATTTTTAGGTAATTTTTCATAAAAAAAGGCTTCTAGATAAGCTTTAGATAAGTTTTTTTATCAATTTGGAACATTTTTTTTGGATTGTAAAATAAATATATTACAATCTCATAATGTGTTTACTTTTAAGAATAATAAGTGAAGAAAGGAATGGCTATTGTTAAATCTGAAGTATTAGAAGATACTATGGATAAAATAATGCCAGATAATAAATAATATGTATTCTATTGAAACAAAGAAATTAACTAAAAAGTTTAAAGATAAAATTGCAGTAAATGAAATAGATTTAAATATTAAACAAGGAGAACTATTTGCACTTTTAGGAGTAAATGGAGCTGGAAAAACAACTACAATTAAGATGTTATCGGGTTTAATACTTCCAACTTCTGGTGAGATAATAATAGAAAATATGAATATGAAAAAAGACGTATTTAAAATAAAAGAAATCTTAAATGTATCACCACAAGAAACTGCCATTGCTCCAAATTTAACAGTAAAAGAAAATTTGGAATTTATGGCTGGGGTATATCAAATAAAAGATAAAGAAAAAAAGATTGATGAACTTATTAAACAATTTAAACTTGATGAAGTTTTAAACAAAAAATCAAAAACTCTATCTGGTGGATGGCAAAGAAAAGTATCTATTGCAATAAGTTTGATAAATGATCCAAAAATATTATTTTTAGATGAACCAACATTAGGATTAGATGTTATAGCAAGAAAAGAACTATGGAAAATTATTAATTCATTAAAGGGTAAAATAACAATTATTTTAACAACTCATTATATGGAAGAAGCAGAAAGTTTATCAGATAGAATTGGCATAATGGCAAATGGTAAGTTAATAGATATTGGAACTTCACAGGAGTTAATAAAAAAGACTAAAGCTAAAAACTTTGAAGATGCTTTTGTATCTATTGCAACTGGAGGTGAATTATAATGAGAATGATTAATTTTGCTAAAAGAAATTTTAAAGAATTAATAAGAGATCCATTAAGCTTAATTTTCGAAATTGTATTACCATTATTCTTATTATTTATATTTCAACAATTTAATATTCCTGCAGAAAATTATAGATTAGAAAACTTCACACCGTCTATAATTCTATTTGGATTTTCATTTATTACAATGTTTACTGCTACATTAATTGCAAAGGATAGAACTTCTTCGTTATTAATTAGACTTGGAACTTCTCCAATGAAATCAAGTGACTATATTTTAGGATATATATTATCATTACTACCTATAGTACTAATTCAAAATGTTTTATTCTTTATAACTGCAATTGCTATGGGGTTAGAATTTACAATTAGTATAATACCAACTATATTAGTATCAATGATTATTTCTATTTTCTTTATATCATTAGGTATATTAATAGGTAGTTTAGTTAGTGAAAAAGGAACAGGTGGATTAGGAAGTATAGTTGTTCAATTAGTATGCTTTACAAGTGGCATGTATTTTTCTAAAGAAGTAATGGGTGGAGTATTTGAAGTTATATGTAAATCATTACCATTTGAAGCGTGTTTAATTATAATTCAAGGAACGTTACATAATGATTTTAGTAATTTAACACTTCTTCATATAATAGTATTTTTAATTTATTTCATAACAGTTATTTTCTTGTCAATTATTACATTTAAAAAGAAAATGATTAGTGATAATAAATAGTTCGCAATATTTTGATTTATTTAATTGGATTTTTTTAGATAAGTTATTAGATAAGTTCTACGAAAAAA